>JACRAS010000115.1 GCA_016234705.1 Betaproteobacteria bacterium | reverse complement strand
CAAGTCCGACCCCGAGTTCGAGGCCTTCCTGCTCGAGGTGCTGTCGGACTTTCAGGTGTCGGTCCCCGAACTCGGCACGATCAAGGCCAAAGTCAAGCCCATCGTCTTCCTCACCAGCAACAACACGCGCGAGATGAGCGACGCGCTCAAGCGCCGCTGCCTGCACCTGCACATTCCGTTTCCCGAGCCGGCGCTCGAGCGGCGCATTCTGGAGCGGCGCGTGCCGGGTTTGTCGGCCGCGCTGAACCGCGAGCTGGTGGCCTTCATCCAGGCGGTGCGCCAGCTCGACTTGAAGAAGCAGCCCTCGATCAGCGAGACCATCGACTGGGCCAAGACGCTGCTGCTGCTCAATGCCGAGCATCTGAGCCTCGACCTGGTGCGCGAAACCCTGAACGTGTTCCTGAAATTCGAGGGCGACATCGCCTCGGCGGGCGAGCAACTGCCGGCCCTGCTGAACCAGGCGCGCAAGGACGCGCAGATCCACCATGCAAGCCACGCTTGAAGACTTCTTCAAGGCGCTGCGCGGCAGTGACCTCGAGGTCAGCCTGAACGCGCAGGTGGATGCGGCTCGCGCCGTCCAGTTGGTCGGCTGGAGCGACCGCACTTTGCTGAAAAGCGCGCTCGGCGCGACGCTGGCGAAGACGATCCCCGACCGAGCCCTGTGCGACGACGTGTTCGAGCGTTTCTTTCGCTTCGAGTCCTTCGAAAAGACGCTTGCGCCGCAGGCCCCGGCAGAGCCCGCTTCGGGCGCCGGCCCGAGCGAGGCGGCAGCGCCACCGGGCGATGAGCCGGCGAAGTCGCAGGGCGCCGCCGGCGCGGGCGGCTCCGGCGGCTGCCGCGGCGGCGGCGGCCAGGCCTTGTCGCAGTTGCTGCTGTCGGGCGACTCGGCGGCGCTGGCCAAGCGCATGCAGGAAGCGGCGCGGGAGATCGGACTGACCGACATCTGGTTCTTCACGCAAAAGGGCTACTACACGCAGAAGATCCAGCAGGCCATGGGCCTGGAATCGCTGGAGCGCGAGATTGCCGACGCGCGACGGCAGACCCTCGCGCCCGAGCATGCCCGCCGGCTCGAGCTGGCGCGCAAACGACTGTTCGAGGAGGTGCGCAACTACGTCGAGCGCAAGCTCGCGCTCTACGGGACGGCACCTACGCGCCAGTTGCACGACGACTTCCTGCTGTCGCAGAGGCTGTCCAACATCGAGGCGCGCGATTTCGCGCGCATGCACGTCATCGTGTACAAGATGGCCAAGCGGCTGGCCGAGCGCCACTCGCGGCGCAAGAAGCGCCGGGTGCGCGGCCAGCTCGACTTCCGCAAGACCCTGCGCAGGAACGCGGCCTACGACGGCGTGATGTTCGAGACCTTCTGGCGCGCCAAGGTAGTCGATCGGCCGCGCGTGGTGGCGATCTGCGACGTCAGCGGCTCGGTGCGCCAATACGCGCGCTTCCTGCTGTTGTTCCTGCATAGCCTGGGCGAGCAGGTGAGCGACCTGCGCAGCTTCGCGTTCACCAATCACCTCGTCGACGTGAGCGAGACCTTCGAATCGCTCCCGGTCGAACAGGCGGTCGACAAAGTGATGCAGGCGGTGGGCGGCAGCGGCACCGACTACGGGCAGGTGCTGCTCGACATCCGCGAGCAGTTGCTCGATGACATCGGTCGCCGCACCACGGTGCTGATCCTCGGCGATGCGCGCAACAACCGCGGCGAAGCCCGGACCGAAGTCATGCAGTTGCTCTACCAGCGCGCCCGCCGGATCATCTGGCTCAACCCCGAGCCGGTCGCGTTCTGGGGTCTGGGCGACTCGGAAATGAAGCGCTACGCGCCCTATTGCCACATAGCCCGCGAATGCAACTCCATCATGCATCTCGAGCGCACCCTTGACGCGCTGCTGCGCGCCAATTCGGCCAGCGCCTGAGGCGCTCCCCGACGCTGCCCCATGGTCCGCGCCGCACAGCAACTGCACCCGCGAAAGCAACCCGTAGCCGCGCTCCCGGCTGCCACGCTGCTGCTGCTGCGCGATGGCGAGCGTGGCGTCGAGGTGTTGATGACGCGGCGCTCGCCGAACGCGAGCTTCCTGCCCGGCGCCTACGTATTCCCGGGCGGGCGCATCGACGCGGAAGACCGGCACGCACATCCGCCGGCGCGAGCCAAGCCGGGCATGGAGGGGCTGCAGCGCGCAGCGGTGCTGGCGGCCCTGCGGGAAACCTTCGAGGAATTGGGCGTCCTGCTGGCGGCGCGCTCGGACGGCACGCCGGTCACCACGGCGGACCTTCAAGGTCTGGACCGCGGCCTTGCGCTGTACCCGCAATTGCAATCCAGGGGCTGGTTGCTGGCTGTCGATAGCGTGCGCGCGCTAGCACGCTGGACCACCGACCGCGACGTGCCCAAGCGCTTCGACGCCGCATTCTTCGCCGCGCTGATGCCCGAGCGGCAAGAGCCGGTGGCCGACGAACTGGAGCAGTTCGAACCGGTCTGGGTCAGGCCGCATGACGCGCTCGCGCGGCACCGGGCCGGCAACTTCTTCATGATCTTTCCGACCATCCGCACCTTGCACTGGTTGTCGGCTTTCGCCGGCGCCGAGCAGGCGCTCGCGGCTTGCGCGCAGGACGAACCGCTGTGGAACTCCTGCCCGCGAGGCGGCCTTGTCGCGGGTCAAGCGCGGCGCTTCATGGAACACGAACCGCCCTACGGCGAGCTCGCGCTGGTGTGCCCGGACGGGCAAATTGAACACTCGCTCGACTGGCAGCATGAGCGGCCGGTTCCACTGCTGCGCCACCTGCGGCGCCTGACGGCTCCCAACGCCGGCGTCATGACGGGACCCGGCACCAACAGCTACATCGTGGGCAGCGCGGACAGCGGCTACATCGTCATCGACCCGGGCGCCCTGCACACGGACCACGTCGAACGCCTGCTCGCGCTGACCGCGGGTGAGGTCGAGGCGATCGTCTGCACCCATTCGCACCCCGATCACTCGCCGGCGGCGCGGCCGCTGGCCGCCGCCTGCGCCCGCCTGACAGGCCGCACGCCGCCTGTTTTGGGTCTGGCGTCGGCCGCAACCGCTCGAGCGGCTTCGCAGTTCACACCCGACCGCGCCTTGGGCGACGGCGAGCGTCTGGCGCTGCGCGACGGCGAGCACCCGATCACCCTGCGCGTGGTGCACACACCGGGCCATGCCGCCAATCACCTCTGCCTGGTGCTCGAACAAGACGGGCTGCTGTTCTCGGGCGACCACATCCTGAGCGGCAGCACTACCATCATCGACCCGCCGGACGGCGACATGAGCGCCTACCTCGATTCGCTGGACCGTCTGGCGGCGGCCTGCGAACAAGACAACATCGAGTTCATCTTGCCGGCGCATGGCCATGTGATCGGCTTTGCCGCAGGGGCCATTGCGCAGTTGAAGGCGCACCGGCTGCGGCGCGAGGCCAAGGTACTGGCCGCCATGCGTTCGGCGCCCCAGGCCGGCCCCGACGCGTGGGTGGCTCTCGCCTACGACGACACAGCCGAAACGCTCTGGCCGCTGGCCAAACGATCACTGGCAGCACATGTGCAACGCATCGAGCAACTGGCGCTGCTTTGAACACCCGCCGCCACAACAACGACCCCAACGGAGTACCAAGCTTGAACGCTGCCCCATCCGAGCACGAGCGCATCGCCGAGCACAAGCGCCGCTGGAACGAGAGCGCCTGCCTGCGTGCTCAGGGCATCGAGGCGGAGGAAGTCGCCGTCGGCAATATCTGCGCCACGGCGAAGGGCATCCGGCGCGTGTTCTGGCCGCGCGCCGGCGTTTCCACTCGCGCCTGATTCAAAACCCCGACAACCAAAGGAGACAAGCATGAAACCAAGCACGCTTCGCATCGGTTGCGCCTCGGGTTTCTGGGGCGACAGCGAGTTCGCCGCCGCCCAACTGGTGCAGCGCGGCGGCATCAATGTCCTGGTGTTCGACTATCTGGCCGAGATCACCATGTCGCTGCTGATCCGAGCCAAGGTCAAAGACCCGGCGCTAGGCTACGCACCGGATTTCGTGACGTCCATCCAGCCCTTGATGAAGGAGCTGAAGTCGCGTGGCATCAAAGTCATTGCCAACGCCGGCGGCGTCAACCCGTCCGCTTGTCGCGCAGCACTGGTCGCGGCTGCCCGGGCCGAAGGCGTCGATCTGAAGATCGCCGCGGTGCTGGGCGACGACCTGATGCCCCGGCTGGAAGCGTTGCGGGCGGCCGGCGTCAAGGAAATGTTCTCCGGCGAGCCGTTCCCGCAGAAGGTGATGAGCGCCAACGCCTATCTCGGCGCGTTCCCCATTGCTGCCGCGCTGGATGCCGGCGCCGACATCGTGGTCACCGGCCGCTGTGTCGACAGCGCGGTCGCGCTGGCGCCGCTGATCCATGCGTTTGGCTGGACCGCCGCCGATCACGATCGCCTCGCGCAAGGCAGCCTGGCAGGTCACCTGATCGAGTGCGGCACGCATGTCACCGGCGGCAACTATACCGACTGGGAGACGGTGCCGGGCTGGGACGACGTGGGCTTCCCCATCGCCGAATGCCGCGCCGACGGCAGCTTCGTTATCACCAAACCCGAAGGCACCGGCGGACTGGTCTGCCCCTCGACGGTGGGCGAGCAGATGCTCTACGAAATCGGCGACCCGCGCGCCTATGTGCTGCCCGACGTGGTGTGCGACTTCACCGGCGTCACACTGACCCAGGACGGATCCGACCGCGTTGAGGTCAAGGGCGCACGCGGTCTCGCGCCGACCGACCAGGCCAAGGTCAGCGTGACCTACGCCGACGGCTTCAGGGCCATGAGCCTGTTCATGATCGGCGGCATCGATGCGGGCGCCAAAGCGCGGCGCGTCGGCGCCGCCCTGCTGGCGCGCATGCGCCGCCATTATGCGCAGCGCGGCTGGCCCGACTTCACCGATACCTGTGTCGAGGCCATCGGTGCCGAAGACACCTACGGCCCGCATGCGCGGCCCGCCGCGCGCGAAGTGATGCTCAAGGTCGGCGTGCGCCATCCGGTCAAGGATGCGCTCGAGCTGTTCTCGCGCGAGGTAGCGCCGATGGCGCTGATGTCGGCCCCGGCCATCACCGGCTTCACCGGGGGCCGGCCCAAGGTGCAGCCGGTGGTGCGGCTGTTCTCCTGCCTGATTCCCAAGACGCAGGTATCGGCGAGCATCGACATGGGCGGCCAGGCCGTGGTCGTGCCGCAGTGGGGGGGCAAGCCCTTCGATCCGGCGGCGCTGCCCCAGGTCGGCGGCCCCCTGCCCGGCGCCGACGCCTTCGCGCGCGGCACACGCACGCTGCCGCTGGTGCGACTGGCGTGGGGACGCAGCGGCGACAAGGGTGACGCCGCCAACATCGGCATCCTCGCGCGCAAACCCCAGTACTTGCCCTTCATCCGCGCCGCCCTGACGGAACCGGCCGTAGCCGCCTGGTTCGCCCACCTCGTCAAGGGCCGCGTGCAGCGCTTCGACCTGCCCGGCACGCAGGCGCTGAATTTTCTGATGCACGAAGCCCTGGGCGGCGGCGGCATCGCCTCGGTGCGCATGGACCCGCAGGGCAAAGCCTACGCGCAACTGCTGCTCGATTTTCCGGTGCCGATCCCGGCCGACATGGCACTTCTATAGCGCCGGCCACCCAACCCGGCACATGGACGCACGATGAACACGCCTTCGACAGTCAACGGCAACAACACCACCGCCGCCCTGCGCACGCGCATCCGCGACGTGCAGGAAGCCGCGCGCGGCGTCACCACGATGTACCCGCGCAGCTACATCCTCCAGTGCATCAAGGAAGACCGCTTCCCCGACGAGTTGTGGAAGAAGCTCGGCGAGTTCGGCCTGCTCGGCCTGTCCGTCCCAGAGGAGTACGGCGGCTCCGGCGGCGGCGTGCTGGAGATCACCGCGCTCAACGAGGCGCTCGCGCTGGCCGGCGTGCCCACGCTGTTCCTGGTCGTCACCGGACTGGCGCGCGTACCCATCGTGCGCCACGGCACGCCGGAGCAGATCCGCAAGTTCGTCACGCCGACCTGCAGCGGCGAGACGAAGATGTGCTTTGCCATCACCGAGCCGAATGCCGGCACCAACAGCTTCGCGATGTCGACTCTCGCCACGCGCACCGACGCCGGCGGCTGGACGCTGAACGGCCAGAAGGTGTTCATCTCCGGCGCGCGCGACGCCGACCATATGCTCGTGGTGGCACGCACCACCAAGGCGAGCGAGGTGAAGCGGCGCACCGAGGGCATGTCGCTGTTCGTGCTCGACATGAAGACGCCCGGCATCGAGCTGACGCAACTCAACATTCAGGTCGAGACCGCCGAGCGCCAGTACCTGGTGTTCTTCGACGGCGTCGAACTGCCCGCCGACGCGCTGATCGGCGAGGCCGGCAAGGGCGCCAAGCTGATGTTCGAGGGCCTGAACTCGGAGCGCCTCCTGGCCGCCGGCGCCGCCATCGGCCTGGGCGACTATGCGCTGTCCAAAGCGGTAGCCTATTCGAAGGAGCGCAAGACCTTCGGCAAGCCGATCGGCTCGTATCAAGCGCTGCAGCACCGCATGGCGCAGGCCAAGGCGCAGCTCGAGGCGGCGCGGCTGATGACCGATAACGCCGCCGAGCGCTTCGACGCCGGCGAGGACGCCGGCGCCCACGCCAACATGGCCAAGCTGCTGGGCTCGCAGGCGGCCGTGGCCGCCGTCGACGCCGCGCTGCAAACCCACGGCGGCTACGGTTTCGACCGCGACTACGACATCGTGACGCTGTGGCCGATGGTGCGGCTGATGGAAATCGCGCCGATCAACAACGAAATGCTGCTCAACTACATCGGCGAACACGTGCTGGGTTTACCGAAGTCGTACTGAGCGCGCCCTCGGGCGCACCAAAAACAATCGCGCCCGAGGGCGCGATTCGCGGTGAGTCGGCGCCGCGGAACGGCGCCGGATCCTTATTTCTCCTTGGAACAATCCCGCGGAGTGATGTTTTTCTCCTTGGCGAACTTGGCCGCCATTTCTTCCAGGAAGGGCCGCGCCACCGCCTGGTCCGATTTCACCCATTCGCTCACTGCCACCCACTTGGCGCCGTCCCATTGATTGAAGCGCACCGAGCCGCCACCTTCGTGGTCGGCGCAGGAGGTCTTGAGGGGCTGCATCAAGCCGGAGGCGCCCAGTTGTTTCAAGCGCTTGTCGTCGAGGTTGAGGTGCTCCAGGGCCCAGCGCACCTGCTCGCCGGTGACGGGTTTCTTGCCGTACTTGTCCATGGCCACCCGGATCGCTTCGATTTTCATGATGGCCATGGCAAGGCCTTGGTTGTAGTTGGAACTACCCACCAGCTTGGAGTCCGCCATGTTGCCCTTCTTGGGCCCGCCGCTGTAATAGCGCTTGATGATCTCCTGGGTGACGGGAAAATTGGCGCCGTCGGCATAGAGGTGGCCGCCGATATAACCCTTGGCGGCATCCCCGGCGGCCACCATGTCGTCGGTGGTGCTGGACCACCATCCCCCGACCATGTGGTCGGTGGGATAACCCACCCGCTGGGCGTTCTTGAGGGCGGCGATGGTCATGGGCCCCAGGGTTCGCATCAGGATCCAGTCGGGTTTTTGCTGGCGGACCAGCAGCCAATGGGATTGCTGTTCGGCGCCGGGCGGCGCCACCGGAATCATAAAGAGTTCAAAGCCGTATTTCTTGGCTTGCAGCTCCAGGATGGGCAGCACTTCCTTGCCGTAGGCGGTGTCGTGGTAGATGAAGCCGATCTTCTTGCCCTTGAGCTTGTCCATGCCCCCTTCCTGCTGGCCGATGTATTGCACCAGGGCGGTGTTGGCGCTTTGGTAGGTGGTCATGAGGGGAAACACCCAGGGGAAGATCCGGCCGTCGGCGGCATCGGCCCGGCCCAGGCCGATGTTGATCAGCGGCACCTTGTCCTGGCCTGCGCGCTCGGTGAGGGAATAGGAGGCCGGGGTGTTGAGGGTGTTATAGAACGGCATGCCGGTGGGGACCCGGTTCTTCATCCGCTCGTAGCACTCGATGGCCAGGTCCGCCTTGTATTGGAATTCGCATTCTTCCCAAACCAGCTTGACGCCGTGAACGCCGCCGTCCCGATCGTTGATGAGATTCATGTAATCGAGCCAGCCCGCGGCAATGCCGATGCCGATGGAGGCGATGGGCCCGATGCGGATGGTGTTGACGGGAACGAATTGTTCGGCCGCGGGAACAGGCCCGGCGGCCAGCACGGTGATACCCAGGGTGACGGCACAACCGGCCTGTTTGAGGGTTTGGGTGAAGCGGTTAAGGGACATGGGATGGTCTCCTGATTTGTTGTCGCGGTGGTGACGGAATGTCATACTGCAAATGCGTCGGAAGTCGTGCCCGCCGTGCGCTGCGAGTTGCCAGCATACCCGAACAAGTCGCCTAATTCCAGGGGGGAGTCTCTTGCGGCGAGGGGGTTTTGCGTCTAGCATACCGCGACAGAAAATCAAGTCGTTGCCGCAGGAGTAGGTCATGCTGCCGTCGTACCCGGAAGCTTTCCATCTGACCGTCGGCGACCTGCTGCGCAAGCAGGCGCGGATTCAGCCCGAAGCCGTCGCGATTCAGGACATCTCCACGCAACGGACCTTCGATCAATTGCACCGAAGGGTCAACCGTCTCGCCAACGCCCTAGCGACCCAGGGAATCAAGCGGGGCGACCGGGTCGCCATCCTGGCGGAAAACTGCATTCCTTACGTTGAGCTTGAATTGGCGGCCGCTAAACTGGGGGCTATCGTGCCCTGCCTCAATTGGCGGCTTTCCGATTCGGAGTTGGTGCACTGCATTCGACTGACCTCGCCTTCGCTGATCTTCGTTTCCGCACGTTATGCGCCGAATCTCCAGCGCATTGACCATCGGGTGTCCCAGGTCGTGCGCCTAGGCGGTGATTACGAAGCCATGCTGGAGCGTTCCTCGGAGCAGGAGCCGCAGGCGCAGGTGCAGCCCGAGGATGGGCTGGTGATCCTTTATACCAGCGGCACCACCGGATTTCCGAAGGGCGCGGTCATCAGCCATCGCGCCATGATCGCCCGCTTGACGGCGTTCGCCTCCGAGTTCGGCATTACCCGCCGGGATAGCTACATCGCGTGGTCCCCGCTATTTCACATGGCGGCAACCGATTTCAGCCTGGGCACTTTGATGCTCGGGGGCAAGGTTCTGGTGTGGGATGGCCTCGATACGGACTTGCTGTGCGATGTCCTGGAGCGGGAGCCCATCGGCTGGCTGGTGGCGATGCCGGGAATGATCGAATCCCTGATCGAAGGCCTAAAGCGCCGCAAGCCCAAGGTCAAATCCATCAAGCAGGTGGGGGCCATGGCCGACTTGGTGCCGCTGCATCAGATTGCCGAACTGACAAGCCTGCTGCAAGCCCCCTATGTCAACAGCTTCGGCAGCACCGAGACCGGGCTTCCTCCGGCTACCGGAGCGCTTATTCCTGTCGGAGAAGTGGCCAAATCCCTGTCGAAGCGGGAATCGAATTTTTGCGACATCCGCTTGGTGGATCCCGAGGATAGGGATGTTCCGGTCGGCGTGCCGGGGGAGATGGCGGTGCGCGGTCCCACTTTGTTCAGCGGCTATTGGCAGGCGCCGGAAACCAATGCCAAGGATTTCCGCGGAGGCTGGTTTCACCTGGGGGATATGTTTGTGCGCAATCCCGACGGCACCCTGAATTTCGTCGACCGGGTGAAATATCTCATCAAATCCGGCGGAGAAAACATCTATCCGGCCGAAATCGAGCGGGTTTTACTCTCTCATCCCGAGGTTGCGGACGCCGTGGTGGTGAGGAAGAGCGACCCCAAATGGGGAGAGGTTCCCATCGCCTTCGTTGCCGCCAAATCTTCCGAGGTCGCGGCGGAAGGGCTGTTGGCCATGTGCCGGCAGCAGTTGGCCGGCTACAAGCTTCCCAAGGAAATCCGTTTCGTGAACGCGGCGGATTTTCCCCGCAGCAGTACCGGGAAAATTCAGCGCCATGAGGTGGAAAAGAAATGGTTGGGCCGATGAGACCAAACCATACAAGGAATTCGAGTCCGGGTCCACGATTTTTTTACAAAAATTAGTTTTTTATCGGGAGAAGACATAAATTATTTTCAAAGAAAAAGGGATTGCGCCGAGGGACTGTTCCAAGGAATCGTGAGGGCTCTGGATGTGAAAACAACAGAGGGTGTACCCCTCCGGCTCGGACAAGGCCGGTTTTATTTCGATATGGTTCCGCGTAAGAATTTTTCAGGTTCGTTGTTGGTTCGCCTTGCATGACCGGCGTGTAAATTACCGATAAAAGGAGGCAACACGATGTGGAATTCGCAATGGAGGAGAAAAGTCGCCATGGTGGGCATGGTGGCGGCGGTGTCGGGGAGCGCAGTCCCGGCTGTTGCGGCCGATCAATTCATCCCCCTGCCTGCCATTCGGACGGGGCCGATCGCCCCTATCGGAACGGGGATCTTCGGGGGCTTCATAGACTATATGACTGTGCTGAACCAGCGGGATGGGGGGATCAACGGGGTGAAGCTGGTCTGGGAGGAGTGCGAAACCGAGTACAAGCTTGACCGCGGGGTGGAGTGCTACGAGCGGTTCAAGACCAAGGACGGCGCCACCGTATTAAGCAGTTACCACACCGGCGTCACCTATGCCCTGACCGAGCGGGCCAGGGCGGACAAATTCCCTCTGGTGGCGGTCGGTTCCGGGCGAACCGATTCTTCCGACGGCCGGGTCTTTCCCTATGTATTTCCCTTGGTCTCCAACTACTTGAGCGAGCATGTCGCCATCGTCAACTACCTTGCCCAGCGGGAAGGCGGCTTCGATAAGTTGAAGGGCAAAAAGATCGCCCACGTTTATCTCGGTATTGCCGCCTCCAAGGAATCCATCCCGCTGATGGATAAGCAAGCCAAGCAATACGGTTTCGAGATCCACAATATCGAACTCGCCCTTCCCGGGGCGGAGCAGCAAGCCCAGTGGCTGCAAGTACGGCAGATTCGGCCCGATTGGGTGATTTTGCGTACCGCCGGGGTGGCAGGGCCGGCAGCCTTGAAAACCGCCCAGAAAGTGGGTTACCCCATGGATAGGATAGTGGGATGGTGGTGGGCCGGCGCCGAAGAGGACGTGGTCGGAGTAGGAGAAGGCGCGAAGGGCTACATCAGCACCACCTTGGGACCCAGCGAAACCACTTTTCCGCTGATCCAGGAGATCATCAAACAGCTCTACAGCGGCGGGAAAAAGGGCGGTATGGAGGATCCCAAGCGGGTTGGCAGTTCCTATTACAACCGGGGCATCGTCCACGCCATCATCGTGACGGAGGCGATCCGTGTGGCCCAGGGGAAATTCGGCAAGAAGCCCCTTAACGGCGAGCAGATCCAGTGGGGGTTGGAACATGTGACCCTCGACAACGCCAGGCTTCGGCAGTTGGGGGCCTTGGGCTTGGCCCAACCGATGAAACTCTCCTGCGACAATCACGAAGGAGGCGGGGCGGTGAAGTTCCAGCAATGGGACGGCAAGAAGTGGATCGTCATCAGTGACTGGATTCCCAGTGACCCCGCCGTGGTGCGGCCCATCATCGAAGAGCAGTCTCTCAAGTATGCCAAGGAGAAAAACGTGGCGCTGCGGGATTGCTCTAAGGAAATGTAGCCGCCTGGATCGGCCCGGCCGGAGGGCCTTCGGTCGGGTTCTGGACTTGCGCAAGGAATCGTTACCTCCGGTAAGGGGGAACTCCTTCCGCTTTATCCAGCACGCTAATAATTAATAAGAGTTTGGAATTTCGCCGCGTTCCGCGGTTCGATCTTCACCGCTGCCGAACGGCAGGAGTGGGGAAATATTGAAACGAAGTCTCCGGAGGGGGATTCATGGAAACGACCGGTGAGCGGAGTGTCGCACTGTCGGACACTTTTCCCAAGCTATTGCTTGATCATCTGAAAAGTCGGCCCGCTCGGCCGGCGATTCGGGAAAAAGATTTCGGAATCTGGCAATCCTGGACTTGGGGCGAATACGCCGCCGAAGCGCGGGCTCTTGCCTGCGGCTTGGCGGCCAAGGGTTTCAAGCGGGGCGACAAACTGGGCATAATCGGCGACAATCGGCCGCGCCTCTATTGGGCCGCCGCTGCCACCCAGGCTTTGGGGGGCATCCCGGTTCCGCTGTATCAGGACGCAGTGGCCGAGGAAATGGTGTTCGTCATCGACAATGCGGAAATCCGCTTCGTGGTGGTGGAAGACCAAGAGCAGGTGGACAAGCTCTTGGAAATGAAGGAGCGTATTCCCCGCGTCGAATTGATCATCTACGACGAGCCCCGCGGCCTGGGGCACTACGACTTTCCGTTTCTCGACAGTTATGAAGAGATTCAAGGCCTGGGCAAAATCTTCGATCAAGAACACCCGGACTTTTTTCTTAAGGAAGTCACCCAGGGGTCGGGGTCCGACATAGCGGCGATACTTTATACCTCGGGCACCACCGGCCAGCCCAAAGGGGTGGTGCTGACTTACGCTAACCTGATCGCGACCAGCCGGAACACCATAGAATGCGAGCGTATCCAGCCGGATGAGGAGGTATTGTCCTATTTGCCGATGGCCTGGATCGGGGATCACCTGTTCTCTTATTGCCAGGCCCACATCGCCGGCTACTGCGTGAATTGTCCCGAGAGCGCCGAGACCATGCTGACCGATTTGCGCGAGATCGGGATCACTTATTATCTTGCCCCTCCGCGGGTGTATGAAAACCTGCTGACGTCGGTGATGATCCGCATGGAGGACGCGGCCTGGCTCAAGCGCAAAATGTTCCACTACTTCATGGGAGTGGCCCGCCAGGCCGGCGTTGCGATACTGGATCGCAAGCCGGTATCGGTGATGGATCGGCTGCTTTATGCCATCGGCGGTTTCCTGGTGTATGAGCCCCTCAAGAACGTATTGGGATTCAGCCGCATGCGGCTGGCTATGACCGGCGGAGAAGCCATCGGTCCGGATCTTTTCGCCTTCTTTCGATCCCTGGGGATAAATATCAAGCAATTGTATGGCGCCACCGAAGCTTCGGCTATCGTGACGGTGCAGCCCGACGGCGAGGTGAACGCCATTACCGTCGGCAAGCCGATGCCTGGGGTCGAAATCAGGATTACCGAGGCGGGGGAGGTCATCGTTCGCAGTCCCGGGGTGTTCCATTCCTACTATAAGAACCCCCAGGCCACCCGGGAAGCCAAGAATGACGAGGGCTGGCTGCTCACGGGGGATGCCGGTTTCTTCGACGATAAAGGCCATCTGCGCATTATCGACCGGGCCAAGGATGTGGGGCGGCTCAACAACGGCTGCATCTTCGCCCCCAAGTTCCTTGAGAACAAGCTGAAGTTCTTCCCCTACATCAAGGAGGCCGTCACCTTCGGCAACGGGCGGGATGAGGTGGCCGCCTTCATCAACATCGACGTCACCGCGGCGGGCAACTGGGCGGAACGCCGCAACCTTCCCTATAGCGGCTATACCGACCTGGCCGGCAAGCCGGAGGTGTATGCCTTGATCAAGGAATGCGTGGAGCAGGTCAATCGGGACCTTGCCGCCGATTCCCATCTGCTCGGTTCCCAGATCAAACGTTTCCTCATCCTGCATAAGGAATTGGATGCCGATGACGGCGAGTTGACCCGGACCCGCAAAGTGCGGCGCAAGAGCATCGTGGAAAAATACGGGGCATTGATCGATGCTCTATATGGCGGAAAGGATCACTGCGCGATCGAAACCCAACTGAAGTTCGAGGACGGACGGGTCGGAACGCTGAAAGCCGATCTCAACATCGTGGACGTCCAGACCTTCACTCCCGAAGAACTCAAAAAGGCAAGTTAGGAGCGATCTCGTGGCGGAATCCAGGCATCTAGGCGATATCATTTTGAAGATAGACCACATTTCCCTCTCTTTCGGCGGGATCAAAGCACTGATCGATATCAGCCTCCAGGTCCGCAGGGGGGAATTTCTAGCCATCATCGGCCCCAACGGCGCGGGCAAAAGTTCCTTGCTCAATGTCATCAATGGTGTCTATCACCCTCAAACGGGAACGGTGACCTACAAGGGGGAGACTCGCCACCATATGCCGCCGCATCGGGCCGCCGAATTGGGGATCGGCCGCACTTTCCAAAACATTGCCTTGTTCAAGGGCATGACGGTGCTCGACAACATCAAGACCGGCCGAAGCCTGAAGATCAAACCCAATTTCTTGATGAACGCCTTATGGTTCGGCCCGGCCCGCCGCGAAGAGTTGAAGCATCGCCGAAAAGTAGAGGAGATCATCGATTTTCTGCGCGTGGAAGATATTCGGCGCACCCCCGTGGGCATGTTGCCCTACGGCTTGCAAAAGCGGGTGGAGCTGGGACGAGCGCTGGCCGCCGAGCCTGATCTGTTGCTGTTGGACGAGCCCATGGCCGGCATGAATATCGAGGAAAAGCAGGCCATGTGCCGGTTCGCTTTGGATGTAAATGATGAATTCGGTACCACGGTGGTGCTCATCGAGCATGACATGGGGGTGGTGATGGATATTTCCGACCGCGTGGTGGTGTTGGATTACGGCAGAAAAATCGCCGACGGCACCCCCGACGAGGTGCGACAAAACCCCGAGGTGATCAACGCCTATCTCGGAGTCGGTCATTAAAGCCCCACTGGTCTGATTGGAGGAGCATAGCGTGCTGTTTTTCATAGAAGTGTTGATCGGCGGCCTGCTGGCCGGCGTGATGTATTCCTTGGTGGCCCTGGGCTTCGTGCTGATCTACAAGGCTTCGGGGGTGTTGAATTTCGCCCAGGGCTCCATGGTGCTGTTCGCCGCCTTGAGCTTTGTGAGCATCCTGGCCATGGGAGTGCCGTTCTGGCTGGCCTTGCTGCTGACCCTGGCCATCATGGTGCTGTTGGGAGTGGTAATCGAAAAGGTGGTGCTGCGACCCCTGGTGAACCAACCCCAGATCACCTTATTCATGGCCACCATTGGCCTGAGCATTCTGATCGAGGCGCTGGGGCAGATGATATGGGGCTCCCAGGTTCACGGCTTGGACCTGGGCATCAACGATATCCCGTTCAATTTTTACGGGGTGTTCATCAGCCAGTTCGACCTGTTCGCGGCGGGCTGCGCGGCAGTATTGGTGGCGGGTCTGAGCCTGTTTTTCCACAAGACCAAGATCGGTCGAGCCTTGCGGGCGGTGGCCGACGATCATCAAGCGGCCATGTCGGTGGGCATCCCGTTAAAGCACGTGTGGACCGTGGTCTGGGCGGCGGCCGGCTTCGTCGCCTTGGTGGCGGGCTTGCTCTGGGGTTCCCGGCTGGGGGTGCAGTTCGCCCTTACCCTGGTGGTGCTCAAGGCCTTGCCCGTGTTGATTCTGGGGGGGTTCACTTCGATCCTCGGCGCCATTGTCGGGGGCCTGATCATCGGCGCGACGGAGAAACTGGCCGAGGTGTTTATCGGACCGTACTTCGGAGGGGGCATCGAAAACTGGTTCCCCTACGCGCTGGCCCTCGTCTTCCTGCTGATCCGGCCGGACGGTCTGTTCGGCGAAAAGCACATCGAGCGGGTATGACGGAAGCGAATTTCCAAAAGGCCCTTGCACCTTCTTTCCGGACGAACAGCCGAGTGAGGATTTTAAGATGATTTATCGGGAAACAGGCCAGTACAAGACCAACTACGGCGCCGACGAGCAAATTTTTCCGATCCGGCAGGATCGGATCGGCGTCATGATTATCCTGGCGTTCGCCTACTTGGCGGTCCCTTTTATCGGGAACGACTATTGGTTCAGCGCCATACTCATTCCGTTTTTGGTTCTGTCCCTGGCCGCCATTGGGCTCAATCTGCTGACGGGCTACGCCGGCCAACTGTCCCTGGGGTCCGCCGGGTTCATGGCGGTGGGGGCGTTCGCGGCCTATAATTTCATGTTGCGTATCGAGGGCATGCCCTTTTTGCTGGCGTTCATCCTGGCGGGCTTGTCCGCGGCGGCGGTCGGCATCGTGTTCGGCTTGCCCAGCCTGCGGGTAAAGGGTTTTTATCTGGCCGCCGCTACCCTGGCCTCCCAGTTTTTCATCGAGTGGGTACTCACCAAATTCCCATGGTTCACCAACTACAGCGCTTCCGGGGTGATCACCGCCCAGAAGATGGTTTTGTTCGGCTATGCCTTCGATACTCCCATGTCCCGGTACGTGCTGACCTTGGTGATCGTGACCCTGCTGGCATTGGTGGCCAAGAATCTGGTGCGTACCCGCACCGGCCGGGACTGGATGGCGATACGCGACATGGACGTGGCGGCGGAGGTCATCGGCATACCCATGCTGAAAACCAAGTTGCTGGCGTTTGCCATCAGCTCTTTTTACCTCGGAGTCGCCGGCGCCCTGTGGGCTTATTGTTACCTGGGTACGGTCGAACCCCAGGCCTTCGAGCTGACCCGATCGTTCCAGTTGTTGTTCATCATTATCATCGGCGGCATGGGCACCATCGTCGGCGCGTTTTTCGGCGCGGCTTTCATTGTCTTCTTCCCCATCTTCCTCAATCTGTTCACCTCCACCGTCTTTGCCGGGAAGTTGGACCCCGGCATGCTGTCCCATTTGGAGCAATTCGTATTTGGAAGCCTGATCATTTTCTTCCTGATCGTGGAACCCCTGGGTTTGGCCCGGCTCTGGCAGTTGGGCAAGCAGAAGCTGAGACTCTGGCCTTTTCCGCACTGATGCCTAGCCCTGCATCTTCAATAAGCCGACCCTCTCCACGCGCCGAGGAAACAGCATGAGCGTCCAAGGAAATTCCATTTTGACCGTCAATAATATCGAGGTCATTTACAACCGCGTCATCCTGGTGCTGAAGGGGGTATCCCTGGACGTGCCCGAAGGAAAAATAGTCGCCCTGCTGGGAGCGAATGGCGCCGGCAAGACCACCACCTTGAAAGCGGTGTCCAACCTGCTGCGGGCCGAGCGCGGCGATGTCACGAAAGGCTCCATCGAATTCAGGGGAAAGCGGGTGGATCAAATGACGCCCCCCGAACTGGTCAAGCAAGGGGTGATTCAGGTGATGGAAGGGCGCCGCTGTTTTGCCCACCTCACCGTAGAGGAAAACCTGCTGACCGGGGCCTATACGCGCAAGGTCGGTCGCGCCGAAATCAAGCACGACCTGGAGCGGGTGTATGCCTACTTTCTCCCGCTCAAGGAGCGGCGGAATTCCCAGGCCGGCTATACCTCCGGAGGGGAGCAGCAGATGATGGCCATCGGCCGAGCCTTGATGGCTCAGCCTGCCATGATCTTGCTGGATGAACCGTCCATGGGGCTGGCCCCGCAGTTGGTCGAGGAAATTTTCGAAATCGTCCGGGATCTCAACCAGAAGGAGAAGGTGAGTTTCCTGCTGGCCGAGCAGAACACCAATGTCGCCCTCAGATTCGCCGACTTCGGTTACATCCTGGAGAACGGCCGGGTGGTGATGGACGGCAAGGCCGCCGATCTGGCCGCTAACGAAGACGTCAAGGAATTTTATTTGGGTATCAGCAGCGGCGCCCGCAAGAGTTTCAGGGACGCCAAGCACTATCGGCGCCGCAAGCGTTGGCTGGCTTAATTGTAGTGTGTTAACCCGCCGCTCATGGCGCGACGCAAGCTAGCGGCCCTTCCACACCGGCTTGCGCTTCTCGGCGAAGGCGCGCGGCCCTTCTTGCGCGTCCTCGCTCGCATAGGCCTCGCGATAGATGTTGTGCGCCAATGCAATGCCTGCCTCGCAGCCGGCGCTCATCGCGCTCAGGATCGACTCCTTGCCCGCCATCACCGACAGCGGCGCGTTGTCGCGGATGCGTTCGGCCAGCACCATGGCGCGCGCGCGCACGGTGTCTGGCGTGTCTTCGAGGTAGTTGATGAACCCCAGCCCATGGAAGGTCTCGATCGGATACAGGTCGCCGGTCAGCACCATCTCCATCAGCATCGGCTGCGGCAGCATCCACAGCAGGGGAATAGCCCACGGGCTGCCGCGGCCGGCGATACGCGTTTCAGTAATGCCGACTTGCGTTCCCTTCAAGCCCACGCGCAAATCCGAGTTCAGACTCAGCATCATGCCGCCGGCAATCAGGTGGCCGGTCATGGCGGCGATGATGGGCTTGGCGACGCGGCGCTGGCGCCCGTGAAACGGATCCTTCATCTTGGTGAGGATGTCCACGCCCTCTTCCTTCTTGACGCGCGAAGCCTCGCGCAGGTCCAGCCCGGCGCAGAAGGTGCCGCAATCGGCCGAGGTGAGGATGGCCACGCGCACGTTTTTATCGGCGTCAACCTCGCCCCACAGGTCATGCAGCCGGTTGGCGGCGGCCGGCGACAGGGCGTTACGAATCTCGGGACGGTTGATCTTCACAGTGGCAATGCCATCGCGCACGTCGTACAAAACCGTTTCCGCTTCACTCATGTCTTGGTCTCCAGGTAATAACTTCTTGCTCTGATCATGCGCGCGCCGATTCATCGGCATTTTCGGACTCAACCACCGCCACGACCAGGCCGCGCTCGACCATCTGCCCGGCCTGCACCGACAGCGAGCGCACCACGCCGTCGTGCTCGGCGCTGATACGCAACTCCATTTTCATCGATTCCATCGTCGCCACCACGTCCCCGGCGCGCACCCGCTCGCCGACGGCAACGTGCGTCTTAAGGATCATCCCCATCATCGGCGTGCGCAACTGGCCGCTGGCCTGCCGGGCCGTGGCGGCATGGCTCAGATACGAGGTCACGCCGATGTCGTGCGCGCCGCCGCCGCCCTGAATGAACAGGGTGTCACCGCGCCGCACGATGGTGACCAGGTCATGTCGATCGCCGACCCGCAGCCGCCAATCCCCCTGCGCCGCGGCAGTCAGCGACAGCCGAACCCGCTCGGCGCCGACCTGCACCGTGACTTCGGACTCGGGCGACACGGCCCCGAACCGAACCTCGTGCACCCTGCCGCCCGAGTGCAGCAGCAACGCCGGAATCGCGGTCAGTGGGTCGTCGCCCGCATGCATCTGCCAGCCGGTCACGTCGAGGGCCGACCACGCCCCGAAACCGGCGCCCGTGCGCCGCGCATCGAGCAACCACCAGACTGCCGCGGCGGCGAGCCACTCCAGCGGCGCGCCGGGCGCGACTAGGGCCGACCCGGCCAGCACCTGGTCGATCAGCCGGGTGTGGAACGTGGCGTTGCGCGTGTCGGGCAGCGCGAGCAGACGCTGCAGAAAGGCGCAGTTGGTTTCGACGCCGAGCACCCGTGTTTCGCCCAGTGCCAGGCTCAGACGGTCCAGCGCCGCAGCGCGCGTGGGCGCGTGAACGATCAGCTTGGCCAGCATCGAGTCGTAGTACGGCGTAACCACCATGCCCGCGCGCACACCCGATTCGACGCGCACGCCGGAGGCCGGGAAACGCACCTCGACCAGTTCGCCGGTGGACGGCAGGAAATTGTGCGCTGCATCCTCGGCGCACACCCGCGCCTCGACCGCGTGGCCGCGCACGCGCACATCGCCCTGGCGCAAGGGCAGCCCCTCGCCGGCGGCGATGCGCAACATGATCTCGACCAGGTCGAGCCCGGTCACCTCCTCGGTCACCGGATGCTCGACTTGCCGCCGTGGGTTGACTTCGAGAAAGTGATGGCGATCCCCCCGCACGATGAACTCCACCGTGCCGACGCCGCGATAGCGCAGCCGCTGCCCCAGGCGCACCGCGTCATTCAGCATCGCCTGGCGCAGCGCGGCGGCCAAGTTGGCCGCCGGCGCCTCTTCGATCACTTTCTGATGGCGCCGCTGCAGCGTGCATTCGCGCTCGAACAGGTGAACCAGCTCCCCGCGCCCGTCGCCGGCGATTTGCACCTCGAGGTGACGCCCGTGATCGACGAACGCCTCGACGATCAGCGCCGGGTCGCCGAAGGCGCTCTTGGCTTCGCGCATCGCCGACTCGATTTCGTCACTCAGTCCGTCGAGCTCGCGCACCACCCGCATGCCCTTGCCGCCGCCGCCGCCGGCCGCCTTCAGCACCACGGGCAACTGCAGGCCGCGCACGATGGCCGCCACTTCGGCCGCATCGCGGCTCGGGACGTCGCTGCCACCGAGCACGGCCACGCCGGCGGCGCGTGCCTCGCGCTTGGCCGCGGCCTTGTCGCCCAGGCGTTCGATGACTTCGGGCGTCGGGCCGATGAACACCAGCCCGGCCGCCTCGACCGCGCGCGCGAACGCGGCGTTCTCGGCCAGGAAACCGAATCCGGGATGAATGGCCTGTGCGCCGGTGCGCCGTGCGGCGTCGATCACCGCGTCGGCGCGCAGGTAGCTTTCGGCCGCTGATGCCGCGCCGATCTCGATCGACTCGCCGATCAGTTCGACATGCAGCGCATCGCGGTCGGCACTCGAGTGCACGCCGGCCGCGGCGACGCCGAGACGGCGGCAGGTGCGCGCGATGCGGCAGGCGATTTCGCCACGGTTGGCGATCAGGATCTTCTTGAACATGCCGGCCTCACATGCGGAACACGCCGAAGCGCGTGTCGCGCTGCGGCTGCCTACCGGCCAGCTCCAGCAGCAGGGCCATGGTGTCGCGTGTTTCGACCGGGTCGACCACCATGTCGCACCACAGGTTCGCGGCATAGTTGTAGGGGCTCGCAAAACGCTCGAACTGCTCGCGTATCGGCTGCTTGAAATGCTCCTTATCCTCGTCGGTCCACCTCGTGCCTTCACGCCGGTGGATCTTCTCGCGCACCATGGCCAGCGTGGTGGCCGCCTGCTCCGGGCCCATCAGCGCGGCGCGACCGGTGGGCCACATCATCATCACGGTCGGCTTGAACGGCCGTCCGCACATCGCCATGTAACCCGCCGCATAGGACCCGCCGATGATCAGCGTATAGCGCGGCACATTGGCCGAGGCCATGGCCGTCATGAACTTCGCGCCGTGCTTGGCGATGCCCTGCTGCTCGACCGCCTTGCCTACCATGAAGCCCGACACGTCGGCGATGAACCACAGCGGAATGTCGCGCTGGCAGCACAGCTCGATGAAGTGGGCGCCCTTGAGCGCGCTCTCGGAGAAGATCACGCCGTTGTTGGCCAGGATGCCGATCTGGAAGCCCTTGATGCGCGCAAAGCCGCAGATCAGCGATTCGCCGTACAGCGGCTTGAATTCCTGCAGGTCGCTGTCGTCGATCAGCCGCAGCAGCACCTCGCGGTTGTCGGTCGGGTGGCGGTTGTCGGCGCTGACGATGCCGTAGATCTCGCGCGGGTGATGGCGCGGCGGCATCGGCGCCGCCGTGTCCCAGCGCTGCTTCGGCGCGGTGCCGAGGTTGGCCACGATGCCGCGCACGATGGCGATTGCGTGGCCGTCGTTCTCGGCCAGTTGGTCGGTGACGCCGCTGATGCGGCTGTGCATCTCGCCGCCGCCCAGCGTCTCGACGTCGACCTCCTCCTTGGTGGCGGCATACACCAGCTCGGGCCCGGCAAGGTACATCGCGCCCTGGTTGCGCACGATCACCGCCTCGTCGCACAGCGCCGGCAGGTAGGCGCCGCCGGCCGTCGAAGGTCCATGCACGGTGGCGATCTGCACGATGCCCTCGGCCGACATGCGGATCTGGTTGTAGAAAATGGAGCCGAACTGGCCCTCGTCCGGAAAGATATGCGCCTGTTCCGGCAGGTTGGCGCCGCCCGACTGGACCATGGTGATGCACGGCAGCCGGTGCTGCCAGGCGATCATCTGGGCGCGCACGTGTTTTTTCGCGGTGATGCCGTAGTAGCTGCCGCCCTTCACGGTGGCATCGTGGATCATCAGCATGCACGGCCGGCCCGCCACCAGACCGACCCCGGTGATGATGCCACCGCTCGGGACCACGCCCTTGTAGAGGCCGTCGCCGGCGAGTTGCCCTAACTCGAGGAAAGGCGAGCCGGGGTCGAGTGCGGCGGCCAGGCGCTCTCGCGGCAGCATTTGCTTGCGCTGCTTGTGCAGCAAGCGCGCCTTCTCCGGGCCGCCGGCCAGCGCGCGCGCGCGGCGTTCATGCAGTTCGCGGATGCGCGCCTCATAGGCTTCGCGGTTGCGGCGGAACTCCTCTGAGTTCAGCGACACCGTAGACGCCATCACGCTCATCGAAGCGGCTCGCCCCGCTGCCGAACCGGCCACACGACTCGTTCGGCGGGTTCTCGCGCGCTCATGCCGCCGCGCGCAGCGCCGCGAAGCGCTGCAGGTGATGGTCGGAACCGCCGAACAGGTGGCAAAACAAGGTGAGCCGGCGGAAGTAGTGGCCGATGTCCAGTTCCTCGGTCATGCCCACGCCGCCGTGCAACTGCACCGCCTGCTGCGCCACGAAGCGCGCGCGCTCGCCGATGGCGGCCTTGGCGGCCGATGCGGCGCTTGAGCGGGCAGCCGCGTCGGGATGTTCGGCATGCAGTGCCGCCATCAACAACAAAGAGCGGCTGGCCTCGATGGCGGCGAACACGTCCACCAGCCGGTGCTGGACGACTTGGAAACTCGCGATCGGCACATCGAACTGTTTGCGCGTGCCGGTGTACTCGACCGTCTTGCGCAGCAGCGCGCCCATTGCACCGAGTGCGTCGGCGCAGGCGGCGACGATGCCGAGGTCGATCAACTGCTCCAGCAGCCCCAGGCCCTCGCCTTCGACGCCCAGCAGCGCGTCGCGGCCGAGCACGACCGCATCGAGCAGCAGATCGCCGGCGCGGCTGCCGTCGTAGACCCTGTAGCCCGCCACCTGCACCCCAGGGGTCTTGGCCCCGACCATGAACAGGCTGATGCCCCGGCGCTCGTGCACCGCGCCCGCCGTTCTTGCGACCACGACGAATCCGTCGGCCCAGGGCGCGCCGAGCACGCCGCTCTTGCGGCCCGAGAGCACCCAGCCGCCGCCCTTGGCCGTGGCATCGGCCGCGACATGGGCGAGATGGTGGCGTGAATCGGCCTCGGTGTGGGCCAAGGCGAGAATCAGCTCGCCTGAGGCGAGCCCGGGCAGCCATGCCGCCTGCTGCGCCGGGCTGCCGGCGCGCGCCAGCGCCTGCGCGCCGAGCACGGCGCTAGCGAGATAGGGTTCGACCACCAGCGCGGCGCCCATCGGCTCGGCGACCTGAATCGTCTCCACCATGCCGCCACCGAAACCGCCATGCTCCTCCGGCAGCGCAACGCCGAGCCAGCCGAACTCGCCGAAACACCGCCAGTGGTCGCGGCTCATGCCGGGCTCCGACGCGACGATCCGGTTGCGCGCGTCGAAACCGTACTCGGCACGCAGAAACTTCTGTGCCGCGTCGCGCAGCATCTTCTGTTCTTCGGACAGGTCGAAGTTCATTGCCTTCCCGTTAGCGCGCGCCGCCGCCGAGCAGCATCTTGGCGAGCACATTCTTCTGCACCTCGTCGCTGCCGCCGTAGATGGTGGCGGCGCGCGAGTAGCAGTAGCGCTCCATCGCATGCGCGTAGCGCCCGCGGCCGACATCGCCGCGCTCGTGCCAGGGCCACGCCTGCTCGGCGGCGATGTCGACGTCGAGCTCGGACAAGATCTGCTGCACCGCCGTGCCCATGGTCTTGAGCAGCGACGATTCCGGCCCCGGCGCCTTGCCCGCGGTCGTGGCCGCGAGCACGCGAAAGTTGGTGTATTCGAGCGCCATCAGTTCAATCTCGGCGCGCGCCAGCTTGAGTCGCATCGCTGCGTCCTCGACCAGCGGCCGGCCGCCCGAGCGGCGCTCGGCCGCCGCGGCATGCAGATTGGCCAGATGCGCCTTGCACTCCGCCACGGCGGCGATGCTGGTGCGCTCATGCGTCAACAGGTACTTCGCGATATCCCAGCCCTGGCCTTCGCGGCCCACCAGATTCTTCTTCGGCACGCGAACGTCGGTCAGGAACACCTGGTTCAGGCTATGCTCGCCGTCGATCGACACGATGGGCCGCACCTCGATGCCCGCACGGTCCATCTCTATCAGCAGAAAGGAAATGCCTTCCTGCTTCTTGCCGGTGGCGGCGGTGCGCACCAGGCAGAACATGTGCGTCGCCCAATGCGCGTAGGTGGTCCACATCTTGGAGCCGTTGACGACGTAGTCCTCGCCATCGGCCACGGCCGCGGTCTTCAGGCTCGCCAGGTCGGAGCCCGCGCCCGGCTCGGAATAGCCCTGGCACCACCAGTCCTCGCAGCGGCGGATGCGCGGCAGGTAATATGCCTTCTGCTCGGGGGCGCCGAAGGCCATCAGCACCGGCCCGAGCATGATGACGCCCATCGACAAGCCGATGGGCGCGCTCGCGGCGGCGCGCTCCAGGTCGAAGATGTAACGCTGCGTCGGCGTCCAGCCCGGCCCGCCGTGCTCCCGCGGCCAGCCGGTGACCAGCCAGCCCTGCGCGTCGAGCCGGCGCTGCCAGCGAACGATCTCGTCCTTTTGCAGCATCTCCCCGGTGACGGTCTTGCGCCTGAGCTCGGCCGGCGTGTTGGCCTCGAACCAGGCGCGAACCTCGCGCTGAAACGCCAGATCCTCGGCGTTGAAATCGATGTCCATCGTGGGCTTGCTTGCGCTTCAGATCATGATGCCGCCGCCGCATACCAACGTCTGACCGCTGATGTAGTTGGACTCCGGCGTGCACAGCAGATACACCGAGCCGGCCGCTTCGTCGGGCGTGCCGCAGCGGCCCAGCGGGATGCTGCGCTCCATCATCTTCAGCAACTCGGGATTGACGCCGACCTTGATCTTGCGGCCCTCGATGTCGATCGACGCATCGCCGCCTGCCGACGCCTCGGTCAACCGGGTCTTGATCATGCCGAACGCGATGCAATTGACGTTGACCTTGTAGCGCCCCCATTCCTTGGCCAGCGCGAGCGTCAGGCCGATGATGCCGGCCTTGGCCGCCGAGTAGTTGGCCTGGCCGGCGTTGCCCCCCAAGCCGGCGATCGACGAGATGTTGACCACCTTGCGGAATACCTCCTGCCCCGCCTCGGCTTCCTTCTTCGAGGCCGCACGGATGAACTCCGCCGCGGCGCGCAGGATCTTGAACGGCGCGCTCAGGTGCACGTCGATGATCGCGTTCCATTGTTCGTCGGTCATCTTCTGGACCACGTTGTCCCAGGTGTAGCCGGCGTTGTTGATGATGATGTCCAGGCCGCCGAAGCTGTCGATCGCGGTTTTGACGAAGCGCTCGGCGAAGCCGTCGGCGGTGACGCTGCCCACGCAGGCGACCGCCCTGCCACCGGCCTTGTTGATCTCGGCCACCGTCTGCTCGGCCGGCGCGGCGTCGAGGTCGTTGACCACGACCCTAGCGCCTTCGCTGGCCAGCTTCAGCGCGATCGAGCGGCCGATGCCGCGCCCGGATCCCGAGACGATGGCGGCCTTGCCCTTGAGTTTGCTCATGGAGAGACTCCTATTCGATTCATCGAGGTTGAATGAAACATCAGGGCAGCGCGACCAGCGCTTCGCCGGTGAGCGTGACCTCGCCGCCGGCTTTCACGGCCCTGACTTCGATGCGCACGCATCGCCGCCCGGCGCGATCGATTTTCTCGACCACCTTGCCGCTGCAGCGGATGCGATCTCCCAACTGCGTAATCGCGGCGAAGCGCACGCCGTAGCTCAGCAACTGGCGCTGCGGCACCCATCGCGTGAGCACGCGCGACAGATAGGCCATCGACAGCATGCCCTGAGCGAACACATCCTTCATGCCCGCGCCGCGGGCGAAATCGAGGTCGATGTGGATTGGATTGTGGTCGCCTGAGGCGCCGGCGAACAAGGCCAGCGTGGTGCGGCTGATCGGCGGCAGTTCGAGCGCCGGAATTTCGTCGCCCACCTTCACGCTGTCAAACGTGATTTTGCTCAAGTCTGCGCCCCTTCGATTCAAGCATGACGCACGACGATCACCGAATGCAGGTCGGCGACATGTTCGCCGAGCTGATTGGTCGCCTTGGTGTCGTTGACGACGAATTCGAGTGCCCCGCCTTTTTTGTCGTAGATGTCGGCGACCCTGGTGTCGAAGCGCAGCGTGTCGCCGGCGCACACCGGGGCGTGGTAGTCGAAGCGCTGTTCCCCGTGCAACACCTTGCCGAGGTCGATTTCGAGCATATCGAGCAACTTCATCCGAATTCCCGAATCGCTCTCGGCGCCAAAGATGAAAGTCGGCGGCGCCACGACGTTGCGGTAGCCGGCGGCCTTGGCGGCGGCCTCGTCGAGGTGGATCGGGTTGGTCTCACCGACCACCTCGGCGAAGAAGCGAATGCGCCCCTTCTCCACCTCCCACACCGTGGGCGGCGGTGCGTAGCCGACGTGTTTCTTGTCGATCATGGTATTCAACCCCCTGTTTTTTGCGCCCGTGCTCACCCGGCCTGGTAGAGCGTGACGACGCAAGCGCCGCCCAGCCCGAGGTTGTGCTGCAGGGCCAGGCGCGCGCCCGCCACCTGGCGCCGTTCGGCCGTGCCCCGCAATTGATGGGTCAGCTCATAACACTGCGCGAGGCCGGTGGCGCCCAGCGGATGCCCCTTCGACAACAGGCCGCCCGACGGATTGGTCACGACCTTGCCACCGTAGGTGTTGTCGCCGTCCAGCACGAACTTCTCCGCGCCGCCCTCCGGACACAGACCCAGCGCCTCGTAGGTCAGCAGTTCGTTTTGTGCGAAGCAGTCGTGCAGCTCGACCACGTTCACCTCATCCGGACCGATGCCGGCTTGCTGGTAAACATTTTTCGCCGCATCGCGCGCCATATCGTAGCCGACCACGCGCATCATGTCGTGCGACGCGAAGGTGCTGGGGGAATCGGTCGCCATCGCCTGGGCCCGGATCCAGACGCGGGTGTCGAGCCCGCGCTTGTTGGCGAAGGCCTCGGAGCAGATCACCGCGGCGGCGGCGCCACAGGTCGGCGGGCAAGCCATCAAACGTGTCATCACGTCGGGCCAGAGGACGGGGGAGTTCATCACGTCATCGACGCTGACTTCCTTGCGGAACAGCGCCAGCGGGTTGTTGGTTGCATGGCGGCTCGCCTTGGCGCGAATGCGCGCGAAGGTGTCCAGGCGCGTGCCGTACTTTTCCATGTGCGCCTTGCCGGCGCCACCGAAGTAGCGGATGGTCAGCGGAATTTCGGGGTGGCCGACGATCTCGTCGGTGGCCCGGTCGAATTCCCCGAACGGCGATGGGCGATCCTCGAACTGGGCCTTGACGGCGCCCGCCGCCATCTGTTCGAATCCCAGGGCCAGAACGCAATCCACCGCACCGCTTTCGACCGCCTGGCGCGCGAGAAACAGCGCGGTCGAACCGGTGGAGCAGTTGTTGTTCACGTTGATGATCGGTATGCCGCTCATGCCCACCGGGTACAGCGCCCGCTGGCCGCAGGTGGAATCGCCATACACGTAGCCGGCGTAGGCTTGCTCGATCATCGGGTACTCGACATGCGCGTCGTCCAGGGCCTGACGCGCGGCCTTCTCTCCCATCACGTGATACGGCTCACTGGCGCCCGGCTTGGTGAACGGGACCATGCCGACGCCGGCGACGATGACTTTGAGTTTGCGACTCATAATTAACTCCTTAAGTTGAAGCGTCGACTGACGCTTGTGAATGGTCGCGCCGCAGGCGGCGTGACCCGACGTGGGCCCATGCGCCGATGCGGTCGCGCCGGACCGCCGCGGTCACGAGGCCGCCCATAGGCGCTCGATCTCGTGGCGCTGGATCTTGCCGCTGCAGCTTCGCGGGAACGCGGCGGCCTCGACCAACCGAACTTCCTTGGGAACCTTGTCAACGAGAACGCTCCCGCGTCGACACCCATTTGTGTTGCCTCCTGCCACGGGCCAGGCAAAAAAACTTGGCTGCGACGAAGTCTATCTAAGAAGTCTATCTAAGAAGTCTATCTAACGCTTGACAGTCTGGCAAGCCGAATCTACACTTTTCCGTTTCGCGTCGGGCTTGTACCGTGAACTGCACCAACGCCCGACGATCCGACCCTCTCCGGAGTCCCCGTCGATGTCTTCCAATCGCGCCCAATCTTTCGGACTGAGCAACGACGACCGCGCCGTCCTCGACGCGGCGGACAAGTTCGCACGCAAGGAATTCCCGGCACTGTCGCGCCGCATGGACGACGAGGAATGGTGGCCGCCCGAGGTGTTCGCGAAAATCGGGGCGGCCGGATTCATGGGTGCGACGGTGTCGCCCGAGTACGGCGGCGCGGGCATGGACCTGTTCACCTCGGGGCTGATCTGCCAGGCCTTCGCGCGCTGGAATCCCGCCATCGCGCTGTCCTGGGTTGCGCATGACAACCTGTGCGTCAACAACATCTACCGCAACGCCGGCGAGACGCAGCGGCGCAAGTACCTGCCGGGGTTGTGCGACGGCAGCAAGATCGGCGCGCTCGGCCTCACCGAACCCGGCGCCGGCTCGGACGCCCTGGGCAGCATGCGCACCACGGCCCGTCGTGACGGCGACTACTACGTGCTCAACGGCACCAAGATCTACATCACCAACGGCCCGGTGGCCGACGTGCTGCTGGTCTATGCCAAGACCGCGTCCGAACGCGGACCCAAGGGCATTTCGGCCTTCATCATCGAGCGCGAATTCCCGGGCTTCCGCGTCGCCCAGAAGCTGACGAAAATGGGTTTTCGCGGCAGCCAGACCGGCGAACTGGTGTTCGACGATTGCCGCGTGCCGGCGGCCAACCTGGTGGGCGAGGAAAACGAAGGCGTCAAGATCGTCATGAGCGGGCTCGATCTCGAACGTGCCGTGGCCGCCGAGTTGTGCGTGGGCATCTGCGAACGCGCGCTCGAATTGTCGATCGACTACGCCAAGACCCGCGTGCAGTTCGGCAAGCCGATCGGCAGCTTCCAGATGGTGCAGGCCAAACTGGCCGACATGTACACCGAGATCGAGGCGATGAAGACCTTCGTCTGGCGCACGCTGGCCGAGGTCAACGAACTCGAAATCGGGGGCGGCGGCCGCGGCGAGGCACACAAGCTCACCGCTGCGTCGATCCTCTACGCCGGCGAGGTGTGCAACCGCGTGCTCAACGAGGCGGTGCAGATCCACGGCGGCAGCGGCTACATCTGGGAATCGGAGATCAACCGGCTGTTCCGCTGCATCAAGATCCTCGAGATCGGCGCCGGCACGTCGGAGGTGCGCAAGATGATCATTGCCGAGGAATTGCTGCGCGGTTGAACACGACGGCCGGACCGCGGCCGCACGAGACTGCGAAGGAGACGCACATGGAATCGACCCCGACGATCCGGCTCGAACAGCACCGCCGCGGCCTGAACCACGCTGGATCGCCTTGACCAACGGAAGGAACGATTCATGAGCGGACCGCTGCAAGGCATCAAGGTGATCGAATTCGGCGGTATCGGGCCCGGGCCCTTCTGCGCCATGCTGCTCGCCGACATGGGAGCGGACGTGCTGCGCCTGGACCGCAAGGCGGACAAGGGCAAGGACCGCGGGCAGGGTAGTTTCCTGTTCAGCGGCCGGCGCAGCGTGCTGCACCGCGGCCGGCGTTCGCTTGCGGTGGACCTGAAGTCGCCCGATGAGGTGCAACGGATCATGACGCTGATCGAGGATGCAGATGCGCTGATCGAAGCGTTTCGCCCTGGCGTGATGGAGCGCCTGGGGTTCGGCCCCGATGTGGTTCTCGCGCGCAACCCGCGCCTCGTCTACGCTCGCATGACCGGATGGGGCCAGCGCGGACCCCTGTCGCAGGCGGCGGGGCACGACATCAACTACATCGCGTTGTCGGGTGCCCTCAACACCATCGGGCGCGCACAGGGCGGCCCGGTCGCGCCCGCGGCGATGATCGGTGACCTCGGCGGCGGCGGCATGCTGCTGGCGTTCGGCATCGTCTGCGCACTGCTTGAGGCACGCAGCTCGGGCCAAGGCCAAGTGATCGATGCGGCGGTCACGGATGGCGCTGCGTTGCTAACGTCCATTGTTTGTGACCTCAAGTCACTCGGCCTGTGGAACAACCGGCGCCAAGCGAACCTGGTGGACGGCGGCTCGCACTTCTACGACACCTACGAATGCGCCGACGGCAAATGGATTTCCATCGGTTCTCTCGAACCGCAGTTCTACGCGCTTCTGCTCGAAAAATTGGGCATCACCGACCCGATGTTCGAGCGCCAGCGCGATCCGGCCGTGTGGCCTGAACTCAAGCGCAAAGTGGCGGCGATTTTTCTGTCCCGGCCCAGTGCTGAATGGTGCGCCCTCATGGAAGGTACCGATGTGTGCTTTGCCCCCGTGCTCGATCTTGACGCGGCCGCTCGCCACCCGCACAACGCGGCGCGCGAAACGTTCTTCGAGCGCGATGGCGTGCTCCAGCCCTCGCCTGCCCCGCGCTTCAGCCGTACCGCGCCGGTTCGGCCCCGACCGGCGCCGTACATCGGTGAGAACGATGAAGACGGCTGGGGGTTCGTCGGCAGGCGCGCCTGACCCGGCGGCACTGCCTTCGGCGACGACTACACGCGATAGGAACCCCAATGAACGACAAACACAGAATCGAGCCGACGCACGTGATCCACGGCGAATGGCACGCCCGCTACAATTATTCGGTCGGCAAGGTCGCCGGCTCGTTCTTGGAAGGACTCAAGCGCGTGCAGGTCCGCTTCAAAGACCGGCCCGAAGGGCGCATCACGGATTTCCACTACGAGTCGCTGGCTTGACGACGGCCAGCCGGGCGCCATGCTGTTCACGAGCGAACACGAACAACTGCGGCGCAGCGTGCTGCGCTTTGTCGATGCCGAGATCAATCCGCACGCCGACGCCTGGGAGGCCGAGGGCATCTTCCCCGCGCACGCGCTGTTCAAGAAGCTCGGCGCGCAGGGCCTGCTCGGCATCCACAAGCCGGTCGAATACGGCGGGCAGGGGCTGGACTACAGCTACGAGCTGGTGATGGCCGAGGCGCTCGGCCACGCCGACTGCATGGGCGTGCCGCTGGCCATCGGCTGCCAAACCGACATGGCGACACCGGCGCTGGCGCGCTTCGGATCGGACGCACTGCGGCGCGAGTTTCTCGCGCCGTCGATCGCCGGCGACTGGGTGGCGGCCATCGGCGTGTCCGAGCCGCAGGCCGGCAGCGACGTCGCCGCGATCAAGACCAGGGCGCGGCACGCCGGTGGCGACTACGTGATCAACGGCTCGAAGATGTGGATCACCAACGCCACGCAGGCCGACTGGGCGTGCCTGCTGTGCAACCTGGGCGACGGGCCGCCGCACCGCAACAAGACGCTGTTGTGCGTGCCGCTGGACACGCCCGGCGTCACGCGCGGCAAGCGGCTCGACAAGCTGGGCATGCGCAGCTCGGATACCGCGCCGCTGCACTTCGACGAGGTGCGCATTCCGCAGCGCTTTCGCATCGGCGAGGAGGGCCGCGGCTTCGACTACCAGATGCAGCAGTTCCAGGAGGAGCGCCTGTGGGCCGGCGCGGCCTCGTTGGTGCTGATGGAGCGCACCATCCGGGAATGCGCCGCCTATACCGGGCAGCGTCAGGCCTTCGGCGCGCCGCTGCTGGACAACCAGTACCTGCACTTCAAGCTGGCCGAACTGCAGACCGAGGTCGAGGCGCTGCGTGCGCTGGTCTACCGCGCGACCGAGCTGTACGTCGACGGGCAGGACGTGACCACGCTTGCGTCGATGGCCAAGCTCAAGGTGGGCCGGCTGCAGCGCCAGGTGGCCGATAGCTGCCTGCAGTTTTATGGCGGCATGGGCTTCGTCAACGAGACGCCGGTATCGCGCTTTTTTCGCGACGGCCGGCTGTGCTCGATCGGCGGTGGCGCCGACGAGATCATGCTGAAAATCATCAGCAAGAACATCGGCCTGTTTCCGCGCCGCGGCTGAGCGCAGCGGCGCCGAGGAACAACAAGGAGACGAAGGATGGCTGCGACGAGATTCCGCACCTCGCTGTGCGACCTGCTCGGCATCGACTACCCGGTCATGCTTGCCGCGATGGCGCCTGACGTCTCCGACCCGCAGCTTGTGGCCGCGGTGTCCGAGGCCGGCGGCATCGGCGTGTTGGCCTGCGGCGACAAGGACCCCGACGAGATCGTGGCGCTGGCGGCGGAGACGCGCAAGCTGACCGGCAAGCCGTTCGGCATGGACATCGCGCTGCCGGCTCGCGTCGAGACCTACGGCTTCGATTTTCGCGAGGCCGCGGCGAAGGCCAAGATACCGCCGCAGCACCTCGCGTTCCGCGAACGCTTTCTGCGCGAACGCGGCATCCCCTTCGACGATGACACCAGCCGGGCCACGCCCGGCATGAGCTCGGTCGCCGCGTACAAGCTCGGCGAGACCTTCAGCCGCCAGCAGGTCAAGGCCATCCTGCAGGAGCGACCCGCGCTGTTCGTCTCGGCCCTCGGCGACCCGTCGTTCATGGTGGCCGAAGCGCGTGCGCGCGGCATCAAGGTGATGAGCGTGGTCGGCAAGGTCAAGGACGCGGTCAATGTCGCGCGCGGTGGCATCGACGCGGTCATCTGCACCGGCACCGCGGCAGGCGGGCACAGCGGCGAGGTCGACGGCATGGTGCTGGTGCCGCATGTGGTGGAGCGCGTCGCCCCGGTGCCGGTGGTGGCCGGCGGCGGCATCGTCGACGGCCGCGGCCTGGCGGCGGCGCTGGCACTGGGCGCGATCGGCATCTGGGTCGGCTCGCGTTTCATCGCCAGCAAGGAATGCAAGGCACCGGCCTGGTACAAGGCGCACCTGGTCGAAGCGGGCGATGGCGCCACCGTGCGCAGCAAGTGGTACACGGGGAAGACCTGCCGTCATCTGCGCAGCGAGTGGGACACCGCCTGGGAGGCCTCGGGCCTGCCCGCGCTGCCGATGCCCGAGCAGGCCTTGCTCACCACGCCGATGGCACTCGGCGCGGCGCAGGTCGGCCGCCACCTGGAGTCGGGCATCTTCTGCGGTCAGGGCGTGGCCCGCATCGACGGCGTGCTGCCGGTGCGCGAGATCGTCGATCGCATGATCGCCGACGCGCGCGAGATCCTGCTGCGCGAGCTGCCCGCCCGCGTCAGTTGCGCCTGATTCGTTCAGGAGACGCCACCATGGAAGTGATCGACACGCCCAAGCGCGCCAGCAAGGTCGGCACCCTGGCGCAGGCCGCCGCGCTGATCGCCGACGGCAGCACGCTTGCCTTCGGCGGCATTCATTCGCACAACGGGCCGATGGCGCTGATTCGCGAGATCGTCCGCCGCGGCACCAAGGGACTCAAGCTGATTGCCAACGTCAGCGCCGGCATGCCGGCCGATCTGCTGGTCGGCGCCGGCTGCGTCGACACGCTTACCGTGTGCTACGTCGGCCTCGAGCACCTGGGCATGGCGCCGCGTTACCGCAAGGCGGCCGAAGAAAAGCGCATCAAGGTCATCGACGGCGACGAGATCTACTACGTGCTGGGGCTGAAGGCCGGCGCGCTGGGCCTGCCCTTCGTGCCCTACCCGCCCGGACACGAGGCGCGCGACAACCCCAAGTACGAGCCCACCTACAAGCGCACCACCGACCCCTATACCGGACGCGAGATCATCGTCTCGCCCGCGATCGCGCCCGACGCCGGAATCATTCACGCGGCCAAGTGCGATCCCTACGGCAATGTAGTGCACCTCGGCTCGGTGGTGGCCGACGACCTGATCGCCAAGGCCTCGCGCCGCACCATCGTGACCACCGAGGAGATCGTGACGCTGGAGAGCATTCAGGCCGAGCCGAAGCGCACCAGCATTCCCGGCCACTACATCGACATGGTGGTCAAGGTGCCCTATGGCGCGCATCCGCTGTCGTGTCACGGCGTCTACAACCACGACGAGCCGGCGCTGATCGACTACCGCGATGCCGACATCGACGCGTACCTGCGCGACTTCGTGTTCGGGCCCAGGGATCACTTCGCCTACCTGGAGAAATTCGGCATCGAACGCCTCTTGCACCTGCGCGAATCGATTTGAGGAGCCCGGCATGCCGACCACGACGACACCACAACAGTATTCGATCGGCGAGCTCATGGCCGTCGCGATCGCGCGCCAGATGAAGGAGCACGACGGCGACTGGGCCGCGGTGGGCGCCTATTCGCAGTTGCCCGCGGCCGCGCTGAAGCTGGCGCGCATCCTGTATGCGCCCAATCTGTGGTGGCTGGCCGGCGGCGGCGGCGCGATCAATTCGAGTTCAAGGCTGCAGACCTCGACCTCCGATCACCGCGTCCTGCGCGGCGCCGAGTACGTGATGAACATGGAGGACATCGTCGACATCGAGATGTGGCGCCACAGCCGCGACAACGAGAAGATCGTGGCCGTGATCGGCGGCATCCAGATCGACAAATACGGCAGCAGCAACATGGTCTGCGTCGGCGATTACGCCTCGCCCAAGGTGCGCGGCGTGGGCACGGTCGGACTGTGTTTCGGCGTGTCCTTCGGCATCCTCTACTTCTTCACCATGCACCACAACCCGAAGATCTTCGTCGAACGGGTGGATTTCATCAGTTCGCCCGGCCATACCACCGAGCGCAAGAAACACGTGCAGTCGCTATGCGTCGGACCACGGCTCGTGTACTCGCCGCTGGGTGTGTTCGACTTCGCGCCCGAGACCGGAACCATGCGCATCCGCTCGCTGCACCCCGGCGTCAGCGTCGACGAGGTGCAGGCCAAGACCGGCTTCGAGGTCATCGTCCCCGCGCGGGTCGCGCTGACCGAAGCACCCACGGCACGGGAACTCGCGGTGCTGCGAACCCAGGTCGATCCGGACGGGCTGCTGGGGACGCTGCGCATCACGCGCTGAAGCTCGGGCGGCGCGCAGACCAGCGCGACCTGCGCCACTTGGCCATTGCCGAGGGCAGCAACCCCGCTTTGCGTCCTTGCGTTTGAACCCGCCACGCAGGAGAGCGGCGTGATCCCCGCAGTCTTGCGGCACGCTATGGTGCGTCCGAAGTGTAACTACTGCTACTACGACTTCAAGCCCGGGCGGGAGTTCGAACACCGTTACCTTCGCTCGGCTGATCTATGCCGGCAACGCGCTGGCGACCGTCAAGAGTGTCAGCGCCGTCTTGTCATTGTGAATGCTGTGGCGGCCGAACTTTGGGTCAGGCCTGGTGCATCGTCGAAGTGAGGCGAATGCGAATGCCGTGCATCGCGTCGGTGAGCTTGATCTGGCAGCCCAGCCGGGAGTCGGCGGTGACGCCGAACGCCAAGTCGAGCGTGTTCTCTTCGTCCTCGGATGGGGGCGGAAGCTTCGCTCGGTCCTCGGCCTCAATCATCACATGGCAGGTGGCGCACACCATCGAGCCGCCACACGTGCCGGCGAGCGGCAGGTCGTGGGCCTTGGCCGCCTCCAGCACGGTGGACCCCGGCGCGACATCGACCTCGCGCAGGGCGCCGTTTATCTCCACGAAAGTCACCCTGGGCATCACGACCGGTTCCTGTTCACAGCGAAAACATACCGACGAGTCAGTATTTTTAACGCCTAACGCAACGTCAAGCCAGATGGATTATAGCTAGGATACTCCCTATTAGCATCAGGATTGACAGGCACTAGCACCTAATATACCATACCTTCTAGTCAGTATCTTAGGAGAGTAGCCGATGAGACGAGACCGAAAAGTACAGACGCTACTGAAGGCCTCACTGGTGGCCCACGGCATCAAGCTCGATGAACTGGCGCATGCGCTCGGTGACACGCCGACCGCTCACGACACCGCGCGTCTCGGTCTATTCTTCGGACCAACCGTGGTAGGCTACCGCAACTTCGTCGAAGCCATCGAGCTCGATCTCGAACGTGCTCTGCTCGGCGGCCACGAGATGTCGTGGGCGTGGCCCTTCACGCCCGACGAGCCGGTGCAGGCCGAGATGACCATGGTCGACCACCAGGACAAGAACGGCATGGAGATCGGCGTTTTCGAAGCCCGCTTCACGACCCCGGCCGGCGAACCGATCCAGACCCAGCGCACGACCTTCATCGAGCGCACGGCGAGAACCGGCGCCTCACCCACGGAGTAACCAACCATGAACAGCACCGTCGCCGAATTGACTCTGAAACGTGTCTACAAGCAGGACGATCCCGACCTGCCCGACGAGTTGCGCCAGCTCATCGTCCGTGTGCTGACCAAGCACATCGAGAACTCGACGAATCCGCACTTCACGAAGCTGCTCAACCATCTGTGGGAGCGCTGCATGACGCTGTGCCCCAACGAGGAGACAAAGGACCAGTTGGCGCTGCTGATGATGCAGGAGGTCGGCCACGGCGTGATCACCTGGCGCATCCTCAAGGGCTTCGGCATCGATAAGGTCGACGTGCCGGTGGCCAAGTTCCAGTACGCCTTCAACCTGCCCATCGAGACATGGTGCGACCTCTGCTACTTCCATTCCCTCACCGACCGCGTCGGGGTGTACGTCGGCGAGAACTGGGGCGACGTACCGTACGAGCCGATGCGCGCCGTGGCGCCGCAGCTGTACAGCGAGGAACTCTTCCACGCCAACCTCGGCTATAAGAATCTGGTGCGGCTGTGCAAGACCCAGGAAGGCTTGGCAGAGGCCAACGAACTGATCCACAAGTGGTGGCCCGCGGCACTCGACATGTTCGGCCGCTCGACGTCCACGGCGAGCGCCGGCTACGTGAAGTGGGGCATCCAGAAAAAGGGGAACGAGGGCCTGCGCCGGCAGTACATCGCTGACACGCGGCCGCTGCTGGAGAAGATCGGCATCCAGGTACCTGACGACACCGCCAATCGGCGCTACATGTAAACAGGCACCAGCACTTGCTGCGCTCTCCAGGAGACAAGATGCGCACATCGAAGGACCTTCCCCTCACCACCTCCGAGGAAGCCGAGCGGTATCGCCGCTCGGGCGCCTGGCCCGACGAAACCGTATACGAGCGCTTAGAGCGCTTCGCCACCCGATTCGCTGACAAGCGCGCGACGGTGGAGACACACCGCAGGTTAACCTACCTCAATCGCGGCGGGCGTAACATCAGGCCGCGGCTCATCGAGGAGCTGGTCATGCGCCATCCGCAGGTGGCCGAGGTGGCCGTCGCGGCCGACCCTGTGCTCTGCGAGCGCGCCTGTGCCTTCGTCGTACTCGGAAAGGCGGTACGATCACGCTCGACTCCCTCATCCCGTTCCTGCGCGCCGAGCAGACGCCCACTTGGCAACTGCCCGAACGCCTTGAGCTGATGGACGAGCTGCCCAAGTCGGCCGGCGGCAAGGTGATGAAGAGCAAGCTGCGCGAGTACGTCGCGGCCAAGCTCAAGGCCGAAGGACAGCTGCCTTCGGCAGACTGAGCACACACGCGATGTTTCAGCCCATAGTCACCGACGTCGTCATCATCGGAGCCGGACCTGTCGGGCTGTTCAGCGTGTTCGAGTGCGGCATGCTGAAGATGCGCTGCCATGTCGTCGACACGCTCGACGCCATAGGCGGCCAATGCACCGCGCTTTACCCGGAGAAGCCCATCTACGACATCCCCGGCTTTCCGCGCATCGCGGCGGGCGAGTTGGTCGATAGCCTTACGCGCCAGGCCGCGCCCTTCCGCCCCGTGTACCACCTCGGCCAGACCGTGACCCGGTTGCACGACCGCGACGACGGCTCGATTGAAGTTGCGCTGTCGGGCGGCGACACACTGGTGGCCAGGGCAGTCATTATTGCGGCTGGCGGCGGCACGCTCGGTCCCAACCGACCGCCGCTGAAGGGCATCGAGGGCTACGAAGGCCGGCACGTCATCTACCGTATCACGCGGGTCGAGGCCCTACGCGGCCGGCGCATCGTCGTGGCGGGCGGCGGCGATTCGGCGGTGGACTGGACGCTCGCGCTGCTCGATGTGGCCGAGCGCGTGATGCTTGTCCACCGGCGCCACAAATTCCGCGCCGCGCCCGCGTCGGTCGATACCTTGTTGAGCGCCGCGCGCCAGGGCCGCGTCGATCTCGTCACGCCCTATCAGTTGCACGGTCTGGAAGGAGATGGCCGCGTGCTCACGGGCATCACCGTCGCCGACGAAGCGGGCGACGTGCGAAGGCTTGAGGCGGACACTTTACTTGCGCTCTTCGGCATCTCGAACGAGCTCGGCCCGATCGCGGGATGGGGTCTGCAACTCGAGCATCAGCAGATCGTCGTGACGCCCGGCACCAGCGAGACCTCGCGACCCGGCGTGTACGCGGTGGGCGACGTCGCGGCGTACCCAAGCAAGCTCAAGCTCATTCTCACCGGCTTCGCCGAGGCCGCCGCGGCCGCGCATGCGATCCACGCGCGCGTACACCCGGGGGAGGTGCTCCATTTTGAACACTCCACCACGGTCGGCGTGCCGGGCCTCGGTCCCGCGCCCCCGCCGCGCACGGAGGCCGTCGCGGTCAGTTGAGGCCGCATCGATTTTAACCAAAGCGCCATGAACCGAAAAATTCTGCTTTGCCAGGGTGCTCATGCGCAAGTCTACCAGCAACAGACCAGCAACAGACTGCTTGCCGCCGCAGACGGAATGCGGTACCGTGGCGCCGGAAAAACCCGCGCACAAAAGACTCGACATGCAGCAAAGCATTCGCCTCGACGGCAAAACCGCGCTCGTCACCGGCGCCTCCAGCGGACTCGGCTGGCGTTTCGCCCAGATTCTTGCCCAGGCCGGCGCCAGGGTCGCGCTGGCGGCGCGCCGCACCGACAAGCTGGAACAACTAAGGCAGGAAATCGAGCAGGCCGGCGGCAAGGCCTGCGTGGCGAGGATGGATGTAACCGACGTGGCGAGCGTGCGCGCCGCGGTGGCCGCCGCCGAGTCGGCCCTGGGGGGCATCGACATCCTGCTCAACAACTCCGGCGTCAGCAAGCAGCAGCGCCT
>JACRAS010000114.1 GCA_016234705.1 Betaproteobacteria bacterium | reverse complement strand
GATACGCGCGAGGTTCTGCTCGCTCACGCTGCCGAACAGGTCCGCCGTGGTGCCGTGCGCCGCGGTGTGCAGGCCGACGTTGTCCAGGGTGTCGACGAAGCACAGGTTCGGGTATTCGAGGTAGTCGCCCGTGATCGCGGCGTAGGTGGCCTCGATGTTGAGGTTGGCGACGTAGTAGGGCAGGATCGCCACTTCGTTCGCGTGCAGTTCCTCCAGGTATTTGTGCTTGAGCTTCGCCTTCTGCCCGCGGAAGTGCTCCAGCAGCTCGCAGATGAAGGTGCCGGTGCCCACCGCGGGGTCGAGGATTTCGACATCCTTGTCGATCAGGTTCCTGCCGAAGTGCTTCTCGCACAGCCAGTCGGCGGACTCGACCATGAAGCGCACGATCTCGTTCGGCGTATACACCACGCCCAGCCGATCGGCCGCCTTGACGTTGTAGACCTTGTAGAAATTCTCGTAGATGACTTTGAGGAAGGCCTGCTTCTCGTGGTGGCTGCCGATCTGCGCGGCGGCCGCGCGGATCGCGGCATAGTAGGAGCCGAGGCCGCGCAGGGTGCGCTTTTTCAGGTCGCCGGTGAAGAAGGTTTCCTCGAGCGCGTAGAGTTCCTTCGCCACGTTGTTGTGCTGGTGAAAATCGTCCTCGCCGAACACCTTCGAAAAAATCTCCTCGGTGAGCACGTGCTGGATCAGCATTTCGCGCACGTCGGCGTCGGTGAGGCTGGGGTTGATCGCCTCCTGCGCGTGCGCGAGGAACTTCTGCGACGCCTTGCGGAAGGCGGCGTTCTCCGTAAAAGCGCGCGCGATCATGTTGCGCAGCGCGTCGAGCACCGCCGGCAGGTCGGTCTTGAACTGCTCCACCGCATGGCGGAATTCGGCGATCTCCACGCGCTCGTAGCCGAAGAACAGGACTAGCAGCTTCTCCAGCGCCGCCACGTCGTCCACGCCACAGCGCATCACCTCCTGCCGGTTCTGGAACAGGACCGCCTCGGTCGAGTCCTCGAAAATGATGTTGTCCTGCGGGTAGCCGCGGCGGAACTTGGTTTCGATCTCGGCGTCGAGGTCGTCCTTCTCGTCCTTCGCCTCCCAGTAGCCGAAGGGCATGCGCAGCTCGTACAGCAGCGCGCCGTCGACGTAGCGCCGGTTTTTCGCCTTGGTCTCGATCTCGTATTCCGGCACGAAAACGAGATCGTGCGAGCGCGCCCAGCCTTTCAACAGGTGCTTGAACGCTTCGCGCACCACCGATTCGCGGCGCGTTCCGGAGGCCTTGCGCAGGTCCTGCAACTGGTTGAGGTACTGCTGGATCAGGATCTGGCTCATACCCGGTCAGGATAGCAATGAATCGGCGCTCAGGCGAATTTCGATGAGCCGGTGCACGGCTGGAACAGATCGCGGTTCGATTTACGTTCTGGCGTAGCCAGCCTCCCGCTGGCTACGCAGGGCGAGCACGAATACCGTGTCGATTTCCGCGACGTAGCGATACAAGGCCACATAGCCGCGCGAGCGCCGCCCGATCACCAGCTCTCTCTTGTCTGCATGAACGGGGCGCCCGATCAGGGGGTTTTGCTCGAGTACGGCGATCGCCTGAATGATTTCCCGGATACGCGAGGGCGCATCGGCAGCATCGTGTGGGGCGAGGTGATCGAAAATGCGATCGAGATCATCCCCGACTTCTGGGGCCAATTCGATTCGCGACCTCCTCAGCGAGCCAGCTTCCGGGCAACTGGTCGCTTCACCGCTTTGCCCGCGAGGCGATGTTCGAGATAGCCGCGCATTTCAGACCAGGCAATCGTCTTTCCCGAGGCCAAGATATGGGCGTAGCGTTTCTCAGCGACGTCATTAAAGTCCCCACGCCGTTCCTCCTGATCCGCCTTCTCCACAATGGCGTCCAGGATGAAACCGTGTGAAGTTGTACCCGTGCGTTCGGCCGCAGCAGCAACGCGCGCTTTCAGGTCTTCGGGCAGACGGATTGTGGTCGTGGACATAGCGAACTCCAGTACGGTATTTACATTTCATTGTAGCACAGTAGTGCTACAACTATGATGTCGGCCTCGTTTCCGCCCCCTTGCAGCGACCACCAATCGATCGGGCAATAACCTGTTGAGCGAATAGGGACGGGCGTTTCCAGGCAGTTTCCGATATGTTGGACCAACCCACCGCCGGCTATCGCGCCTGAGTCAGGCTGCCCGCTGCGCCAGCCGCGCGAAGAAACTCGCCCACGGCGGCAGCACGTCCATGTCCGCGCCTGGCCCGACCGGGCGCGCGCCGACGGCAATGTCAGTCGCCTTCGAATTCGCACAAGGTGAACACCTTGTGTTTGAGCTTCGCCAGGCGCTTGCGCCCGCCCAGGTCCGGAAGATCGATCACCGCGCAAACCTCCACCACCACGCCGCCCATTTTCTCGATCAGCTTGATCGCCGCCTCGGCCGTGCCTCCGGTGGCGATCAGATCGTCCACCAGCAACACCCGTTCGCCTTTCGCAATCGCATCGACGTGCAGCTCGACGCGGTCGAAGCCGTACTCCAGTTCGTAGTCGTGCCCGACGGTTGCGGCCGGCAGCTTGCCTTTCTTGCGTATCGGCACGAAGCCCACACCCAGTTGAAACGCCAGCGCGGCGCCGATGATGAAGCCGCGCGACTCGATGGCGGCGATCTTGTCGATTTTCGCGCCGGTATAGCGGTGCACGAATTCGTTGATGGTGACGCGAAATCCGACCGCATCCTTGAGCAGAGTGGTGATGTCGCGGAACATCACGCCCTGCTTCGGATAGTGCGGAACGGTGCGGATGAGCGATTTGATCGGCATGATTTTCTGCTCCCTACGGCATCATTTTGGATTCAGCAGGCGCCCGGCCACCGCGTCAAGCCGCCGCACCATTTCCGCGTCGCGCGCCTCCGGCGCGGTGATCAGCGCGTGCCGAAGCGCGGTGCGGCAGCCGCAATGGACTGCGTTCGCGTCATGCTTGAGCCTCGGCGCCACTTTTTTCACCAGCGTGCGCGCCTTCTCCGCGTTGGCGAGCAGCACCTTGACGATCGCATCCACCGTCACGTCGTCGTGGTGCGGGTGCCAGCAGTCGTAGTCGGTGACCATGGCCACCGTCGCGTAGCACAGCTCGGCCTCGCGCGCGAGCTTGGCTTCGGGCATGTTGGTCATGCCGATGACATCGCAGTTCCAGGTGCGATAAATCTCCGATTCCGCCAGACTGGAGAACTGCGGCCCCTCCATCACCAGATAGGTGCCGCCGCGCGCCGTGTCGATGCCGGCCTCGCGCGCCGCCGCCTCGAGGTGGTCGCCCAGGCGGCCGCACACCGGGCGCGCCATGGAAACGTGCGCCACCACGCCGGTGCCGAAAAAGCTTTTCGCGCGCGCAAACGTGCGGTCGATGAACTGGTCGACGATGACGAACATTCCCGGATGCAGATGCTCGCGCAGCGAGCCCACCGCGCTGACGGAAACGACGTCGGTCACGCCCAGGCGCTTCAACGCATCGATGTTGGCGCGGAAGTTGATCTCGGAAGGCGGAATCCTGTGGCCGCGTCCGTGCCGCGGCAGAAACACCATCGGCTGCCCGTCGAGCTCGCCGCACAGCAACTCGTCCGAAGGCTCGCCGAACGGGGACGAGACTTTCCGCCAGCGCTTGCCGGCGAGGCCGTCGATGTCGTAGACCCCACTGCCGCCGATGATACCCAGCACTTGCCTTGCGTCGTTCGAACTCATTGTTCTCTCCCTTTCACGGCCGGCGCGGGTGCGATCGCCATCGTGGCGCGGGCGTTGCCGCGACAAGCGAATTGTTGCATAGTCCGGGCGCGTTGCGCTGCCGCTCTTCGCCTGGTTTTACGGATCGGGTAGCGTGCAGCGCGGATAAGCACGCCAGGCGGCCTGATTCGAAACCGCTTATTCCAGAATATCGGCCGCTCGTCAACTTTCTCTGGACGCAGGCCCGTCACCAGCACTAGCATCAACGCACGAACATGGTTGTGCCGCGCTCCGGTCCCAAGCTTGGCGATGGAGCGGCGGCGAATTCCGACAAACACGCAGCAACTGAAGGCAAACGCTCCGCCAACCTGAAAAAAGGGCAAATCATGACTCCCAATCGACGTGACCGCGGCTTTACCTTGATCGAACTGATGATGGTCGTTGGCATCATCGCCGTACTCGCGGGGATCGCCTTTCCGTCGTATCGGAATTATGTTCTCAAGGGACACCGTGCCAGTGCCCAGGCCTTCCTCATGGATGCCGCCCAGCGGCAACAGCAGTATTTCCTGGACAACCGTAGCTATGCCCCCAGCCTCGACGTGCTCTTCGGCACGGCCAACCCGGCCTTGGCGGTTCCAAGCGAGGTTTCACCGTATTACGGCACGCCCGTTGTCGTCACCGCCGCAGGGCCGCCGCCCACCTTTCTGATTACCGCCACGCCGCAGGGAACCCAGGCCACGAACAACGAGCTGGCGATGAGCATCAACCAGGCCGGCGTGAAGACACCTTCGACCTACTGGTAACGAGTCCGGATGAAATCCTTGCGCCGACAATTGCGCCAGCCGCGGCCCGGTCAGGAAGGGTTCACCATGATCGAGCTCCTGATCGTCGTCGCGATTGTCGCGATTCTGGCTACCCTCGCCGCACCGGCGTTCAGCGAGTTCATCAAGAGCCAGAGAATAAAGTCCATGGCGACCGACCTCAATTCATCGCTGACGCTGGCGCGCAGCGAAGCCATCAAGCGCAACCGGAGCGTAACCATGTCGCCCACGACCGCGGGAGCGTGGCAGAGCGGTTGGCAGATCGCGGATCCGGACAACGCCGGCAGCAATATCGAGGTCCACTCCGAGTTCGCCGGAATCACCGCCACCGGACCGGACAGCGTGACCTATCGCAACTCCGGCCGCATTTTGGGCGCCGCCGCGCCGGCGTTCAACATGAGCGCCAGCGGCACCACCGCCCAGCGCTGCGTCAGCGTGGATTTGAGCGGGCGCCCGTACATTAAGGCCGCAGCGTGTTAGCGCATCGCCAATTTCGCGACAGGTCCCAGCTCGGCACCACCATGCTCGAGGTGCTGGTCACAATTGTCATCCTGGCTTTCGGCATGCTCGGCCTGGCCGGATTGCAAAGCAAAATATTCATCGCCGAAATGGAGTCCTACCAGCGCGGCCAGGCGGTCGTCCTGCTGAACAGCATGGTCGAGCGCATAAACGCCAACCGCAACGCCGCCGCTACTTACGCGCTCGCCGCGGGGACGACTTTGGGTACGGGAGATGCCCAGCCCGCGGACTGCTCCGGCACCGCGGCGGGCGTCGCGCGGGACCAGTGCGAATGGAGCAATGCGCTCAAAGGAGCGGCCGAAACCAGCGGTGGCACGAAAGTCGGCGCGATGATAGGCGCGCTTGGCTGCGTCACCCAAATTCAGGCGCAGAACCTTGCGGCCGGACTGTGCCAGCCGGGCATTTACCTGGTCACGGTTGCGTGGCAGGGATTGAACGCGACCAGCATTCCCAGCGCGACCTGCGGCCAGGCCAGCTATGGCGGCGACGATCGCCTGCGGCGCGCGATTTCAGCGCGCGTTTCCATCGGCCTGCCCGGTTGCCAATAACCCCAGCCGGATGACGCCCATGACCAGACTGCCCCCGCCGAGAAACAACCTTCGCGAATTCCACGGCGGCTTCTCGCTGATCGAACTGATGATCGCGATCACCCTGGGCCTGATGATCATGACCGGGCTGGTTTCGATTTTCGTGAAAAACAGCCAGGCGCGGACTGAAATCGAGCGCAGCAACCGCCAGCTCGAAAGCGGCCGCTACGCGATGAGCCTGCTGACCGAAGACCTGCGCATGGCGGGCTATTTTTCCGCATTCAATCCTTACGAAAAAATCATAGGCGCCAACCCTGAAGCGCCACCCCTGGGCGCGGACACCTCCCCGGTCACCGCCGCCATGGGCTACCCGCCCGCGCCCGACCCCTGCGACACCACCGCCGCCAATTTGAACCGGACGTTTTTTTTGCACGTGCAATGCTACGACCACGCCGCCACCGGGCCCTCCTGCGGGACCGACACGCGCGCCGGCTCCGACATCCTGGTGGTGCGCCGGCTCAGCACCTGCGTCGCGGGCCCCACGCTGGAAGCAGGCTGCGATGCCTTGCCCAATGGGGCGCCCTATTTTCAGGCGTCCAATTGCTTTCAAGCGACCGAGCTCGCAAGTAACACCGGATCGCGCAGGGATTATCAGACGAACTTCGTGCTGAACACCGATCTTGCGCTGGCGACCCTGCGCACGCTCAGTTGCGCGACCTCGCCCGGCGTGCCCGCGCCCGCGGCCGACTATCGCCGCTACCTGACGCACATTTATTTCGTCGCCAACAACAACGCCGCCGGCGATGGCATCCCCACGCTCAAGCGCGCGGAGCTGGGGGCCGGCGGTTTCACCATCGTGCCGCTGGTCGAGGGCATCGAAACCATCCAGTTCGAATACGGCGTCGGCAATACCGCCAACAGCGCCAATATCAGCGCCTACACGGCCGATCCCTGGACCTACAACGCCTGCGCCGGCCACGCTTGCCTGCTCAACTGGCTCCACACCTATTCGGTCAAGGTCAACCTGCTGGCGCGGAACGTCGAACAATCGCCGGGTTGGACCGACAACAAGATCTACACGCTGGGCCTGAAAGCCGACGGGAGCGCCAACGTGTTTCCCGCCAGCGGCACCTACGGCGACAGGTACAAACGCCACGCCTACAACGCCGTGGTGAGGCTGGACAATCCGTCCGGAAGGGTGACGCCATGAACGCCCCGATGCGACGCCAGCAAGGCGCGACCCTGCTCGTCGGCCTGATCATGCTGGTGTTGCTGACGCTGATGGCGGTCACCAGTTTCAGGTTGGGCAAGAGCAACCTGCAGATCGTCGGCAACATGCAGTTTCGCACCGAAACCGTGCGCGCCGCGGAAGAGGCGGTGGAAGCCGCGATCAGCTTGCCGACCAGCGTTTCCGTCGCGTCGGCAGCCAATGTGGACGTCAATGCCGACGGCACTCCGGATGTCGCCGTGACCATTACGCCGACGCTGCTGCAAGCGCATGTCGTGACCAACGCCGCGCTCGTCCTGAGCAACCCCGACGAAATCGGCTGCGCCCTCGGGCAGGCCCAGGCCTTCGGCGTCGTCGGCGCGGCCGTCGGCAATTCGCTTTGCGCCCGGACGCTGTACGACCTCAGGGTCGTCGCAACGCAAGCATCGACCAATACGTCGGTGGAACTGCACCAGGGGGTTTCGGTACAGGTGCCCGCCGACACCGTTTGCAGCGTAGTGCCCTGCTGAAGGCGGCGACGCCGGACAGCCTGATTTTTTTGTGGGAGTATTGTCATGAAATACCCGACCAAACACCGCTTGCCCGCGCTGCTGCTGTGCGCCGCGGCAGCTTTTGTCCCGACCCATTCCGCGGCCGAGGACATCGACATATTCACCGGCGCCGGCGGCGGCACGGCCATAGGCCCGAAAATCCTGATCATCCTCGACAATACGTCCAACTGGGCACGGCAAAGCCAGCAATGGCCAGGCGGCCTGGCGCAGGGGCAATCCGAGGCGAGCGCCATCAACACGGTCCTTAGCGCCATCGGCAGCGACGTGAATCTCGGGCTGATGGAATTCGTCACCGGCGGAACCGCCAACGACACCGGCGGCTTCATCCGTTACGCCATCCAGCCGATGACCGATGCCAACAAGACCACCTTCAGCATCCAGTTGACCACGATTTACAACAATATCAACGATCCGAACGAAAAGCGCAACGCGAACACGGAATACGGCAACCTGATGTACGACGCCTACAATTACTTTACCGGCGGCTATTCCGTTTCCCCCTCCGCCGTGGTGGCCGCGAAGGCCGACTCCAACGGCTACACCGCCAACTACACCCGGTTCAGGTCGCCGCTGTCCGATGCCAATTCCTGCGGCCGCAACTTCATCATCTTCATCGGCAACCCGAATGCCAACGGCCCGGCCGCGGACACCGCCGCCAACTGCACCGCGCTCACCAACCTGGGCGGAAGCTGCAGCCCGCAGATTCCGGTGCCCGGCTTTACCAGCGCGACCGCAACCACGACGACCAACCTCAACTACACCACGCAGTGTTATGCCAGCCAGGCCGCCTGCACCACCAGCGGCACCACCGACAACGCATCCAACGCCGCGGCATGCGCCGCCGGGGCGGGCTACGACAGTTGCAGTTGCAGCAACAGCAATACCACCACCTCGCTCGACACCTGCGTCGCCGGGACGCAGCGCTACTCGGTGCTGGGCAACACCATCACCAGCAGCGGCACCAGCACCGCGCCTGCGGTCATTAGCTTCCCGACCAACACCGGCACTTCGGCCTGTTACGCCAGCGCCGCCGCCGCCGCCGGAGACCAAGGCGGCATGAGCCTGCCCGCAACCACCACGAGCTCTGTGACCAGCGGCGCGGACACCATTACCACCACCACCACCTATAGCAACGATACCTACGCGATCGGCGCCGTGGACGCCGCCGCGAGCGCGAGTTGCACGCCGTCGGTCGGCGCGGCCGTTCTCGGCAGCAATCAAATCACCACCAGAACAGGGACGACGACGACCTGTTATGGCAGTCTCGGAACAACAACCGGAGCAACTCCCAGATGGGGCGCTTCCGGTGATTTTGCCGGAGTGGACACGAGCTGCCCCGCTACGCTGGTCACCACCTCCGGAAACGACACCACCACGACCACTTATAGTTGCGCCGTCACGGGCGCTTTGGGCGCCTCCTGCGGCGGCGGCAAGAACGTTGTTGATGTGACCAATACGATAACGGGATCACCCTCCACGGTCACTACCACCCCGCGCTACAAGTATACCGTCACCCAAACGGTCAGGGCGAGCGCGGTGGCCGTCACCTCGTTCGGCGCTACCACCACGACGACCCTGCTCGGCAACACCGCCCAGTGTTATGCCAGCACCACCGGCATTGCGGAGTTCGCCGCCAGTTGCTCGGGCTATAACGGCGGCTGCACCTATGCCGCCCCCACGGCCAGCGCCGGCGTGTGCACCTCGGGCGCGCGCTACATGGTGACCGGCAATACCACCGGCACGGTGGTCACGCCCACGGGAAACTTCATCACGCCGAGCACCGCCGCCAACGCGGACGAGTGGGCGCGCTTCATGCATCAGCCCAAGGCGAAGAATACGGCCAGCGGCACCGATACCATCAAGCAGTCGATCACCACCTACACCATCGACGTGTTCAACGCGCAGCAAAACGCCGAGGAGACGCAACTGTACATGAGCATGGCGCGTATTGGCGGCGGCAAGTATTTTTCCGCGACCAACGAGGCGGCGATCGTCGCCGCGCTGAAGAAGATCCTCGCCGAAATCCAGTCGGTCAACACCACCTTTGCCTCGGCCAGCCTGCCGGTCAACGCCACCAACCGCACCCAGAACGCGAACCAGGTGTTCATCGGCATGTTCCGCCCCGACCCGGACGCCAATCCGCGCTGGTACGGCAACCTCAAGCAATACCAGATCGGCAAAATCGCCGGCGACCTCGACCTGGTCGACAAGAACGGCGCCGCGGCCACCAATGCGCTGACCGGCTTCATCGACGACTGCGCCGCCAGCTTCTGGACCACGGACTCGAGTAATTACTGGGCGACCAAGACCGTCAATCCGGATCCCGCCAGCAATTGCGCCAGCGCCATCGCCGCCGGCACCATCTATTCAGACCTCCCCGACGGACCGACGGTGGAAAAAGGCGCGGTGGCCGAAATCCTGCGCCGGGGCAACAACCCGGGGGTGACGACCGCGCAGACGACGGCCAACCGCAATATGCTCACCCTGAGCGGCGGCGCGCTGGTCAGTTTCACCGCGGCTTCCAGCGGCCTCTCCAGCGATCTGGCCGCTTTCACCAGCGGCGCCGATGTCATCAACACCAACCCTCCCCCCGCCGATCCGGGCAACGCAACCGGCCTGTACAACGCCAGCACCAACCCGAACCAGACGCGACCGTCGATCCACGGCGACGTGGTGCATTCGCGGCCGCTGCCGGTCACCTACGGCGCCGCCGGGGTCACGGTCTACTACGGCGCAAACGACGGCACGCTGCGCGCGGTCGATGCGTCCAACGGCAAGGAGCGCTGGTCCTTCGTCGCCCCCGAGCACTACTCCAAGCTGCAGCGGCTGATGGACAACAGCCCCGGCATCGATTACGGTCTTCCCGCCACCGCGGGTTTTCCGCGCAAGGACTACTTTTTCGACGGCTCGATCGGCATCTACCAGGCGCCGGTAGGCGGAGTCAATCCGCCGGTCTGGATCTATCCGACCCAGCGCCGCGGCGGCAGGATGATCTATGCCTTCGACGTCAGCAACCCCGCCGCAAATCCGACGCTGAAATGGCGCCGCGGCTGCACCTCGTCCAGCGGCGGCTGCGATACCGGCTTCGAGCAAATGGGGCAGACCTGGTCCACGCCGAACGTCGCGTTCATCAGCGGCTATTCGACCAATACGACCAATCCGGTCGTGGTGATGGGCGGCGGCTATGACCCGTGCGAAGACACCAATTCCATCATCACCACCCAGTGCGGCTCGACCAAAGGCAATGTGGTCTATTTCATCAATGCCGACACGGGCGCGCTGATCACGTCCTTCGCCACCGACCGCGCCGTGGCGGCGGACGTGAACATGATCGACCTGAACAACGACGGCCTGGTCGATTACGCCTACGTTGCCGACGTGGGCGGGCGCATCTATCGTATAGATTTCGTCAGCTCTCCGACCTCCCTGACGGCGCGCCCCCCCTCAGGCTCGATCAACAACACCAGCGACGCCACCAAATGGGTCATGCACAAGGTCGCCCAAACCAATCTGAGCGGCCAGGGGCGCAAGTTCCTGTTCGGCCCGGGGCTGTTCCCGTACCAGACCTCGGCCTACGTTGCGATCGTGTCGGGCGATCGCGAGCATCCGCTGATCACGGATTATCCGTACAGTACGCTGCCCTACCCGAACAAGGCCTATGTCTACAAGGACGATCTGACCTCGACGCCGAGCACCGCGGCGTACAACCTGGATTCCAGCGACACGCTCAACGTGACCGACGTCAACGATTCGACCTGCAGCAGCAGCAACCTGCTTACGAACTCGAGCCTGAAGGGCTGGTTCATGTATCTGAATCAGTACGGACAGGGGGAACAGGGCGTTACCGCCGCGGTGATCGTCGGCGGCATGGTGACCTTCAGCACCAACCGGCCGCTGAGCAGCGGCTTGTCGTGCAGCACCAGACTGGGCGAAGCGCGCGGTTACTTCGTCAATCTGTTCAACGGCTCGGGCTCGATAGGCACCGCGAACAACGCCTCTTGCGGCGGCTCGCGTTCATCCACGTTTGCCGGCGGGGGCCTGCCGCCTTCGCCGGTGATCGGCATCGTGCCCATCGACGGCGTGCCGACGGCGGTCCTGATCGGTGCCGTGCAGCGGGACGGGAGCTCGAGTTCCCCGATCAAGCCGGACAAGATCAATCCGCCGATCAACCAGACGCGCACGCGGACCTACAAGTACATCAAAGGCGCCGACTGAGGGCTGGCCTGAAAATGGTGCGGGTAGAGGAGTCGAACCTCCGACCTTCGCATTACGAATTATATTTTTCGGTAATGCCGCGCTATTTTAAATCAACAAGATAGCGCCATTTTGCTGGTAACCATTTGACAATCAAAACAATTGGTTACCAGCAAAAACCTGTTAGTTGATGTCTCTGTTTTTCTTTGGTTCTCACCGCTTGAGGTAAGACTTGCGGGTTGCCGCGTCGGTTTCGATCCTCGCGGCGCTGCGCGCGATTCGGCGCCGGCTTACGTCGAAGGGGCGCCGAAGGGTCCTCCGGCATGCATCCGTGATGCTTGCGCGACTGGCCCGGGCTGCGACCGCGTCCTGCGTTGCTAACGCGCGATGACCATGGCCCACTGTTGAGCTTGCGCCTGAATCGAGTCGCGAAGATTGTAAGCGGCAAGCAGCCCGCCCATTCCCGACGCCAGCGCGACCACCACGAGCGCCTGGCAGATCCCCTGTTTCAGCCTGGACGGCGCGCTCGGCGTGTCGGGCCGAGTCGCGCCGCTCCGAGCCCTGACTGGCGCGCTGATTGCAGGACCCTTCCCGCGCGCGACCGTCAACGAGGCTTGAACAGGGAAAAATGCCGAGAATAGGGCTCTCATGCCCTGCGAAGTCTGTCTGCGATTCAAGGTGCTGGCCATGGTCATCTCCCGAGTGCCCGGATCGTCATTTTGATCCGTTAAACGCATACTACAAGATTATTTGTTGCTTGTCAACAATTATTTTTGTATATCCGCAATTGGCCGCAATCGCCATTCCTTGGCGGACGCCCCCGTGGTCAAGGCTTGCGGCCGGGTAGCGCAGCTCGCCAGGCGCTGGATCGGCCTACAACAATTGTTGTGGCGGAAGGTTTGCCGCACTATGCGGGGGTGTTGTTGACAATTGACAAATATTCTTGTAGATTGCGCGGATGGAAACAAAGGAAGCGCAGGCGTTGAGACGCGCGGTAGAGAAAGCGGGCGGTCAGTCCGCCTTGGCGCGCGCCTGCGGAGTCAAACAAGGACATGTCTGGCACTGGATCAACAAGTCTTTGCGCGTGCCCGCGGAGCACGTACTTTCCGTTGAAGCGGCAACGGGCGGTACCGTGACCAGACATGAATTGCGCCCCGACATTTTCGGGAATGAGCGCAATTTGCAGATACAGCCTACAAATCGCGAGGCCACCGACCGCACGGCTGCCGGGACCGAAGCGCCGATCAGGGCCGACATCGCCGAACAAATCGCCTTGCTCGAAGCAAAGCAGCATCGGGCAGTGCGCGAGGCCTTGCTGAATAAGAAAGGCGCAGCCGGTCGCCTCGTCAAGCTGGACCGGGCCATCGCCGCCCTAAGGGCCTTAGCCTGAGAACCATCGAAGAATAAGCTGTTGCAGTGGAAAATATAGGGGAGCATAAGCGCAAGGAGCTGAGGAAGGGCGGACGCCCTTCATTCCCACCCTCACCTGCCGATATTGCGCCCGACTCTACGCGCGCCGCACGCAAAACTGCGGAAAGCGCCGCGCCAAGGCATCCAGGTCTGCCGCGACAGCGTTCCCCTCGGGCCGGAAGGCGAGGCAACCGCGCGCGCGGAATTCCTGCAGCGCGTAGCGGCGCACGCCCAACTCATGCAGGTTCTGAGTGAGCCGCTCAAGCTCGGCGGTACTAAGGAACCCGGCGTGCCAGGTGGTGCGAAACTCATAGTCCACACCGCTTGCGAGCAGCCGGCGCCCGCTTTCCAGCGCCGCCGCTCCGCTGGCGCGCACGCCGGTGACGCGTTCATACGTCGCGTCGAACGGCGCTTTGACGTCAAAGCCGACCCAATCGACCAGAGGCAGCACTTCGGCGAAACGGCGCGGGTAAATGCCGGCGCTGTGCAGGCCGATGCGGTAGCCGAGGGCACGGGCTTCGCGCATCGCCCGGTCGAGCCCCGGCTGGGCGGTCGGCTCGCCGCCGCTGAATACCACGGCGTCGAGCAGCCCGCGGCGGCGGCGCAGAAACTCCAGCACTTCGCTCCAGGCGATGCCGCCCGCCGCCCGGCGCGGCAGCAGGTGCGGATTGTGGCAATAGCGGCAGCGCCAGGGACAGCCCTGGCAGTAGACCACCGCGGCGAGTTCGCCGGGGTAGTCGGTCGCCGAAAGCGGAGTCAGCCCGCCGATTCGCAGCGGCGCTGCCGTCGCTTTAGCGCACGCTGGCGCTGCACTCGGTGAAGAACTTGCGTTCGTGGTGCTCGCCTTTCTTGCCGGTGTTGAAGGACGCCACCGGCCGGTGGTAGCCCATCACGCGGGTCCATACTTCGCAGCGCTGGCGCTCGTCGTCGCGCAATTCGATTTGCGTGAAGGCCCGGGCTTCGGTCATCGCATTCATGGCGTTTCCTCCTCGGTTGTTGTAGGTCCGCGTTCTAAGCGGCTTCGGCTTCGCGGCGCTTTTTCGCCAGCACATCCTCGTCGCAGCGCGGGCAGAATTCGTGTTCGCCCGCGAGATAGCCGTGCTTGGGGCAGATCGAAAAGGTCGGCGTCACGGTGATATAAGGCAGGCCGAAACGCTCGAGCGAGCGGCGCACCAGCTTCTTGCACGCATCGGCCGAGGTAACGCGCTCGGCCATGTACAGGTGCAGCACCGTGCCCCCGGTGTATTTGCGCTGCAGTTCGTCCTGCCGCTCCAGCGCCTCGAACGGGTCGTCGGTGAAACCCACCGGCAACTGCGAAGAATTGGTGTAGTACGGCATCTCGGCCGTGCCCGCCTGCAGGATGCCGGGAAAGCGCTTCCCGTCCTCCCGCGCGAAACGATACGTCGTGCCCTCGGCCGGCGTCGCCTCGAGGTTGTACATGTGGCCGGTCTCTTCCTGGAACGCCACGATACGCGCGCGGATGTGATCGAGCAGCCTGCAGGCGAAGTCGTGGCCCCACCGGCTGGTGATGTCGTGTGCATCGACGCTGAAGTTGCGGATCATTTCGTTGACGCCGTTCACGCCGATGGTGGAAAAGTGGTTGCGCAAGGTGCCGAGGTAGCGCTTGGTATAGGGGAACAGGCCCGCATCCATGTAGCGCTGGATCACTTTGCGCTTCAGTTCCAGGCAGTTCTTCGCCAGATCCATCAACTCGTCGACGCGCGCGAAGAGCGCCGCCTCGTCGCCGCGGTACAGGTGCCCCAGTCGCGCGCAGTTGAGGGTCACCACGCCCACCGAGCCGGTCTGCTCGGCCGAGCCGAACAGCCCGTTGCCGCGCTTCAGCAGTTCCCTCAGATCGAGCTGCAGCCGGCAGCACATGGAGCGGATCATGTTAGGTTTGAGCTCGGAGTTGAGGAAGTTCTGAAAGTACGGCAGGCCGTATTTGGCGGTCATGGCGAACAGCAGGTTGGCGTTTTCCGATTCCCAGTCGAAATCCGGGGTCACGTTGTAAGTCGGGATGGGGAAGGTGAACACCCGGCCCAGATGGTCGCCCGTGGTCATGACTTCGATGTAGGCGCGATTGATCATGTCCATTTCGCGCTGCAGCTCGCCGTAGGCGAAGGGCATCTCCCTGCCGCCGATGACCGGCACCTGCTCGCGCAGGTCTTCCGGACACACCCAGTCGAAGGTGAGGTTCGTGAACGGCGTCTGCGTGCCCCAGCGCGAGGGCACGTTAAGGTTATAGATCAGTTCCTGGATGCACTGCTTCACCTCGGCGTAGGACATGTCGTCCTTGCGAATGTAAGGCGCCATGTAGGTATCGAAGGACGAGAACGCCTGGGCGCCGGCCCACTCGTTTTGCAGCGTGCCGAGGAAATTGACGATCTGCCCGACCGCGCTCGACATGTGTTTCGGCGCCGCGGCCTCGACCTTGCCGGGCACGCCGTTGAGCCCTTGGTGCAGCAGGGTGCGCAGCGACCAGCCGGCGCAATAGCCGGCGAGCATGTCCAGATCGTGAATGTGGATGTCGCCTTCGCGGTGCGCGCGCCCGGCCTCGGGCGCATAGACGTGGTTGAGCCAGTAGTTGGCCACTACCTTGCCCGACACGTTCAGGATCAGTCCGCCCAGCGAATAGCCCTGGTTGGCGTTGGCATTGACGCGCCAGTCGCGCCGCTCCAGGTATTCGTTGATCGAGCTTTCGACGTCGACCGCGGTGCGGCTGTCTTCGCGCAGGCGCCGGTGCTGCTCGCGGTAGGCGATGTAGGCGCGCGCGGTGCGGTAGTAGCCCGCTTTGATCAGCGCCAGTTCGACGCTGTCCTGGATGCGCTCGATGTCGGGCACGCTGCCCTCGGGCAGCGCGGCGATGTCGGCGAGCACGCGCTCGGCCACCGGTTCGAGCGCGGCGCGCTCGAACTCGCCGGTGGCGGCGCGGGCGCGCTGCATGGCAGTCACGATCTTGGCCGCGTCGAACGCGACCAGATTGCCTTCTCGCTTGCGGATGCTCTGCGGCAGACCGGCCAATTTGAACAAAGGGGAATTGATCGCGACTTGGGTCATGGTTCTATCCTGTTCACTTTTTTTCTTAGATCTTCTACACAAGATACTGTGGCAAGACCGTAAATTAGCCCAAGCTATAGTGGTCCGCAACGGCATCGAGGCCGCCAGGGCAGGTTTTTTTGGATTTTGTGACTTAGATCAAATATGCCGCCGCAGGAATCCGGCCGGCCCGGAGGCCTCCAAGGACGCCCCGCGCCTGCTCCCAGGGCCGATTTTTAGGAACGCGCCGCTGCGCGGCGGCCGATTTCACCAATGAGGACGGGCCGCGAGATCGATCCGAAGGCTTTGTTAATCGCCCAAGATGGGGGAGAAAGCCCCCTGTACGGGCCCCCAGACCGGGGAACAGGACTAAGCAGGATAGGGCTCCAGCGTGATCTGTTCGACCGGGCAGCCCATGGCCTTCGCCATGGCGTCGAGGCTGGTGTCATCGACCGCGACCGGCTGGAAGTCGTCGGCCCCATTCTTGCTGTCGATGAAGGACTTGGCAGCACTCTCGGACGCCCAGACGACTACCGGGTCCGGAGCGACGCCTTCCTGTTGGACGCAAATCGGGAAGCCGTCGGACTTGTAGACGATTGCATACATGCGCATCCTCCAAATGCAGCGGGGCGGCCGACCCCTATTCAAAGCAGACCGAAGACCCCATCTAAAGCAGGGCTCTAAACATAACTTTAACCCAATTTAGCCGCCGTTGCGCAAGCCCTGCATGATACTCACGCCGGTCCGCCCCGAGGCCCGGGTGGAATATCAAGCCGGCAGCGCCGGCCTTGCTCGATTTTGCCGGCGTCGCTTGACCTTGGCCGCGTTCTCCGCTCAGACTGAGCCTTATGCAAATCGAGCGGTCGGGATTTCCAGAGGATGAAACTTAGTTTTCTCGGCGGCGCGGGCGAGGTCACCGGCTCCTGCACGCTGGTAGAAGCAGGGGAAGTACGCTTCCTGGTGGACTGCGGCATGTTCCAGGGCGGGCATGAAGCCTGGGCAAAAAACCTGGCGGCGCTCGATTTCGACCTGCATCGCCTGGATTTCGTCCTGCTCACCCATGCGCACATCGACCACTCGGGCCTCGCGCCGCGCCTGGCTGCCCTGGGTTACCGCGGGCCGATCCACGTCACCGCAACCACGGCCGAGCTGCTCGAGGTCATGCTCGCCGACAGCGCCCATCTGCAGGAAAAGGAAGCCGAGTGGCGCTCGCGCCACAGCGACGCCCGCCGCCGCCATGTGATGCCCCCTTTGTACAGCGTGAACCAGGCGCGTGCCTGCCTCGGACAACTGCGCACCATCGCCTACGAAACCGAGTTTCGCCCGCATCCCGCCGTCACCTGTTGCTTTCACGATGCCGGCCATATCCTCGGCTCGGCCATCGTCGAGGCCCGCGTGCGCGCGGCTTCCGCCACGCGCCGCCTGGTCTTTTCGGGCGATCTGGGCCAGGCCGCAAGCGGACTGCTGCCGGCGCCGGCGCGCATCGACGGCGCCGACGTGCTGCTGGTCGAATCGACCTACGGCAACCGCCTGCACAAAGCGCCCGAGGAGACGCAGGCAGAACTGGTGAGTGCCGTAGGCAGCACGCTGGGCCGGGGCAACGTCATCATCCCGGCTTTCGCCGTCGGTCGCACCCAGGCCGTGCTCTACGCCCTGGCTGAGCTGGCGCGCGCGGGCAGGCTGCCGCCGCTGCGCGTATTCATCGATTCGCCCATGGCCGAGAAAGCCACGCTGATCACCCGCCGGCACCTGGAGCGGCTCGCGCCGGGGGCGCGCGAGCTGGACCACTGGATGCGCGGCAATCCGGGCGAACTGGAGCTGCGCTACACCCATGAAGTCGAGGAATCGATCGCGCTCAACCAGATCAGGAGCGGCGCCATCATCATTTCGGCGAGCGGCATGTGCGATGCCGGCCGCATCAAGCACCATCTGCGCTGGAACCTGCCGCGCAGCGCCTGCGCCGTGCTCATCACCGGTTTCCAGGCTGAAGGAACCCTGGGCCGCCGCCTGGTGGACGGCGCGCGCAAGGTGCGCATTTTCAACGACGACATTCCGGTGCGGGCGCAGATCCACACCATAGGCGGCCTCTCGGCGCATGCCGACCGGGACGGGCTGCTGGCCTGGCTGCGCGGCTTTGCGCATGCGCCCGGGCGCACCTTCGTGGTCCACGGTGAACGCGAAACCGCCGCCGGCTTTGCCGACGAGGTGAAAAGCCGGCTCGGCTGGATCCGTGTCGAAGCGCCGCAGCGCGGCGACGTTCACACCATCGCCTGATGTTCAGGCCCGGCTGCGCGCCCGGCGGATCGAGCTCGGACCCTCTCAGGTTTTCCGATCGCGCAGTCCGGCCGGGTCGAGGATGCGGATGTTGCGGCCGCTGACGCGAATCAAGCCGGCTTGCGCCAACTCGTGCAGGATGCGGGAAAAATGCTCGCGCGTGATGTTGAGCCGGGAGGCGAGCACGCTCTTGCTCGCCGCCAGCAACACATCGGCGGGCCGTCCCGGAACGGCGCCATCGGGCAGCGATGCGAGCAGATAGCCGGTGACACGCTCAGTGGCGCTTTTCAAGGTATAAGCCTCAATGTCGGCGACCAGCAGGTACAACCGCTGTGACATTTCGTCCAGCATGCGCCGTGCGAGCTCCGGATTGCGCTCGATCGCTTCCAGGATTGCGCTCTTGTGGATTAAGAGCAGCAGCGAATCGGCAAGCGCCTCCGCGTACAGCGTATGGGGCTTTCCCAGAAACATGACCGCCTCGCCGAAACTCTGGCCCGGACCCAGGATCTCCACCACCTTCTCCGCGCCCGCGGGGGCGAGCAGCGCGAGCTTCACTCTGCCGACCACGATGACGTAAAACCCGTCGCAGGGATCATCGCGGCAAAACAGCACGGTGCCGGCGGCCACGCGCTGTTCGTCGGTGGCGGCACCGATGGCCTCGATCTCGCACGGGTCGAGTTCGCGGAACAGCGGCAGGTTGCGCAGAAAGTCCAGCGTGCCGAAGGAATCCTTGTGCGCGCCCATCGCGTCCGCTAATTCGCCGACGGGAACTGCTGTGGGTAAGGCGTGACGCCGCGGAAGACGCCTGCGGCAGGAACCATGGAAAGCAAACTGCGCAGCACGAAAACGTTCCTTCAGACCGGCACGCCGACGAGGGGGAAACCGGCATTAGATTACCTCATTGGCCGGCCGCAGGCCAGCGGTAGGCTCGGCGACAGCGCTTCGCGCCCGATCCGGCCGGCGGCCCCGCCGAATCAGCGATGAATGTAACGCTCGAGCTGACTGATGATGAACTGCTGTTCCGAGATCACGTCCTTGACCAGGTCGCCGATGGAGAGCACCCCTTGCACGCGATCATTGTCGATTACGGGAAGATGGCGAACGTGCTTTTCCGTCATGAGCGCCATGCACTCTTCGTTGGTCAGGTTCGGCGTGACAAAGACGACCTCCCGGGTCATGACCTCGCTCACCGGCGTATCGCTTGCGGACTTGCCCTTGAGCGCGACCCTTCTGGCATAGTCGCGTTCGGAAAAAATCCCCACCAGGCGCGTGCCGTCCATGACGAGCACCGCGCCGACCCCCTTTTCCGCGAGGAGCTTGAGAGCATCGAGTACGGTCGCGTCCGGATTGATCGAAATTACGCCACTAGGCTTGCGCTCCAACATTTGCGCCACGGTCTTCATCGGCTCCCCTTTCGGAATATGCGGTTTATTGCGTAATCGTTATTACCGGAAACCCTCTGAGCCCCGGAATATCCATTTTCCCTTGCGCTCTGGTGCCGGGAGGGGGAATCGAACCCCCATGGTGTCACCACCGCGGGATTTTGAGTCCCGTGCGTCTACCAATTCCGCCATCCCGGCCATGCGCCCGCAATTCGAGCGCGAGGGAGGCGAATTATGCTCTAATTCGCGCTTCCTCTCAATGCAGCCGGCCCCGTAATGCCGCTCACCCTGGACGACTTCGACTACGCCTTGCCGCCGGGACTGATCGCGCAATTGCCCGCGCCGGAGCGCGCGGCGAGCCGCTTGCTGCACCTCTCGGGCGAGGCCTTGTCCGATCGGCGTTTCGCCGATTTGCCGCAGTTGCTGCGTTCGGGCGAGGTGCTGGTGCTCAATGACACGCGCGTGATCAAGGCTCGGCTCTACGGCGTCAAGGCGAGCGGCGGCAGGATCGAGGCGCTGGTGGAGCGCGTCACCGGGCCGCACCAAGCCTTAGTGCAGTTGCGCGCCGGCCACGCGCCCAGGCCGGGCATGCGGCTAAGCTTCGAGTCGGCAGTCGAAGCCGAAGTGCTGGAGCGCCGCGGCGATTTGTACCTGCTGCGCTTTGGCGGTGATGCCAGCGTATTGGAGCTGCTCGAGCGGCATGGCCATCTGCCGCTGCCGCCCTACATCACCCACGCCGACAGCGAGGAAGACTTAGCGCGCTACCAGACTGTGTATGCGCACCGTCCAGGCGCGGTGGCGGCGCCGACCGCGGGGCTGCATTTCGACGAGCCCATGCTGGCGCGGCTGCGCGACATGGACGTGCAACTGGCCTGGCTCACCCTGCATATCGGCGCCGGCACGTTCCAGCCGGTGCGCGTGAGCAGGCTCGCCGAGCACAGGATGCACAGCGAGTACTACGACATCCCGCAGGCCACGGTGCAGGCGATCGCCGGTGCGCGCGCGGCCGGACGCGCCGTGATCGCAGTCGGCACCACCAGCCTGCGCGCGCTCGAATCGGCTGCGCGCGAGGGCACGCTGCGGCCCGGAGCGGGCGAAACCGATCTGTTCATCACCCCGGGCTACCGCTTTCGCGTCGTCGACCGGCTGATCACCAACTTTCATCTGCCTAAATCGACTCTGCTGATGCTGGTAGCCGCTTTCGCCGGCATGGAGCCGATGCGCGCCGCCTACAGCCATGCCATCACGCAGCGCTACCGTTTCTTTTCCTACGGCGACGCCATGCTGATTGATAAAATTGAACATCCTCCTAACATCACGGACTAATTCCCGGTGGAACGGACTTGCCGCGAGCGGCAAGCCGTTCACCTTCTTCGGCAAATGAAATTCCTCGTTCACAACATCGACGGCCGCGCCCGCCGCGGCACGCTCAGCTTGACCCACGGCCAGGTCGAGACCCCCGCCTTCATTCCGGTCGGAACCTACGGCACGGTCAAGGCGATGAGCCCGGCGGAACTGCGCGGGATCGGCGCCGAATTAGTGTTGGGCAACACCTTCCACCTGTGGCTGCGCCCGGGACTGGACGTGATCGCGGCGCACGGCGGCCTGCACCGCTTCATGGGCTGGGACGCGCCGATACTCACCGACTCGGGCGGCTTCCGGGTGTTCAGCCTGGGCGCCTTGCGCAAGATTTCCGAGGAGGGCGTGAAGTTCGCCTCGCCGGTGAACGGCGACCGGATGATGCTGACGCCGGAGGAGTCGATGCGCATCCAGCGCGTGCTCAATGCCGACATCGCGATGATCTTCGACGAATGCACGCCCTACCCCGCGGACGACCGCGAAGCCGGCGAGTCGCTGCGCCTGTCGCTGCGCTGGGCCGAGCGCAGCAAGCGATCCCACGAAGGCAATCCCAATGCCCTGTTCGGCATCGTCCAGGGCGGAATGCATGAACACCTGCGCGACGAGTCGCGCGCCGGGCTCGAGCACATCGGGTTTGACGGCTACGCCATCGGCGGGCTGTCGGTGGGCGAGCCCAAGGAGGACATGCGCCGCATTCTCGCCCACACCGCGCCACGGCTGCCCGCGGACAAGCCGCGCTACCTGATGGGCGTGGGTACGCCCGAGGACCTGGTCTGCGCGGTCGCGGCCGGCATCGACATGTTCGACTGCGTGCTGCCCACGCGCAACGCCCGCAATGGCTGGCTGTTCACCCGCCACGGCGACATCAAGATCAAGAACGCGGCCCATCGCACGGATACGCGAGCACTGGACGCCGGCTGCGGCTGCTATTGCTGCACGCATTTCACCCGCGCCTACCTGCACCACCTGCACCGCGTCAACGAAATCCTCGGGGCGCGCCTCAATACCGTTCACAACCTGTACTACTACCTGACGCTGATGCGGGAACTGCGCGCGGCCATCGCCGCCGGCGGTCTCGCCGCATACACCGCGGCGTTCCGCGAGCAGCGCGAGAGCGGAAAAGAAGCGGGCTCCGGGGGGGGCGATGCTGGTATAATTTCGAGTTGATTCGACTAAAAAAACGGAGATACCCGTGCTGATTTCTTCCGCCCACGCCCAGGCAGGTTCCGGCCTCTCGGGCATATTGTCCGGCGAGGGCTTGATGGGCATGCTGCCCATCATCCTGATGTTCGCGCTGCTGTACTTTCTCATGATCCGTCCGCAAATGAAGCGCGCCAAGGACCAGAAGGCCATGACCGACGCCCTGCAAAAAGGCGATGAAGTGGTCACCGCCGCGGGCATCGTGGGCAAGATCACCAAGGTGGGCGAGGTCTATATCAACCTGGAAATCGCCACGGGCACCGAGATCCAGATGCAGAAAGCCGCGGTGCAAACTCTGCTGCCCAAGGGCTCGATCAAAGCGATGTCGTGAACCGCGAAGCGTAAAGCGCAACCCCGCGCTCGCCCTTCGCCCTTGACGCTTCACTCTCCACCGGTCACCCGATAATGAACCGCTATCCACTCTGGACCTACGTCATCATCGCCTGCGCGCTGGTGCTCGGGCTCACCTACACCCTGCCGAATTTTTTCGGCGAGTCGCCGGCGGTCCAGGTGTCCAGCGTCAAGGCCACGGTCAAGGTGGACTCGGCGCTGCTCGCGCGAGTCGAAGACGCGCTGAAAGCGGCCAGCATCGTGAGCCAGGGCACTTTCATCGACCCCAACAGCGTCAAGGTGCGCCTCGCCGACACCGATACGCAGTTGAAGGCCAAGGACATTCTCAGCCAGAACCTCAACCCCGACCGCGACAACCCCTCCTACGTCGTCGCCCTAAACCTGCTCTCTTCCTCGCCTACCTGGCTCAGCGCCATCCATGCCCTGCCCATGTACCTGGGCCTGGACCTGCGCGGCGGCGTGCACTTCATGCTGCAGGTGGACATGAAGGCGGCGCTGGCCAAGCGGCTGGAGAACCTGACCGGGGACATCCGCACCCAGTTGCGCGACAAGAGCATCCGCCACTCCGGCATCAGCCGCGAAGGCAGCAATATCCTGGTCAAATTCCGCGACGCCGACACCCGCGCCAAGGCGCGCAAGCTGCTGCAGGATAACCAGCAGGACCTGACGTTCACCGACCAGGACCTCGCGAGCGACGAGTTCCGCCTGACCGCCGCGATCAAACCCGAGGCGGTGAAGCGCACCCAGGAGTCGGCGCTGAAACAAAACATCACCACCCTGCACAATCGCATCAATGAACTGGGCGTATCCGAACCCATCATCCAGCAGCAGGGCGCCGATCGCGTGGTGGTGCAACTGCCGGGGGTGCAGGATACGGCCAAGGCGAAGGAGATCCTCGGCCGCACCGCAACCCTGGAAATCCGCATGGTCGACGAGGAGAACAGCAATCCGGCGGCCCTGCTGGCGGCCCAGCAAGGCCAGGTGCCGTTCGGCACCGAGCTCTACACCGAGCGCGGCGGATCGCCCTTGCTGGTGAAAAAGCAGGTCGTGCTGACCGGCGACCGGCTCACCGATGCCCAGCCGGGATTCGACGGTCAGACCCACGAACCCGCGGTCCACCTTACCCTGGATGGACCGGGCGCGCGCATTTTCAAGGACGTGACGCGCGAGAGCGTAGGCAAGCGCATGGCCATCCTGCTGATCGAAAAAGGCAAGGGCGAGGTCGTCACCGCGCCGGTGATCCGCAGCGAGATCGGCGGCGGGCGGGTGCAGATCAGCGGGCGCATGACCACCACCGAGGCGACCGACGTGGCGCTGCTGTTGCGCGCCGGCTCGCTTGCCGCGCCGATGGAGATCATCGAGGAGCGCACCGTCGGCCCCAGCCTCGGCGCCGACAACATCAGCAAAGGCTTCCATTCCACGCTCTGGGGCTTCACCGCCATCGCCGCGTTCATGAGCATGTACTACGTGGCGTTCGGATTCATTTCGGTGCTTGCGCTCTCCTCCAACCTGCTGCTGCTGATGGCCATCCTGTCGCTGTTGCAGGCGACGCTGACCCTGCCCGGCATCGCCGCCATCGCACTCACCCTGGGCATGGCGATCGACGCCAACGTGCTGATCAACGAGCGCATCCGCGAAGAAATGCGCAACGGCGCCACGCCGCAGGCGGCGATTCACGCCGGTTACGAGCGCGCTTTCGGCACCATTCTCGACTCTAACGTGACTACCCTGATCGCGGGCCTGGCGTTGCTGATCTTCGGTTCCGGGCCGATTCGCGGTTTCGCCGTGGTGCACTGCCTCGGCATCCTGACTTCGATTTTCAGCTCGGTGGTGATCTCGCGCGCCGTGGTCAATCTGACCTACGGCTCGCGCCGCCGGCTGGAGAAACTGGCGATCGGGAACACGAGCTGGAAATGATAAACGCGGAGCGCTAGACATGGAATTCTTCAAAATCCGCAAAGACATTCCGTTCATGCGCCATGCGCTGGTGTTCAACCTCATATCGTTGGCCACCTTCCTGCTGGCGGTGTTCTTCCTCGCCACCAGGGGGCTGCATTACTCCGTCGAATTCACCGGCGGCACGGTGATCGAGCTCGCCTATGACCATCCGGCGGAAATCCAGAAAGTCCGCGGCGCGCTGGAGGCGGCCGGCTACGCCGACACCTCGGTGCAGAATTTCGGTTCCTCGCGCGACGTGCTCATCCGCATGCCGCTCAAACAAGGCCAATCGAGCGCAGAACTCTCCGAGAAGGTCATGGATACGCTCTCGGCCGAAGACAAAAGCGTGCAGCTGCGCCGGGTGGAATTCGTCGGCCCGCAGGTGGGACGCGAGTTGGCGGAGAACGGCGCGCTCGCCCTGGTCATCGTCTGCCTCGGCATCATGGCCTATCTGGCACTGAGATTCGAGTGGCGCTTCGCCGTGGCCGCGATCATCGCCAACCTGCACGACGTGATTATCATCCTCGGCTGTTTCGCGCTGTTCCAGTGGGAGTTTTCCCTGCCGGTGCTGGCAGCGGTGCTGGCGGTGCTCGGCTACTCGGTAAACGAGTCGGTGGTGATCGCCGACCGGGTGCGCGAGAATTTCCGCAAAATGCGCAAGGCTTCGGTCACCCAGATCATCGACAACGCCATCACCAGCACCATTTCGCGCACCATCATCACCCACGGCTGCACCCAGGCGATGGTGCTGTCGATGCTGCTGTTCGGCGGCGCCGCGCTGTATTACTTCGCGCTGGCGCTGACCATCGGCATTCTGTTCGGCATCTATTCCTCGGTGCTGGTCATGGCGCCGATCGTGAAATGGCTGGGCGTGTCGCGCGCGCAGTTCGTCCAGCCGCCGAAAAAGGACAAGCAGGAGGCGGTGGTCTAGCCAAAGGCGTTGGTCTACATATGGCGTCCGCCCTTGCTTAAGCCGGCTTACTTCAAGGCGTTGTTAAACGCCTTCAGCACCTCGGTTCCAGGCTTGCCCCGCTTGTCGAGAGATTCGGCCCACTCCTGCCCCACCGAGGCCATCAAGGCGGCCAGCGCGGCATGCTCCGCGGCGGGGAGTTTTACCAGCGTCATCCCGCCCTGCCGCAGTTTCTCGATGTCAGTATCCTGATCCTTGTCCACCAGGGCGCAAGTTCGTTTGGTGGCGGCTTCCCCGGCATCCTCCATCGCTTTGCGCACGTTCTCCGGCAACTTCTTCCAGCGGGCTTCGCTGATCACGTAGTTGGCCACGAAGCTCCCCAGATTCTCGCCGACGGTGGAATACTTGAGCAGCTTATGCAGCTCATAGGGAAACAAACTGGAAAAGGGCAGCACCCCGCCATCCACCGTGCCGCGGGACATGGCTTCATAAATCTCCGGCGCGGCGATCTGCACGGGAACCGCCTTGAGTTTGCGCACCACCCCATCCAAGGCACCGCCGGTGCTGCGTATTTTTAATCCCTCCAGGCTCTTCAATCCCTCGATCTTTTGCTTGGTGGTGCCCACTTGGTAAGGGGGCAACACCACGGTAAACAATAGCCGCACTCCATTGGGAGCAAACTCCTTCTGGGCGAGAATGCCATCCTTCGCCAGCTTCCAGTATGCCAAGGTTCCCTCGCACGACGTGGCGAAGCTGCCGGGCAATTGCGCCACCGCCGACAGCGGCATCTTGTCCGAAACGTAAGACGTCCCCACATAGCCCACGTCCGTGACTCCGGAGAGGGTCAGGGCCAGCAGATCCTTGGCCTTGCCCAACTGCTCCGCCGGATAATGCTCGAATTCCACCGCGCCCTTGGTGGTCGCGGTAACCGTTTCCATCCAGTATTTGGTGGCGTAGCGGGAAAGGTAGTGTCCTTGCGGAAAAGAATCCGCCACCCGCAACACCAGTTTTTTGTCCTGGGCATGGGCCGGGGCCGCCACCAGCGCCGCCGCCAGCACCACGAGGCTCAACCCGGATAATCGGTTTTTGGGTACCGGTTTCATAGCGTTTGTCCTTTTCCTGTCGTGTTGGTAGATCCCGCTCTCCCGCCCCATCCGTGCTTCCCCGCGAACTCCAATCGGAACCGGCAAGCTCGTCTATTTTGCGCGAAGTCCGGCGCAATTTCTAGATGCGCTTGGCGAGTTCGGCGGCCTTGCCGATGTAGGTCCAGGGCGCGAGCGCGAGCAGGCGCCGCCGCTCCGCCTCGGGGATGGCGAGACCTCCGATGAACTGTTGCAGCGACTCGCGCGTGATGCCCTTGCCGCGGGTGAGCGCTGTCAATTGCTCGTAGGGCTCGGGCAGGCCGTAGCGGCGCATCACCGTCTGCACCGCCTCGGCCAGCACTTCCCAGGTCGAATCCAGGTCGGCGCGCAAAGCAGCCCGGTTGGCTTCCAGCTTGTTCAATCCCTTGAGGCAGGAGACGCAGCCGAGCAGGCCGTAGCCGAGCGCCACGCCCACATTGCGCAGCACCGTCGAATCGCTCAGGTCGCGCTGCCAGCGCGACAGCGGCAGCTTGTCCGACAGATGGCGCAGCACGGCGTTGGCCAGCCCCAGATTGCCCTCGGAATTTTCGAAGTCGATCGGATTGACCTTGTGCGGCATGGTGGAGGAACCGATCTCGCCGGCGACCACACCCTGCTTGAAATAGCCGAGCGAGACGTAGCCCCAGATGTCCCGGTCCAGGTCGATGAGGATGGTGTTGGCACGGGCGCAAGCATCGAACAGCTCGGCCAGAGCGTCGTGCGGCTCGATCTGGGTGGTGTAGGGATTGAACTCCAGACGCAGCGCCTCGACGAACTTGCGCGCAAAACCTTCCCAGTCGAACGCGGGATAGGCGGCGAGGTGCGCGTTGTAATTGCCCACCGCGCCGTTGATTTTGCCGGACAGGCTGACCGCGGCGATGCGCGCGCGCGCGCGGCGCAATCTGTGCACGACATTGGCCATCTCCTTCCCCAGGGTGGTGGGGGTCGCCGCCTGGCCGTGCGTGCGGGCGAGCATGGGCGCATCGGCGAGCTCGTGCGCCAACGCGCCGAGCTTGTCGATGACGCCGTCCAACGCCGGCAGCATCACCTTCTCGCGCGCATCGGCAAGCATCAGCGCTTGGGAAAGATTATTGATGTACTCGGAGGTGCAGGCGAAATGGATGAACCCGGCCGCGGCCGCCACCTCGGCCTGCGCGGCGAAGCGTTCGCGCAGCCAGTACTCGACCGCCTTGACGTCGTGATTGGTGCGCAACTCGATTTCCTTGACGCGCGCCGCGTCGGCTTCGGCAAAGGCGGCCGCCGCCTGCCGTAGTTCACCCACCGCCGCCGCGGAAAAAGGCCGGATCTCGGCCAGACCGGGATCCTGCGCCAGCGCGATCAGCCATTCGATCTCGACCCGCACGCGATAGCGGATCAGCGCCGCCTCGCTGCAATAGGCGGTGAGCGGGGCGAGTTGCTTATGGTAGCGCCCGTCCAGGGGAGAGAGCGCGTTGAGCGGTGAGGCCATTTTGCAGTCTTTGACAGTTCCGCAACAAAATGTATTTTATCATGCGCTCCGCATCTAAGGCTTCGGAGGGAAGCGGTGTCGATGATATAATTTGCCCCACATCAGACGATTCGCGGCAAATCACCATGAAATTACTAGGTTCTCCCACCAGTCCCTTTGTGCGCAAGGCGCGCATCGTGCTGGCCGAAAAAAAGATCGAATACACGTTCGAACTGGATAACCCCTGGGACGAAAAATCCAGGGTTCCCGACGCCAACCCGCTGGGCAAGGTGCCGGTGCTGGTGCTCGAGGACGACAGCACCCTGTTCGATTCGCGCGTGATCGTCGAATTCCTCGACAGCGTGTCCCCGATCAGCCGGCTGATTCCCGCCAACAACCGCGAGAAAATCGAGGTCAAGCGCTGGGAAGCGCTGGCCGACGGTGTGCTCGACGCTGCCGTGATGGTGGTGCTGGAACGCCGCCGCCCGGCCAAACAGAAAAGCGAACCGACGATCGCGCGCCAGATGGAAAAGATCGATCGCGGCCTGGCCGTGATGTCGAGGGATCTGGGTGACAAGCCCTGGTGCACGGGCAACGCGTTTACCCTGGCCGACATCGCCTGCGGCGTCGCGCTCGGCTATCTCGACTTCCGCCTTGGCGCATACGACTGGCGCGTGCTGCACGCGAACCTGGCGAAGCTGGCGGCGAAACTGGCCGAACGCGCTTCCTTTGCCGATACTGCGCCGCGCGAAACACCTCCGGCTGAGAGCAAAACCCGGAAATAGGGAATAATCGCGGCTGCCGGCATGTTGACTCCCGTTGAGCGGGCGGCATAGACTGCCGGCTCACTTGACCGTCCGCCAAGCCGCGCGGCGACGGTTGGATCCGTTCCCCGGAAACCGCGCGGCCAAGAACGAGGAGAGCAAGCAAATGAAGCATATCGGCACGCTGTTATCGGCAGCAGTAATAGGTCTTGCCATTTCCGCAACCGCCGCGGCCCAGGCCAAGCCCGAGCAATTGGTCAAACAGCGCCAGGCGGCAATGACGTTGCAGGGCAAGTACTTTGGTCCGCTGGGCGCCATGGCCCAGGGTAAGGCTCCATATAACGCGGAACTCGTCCGGCACAACGCGGCTTTTTTGGACGTCCTGGCCAAGATGCCTTGGGACGGTTTCGCCGCCAGCACCAAGGACGTAAAGAGCGCCACGCTGCCGGCTGTCTTCACGGACGCGGCCAAGTTCAAGGAAGCCCAAGACCGTTTGCAGAGCGAAATCTCCAAGCTCGTCTCCGTCAGCAAGAGCGGAGATGAAGCGGCCGTGAAGGCGCAACTCGGCGCAGTCGGCAAGAGCTGCGGGGGTTGTCACGAAAATTTCCGCGAGAAACAACAGTAGCCGGGCGCCTACGTTTACAAGCCCCGCTGCGGCGGGGTTTCACTTTTCATGGACGCTGAAATCGTGCCGCCCCGAATACGGCCGATGCCGGCGGGCATGCTTGGGCTGTTGCTGCTGGCACTGATCGAAACCACGTTCGCGCAGGGCGATGCGAAGCGTGGGCTATACCTCGCCAAAGCCGGCGGCTGCATCGGTTGTCATGCGGAAGACAAAAAAAACACCGTTCCTTTCGCGGGCGGCCGCGCGCTCAAAACGCCTTTTGGTACGTTCTACGGACCGAATATCACGCCGGACCCCGTTGCCGGGATCGGCCGCTGGACCGAGGCCGATTTCATCCGCGCCATGCGCCACGGCAAACGTCCCAACGGCGCCAATTACTTCCCGGCATTCCCCTATCCATCGTTTACGCGGATCGCCGACACCGATTTGCGCGACCTCTGGGCCTACCTGCGCACGCTTCCCCCGAGCAACAGGGCCAATCAGGAGCATGACCTGCGTTTTCCCTTCGGCTGGCGCTTCCTCGTCACGGCCTGGAAGTGGCTCTTCTTTACTCCCGGGCCGTTCGAGGCCGACCTGAAATTGTCGCAGACCGTGAACCGCGGCGCCTACCTGGTCCAAGCGCTCGGTCATTGCAGCGAATGCCATACGCCGCGCAATTTTCTCGGTGGCCCGAAGCGGGACCGGTTCCTTGCAGGCGGAAAGGGACCCGACGGCAAAGGCGTACCTAACCTGACGCCGACCAAACTCAAGAAATTAAGCGATGCAGAGTTGAAGGATTTCCTCGTGAGCGGCACCACACCGGACGGCGATGTCCCCGCCGAGGCGATGGGTGAGGTAATTCGCAACACCACCAGTCAGCTAACCCCTGAAGACCTCGCGGCCTTGATGGCCTACCTGCGCTCGCTTGCGCCGCTTGCCAATGAACCTCGCTGACTCGTTGCGAAACCTTATTTTCAGCTCACTCCTGTTTGCGGGGCGATTCAGCCCTCCGTAGTTTGCCTCTGTAACGCCGCGAAGCGGCCGCGGGCTGACCGCAAACTCCAGAAATAGGGAATAATCCCGATCCCCGGGTGTTGATTGCCAAAGGTTCGAGCAACCTGCGGCCGCAGCAGCGGTGAGTAGTCGACCGGAGCTTCCGTCAAAAGCATGACATCGCGTGAATGAGCTACTGAATCATCCCGCCGTTCAGGGCGGTGTCGCCCCGTTCGTGGCCGCGCTGATTGTGGCCTTGGTCCTCGGTCGGGCCAGACTCGGAGGCCTGGCGGTGATCGCGGCATTCTGCACTGCGGTCTATCTGATCAGCGGGTTCAGCTTCACGCCGCTTACCGCGACCCGCAAGATCGTGCTGCTCGCGCTGGCAGCGCCGGTGATCGGCATCCTGGCCGACTTCGCCTTCAAGCCCACGCGCCTGGGCACCGCGATCCTGGCGCTTGCGGCCGGTGCTGCGACCTTGTGGGTGTTCTGGCCGGTACTGCAACAGAAGGACCTCAAGATTGCCGCGTTGCTGGGCGGCGGCGCGGCCGTGTGCGTCGCCTGGCTGGTCGGTTTTTCGCTCGCGGCGCTCGGCGCGCACCCCGTGCGCGCCGGAGCTGCGGGCCTCGGCATCGGCATCGGCGTAGGCGTGTCGGCCGTCCTCGGCGCCTCGGCGCTTTACGGCCAGTACGGTATTTCGCTCGGAGCGGCGGCCGGGGCATTCCTGTTGCCGCAGATGCTGGGCGGCAAGAAATACGAAGCCGGCGCCACCTTCATGCTGCCGCTTGCGCTCACCGGCGGGTTGCTCGCCGCGGCAACCCTGATCCTCGCGCAACTGCCCTGGTATTCGCTCCTCGCGCTTGCGTTCATCCCGCTTGCCGCGCGCCTGCCGGCGCCGGAAAAATCCCCGCTCTGGATTCAGGCTGTCGCAGTCTCGGCGTGCACCCTCGCCGTCGCCGCGGTGGCAATTGCATTGACTTGGCAGGCAGCAGGGGGGCAGTCAGGTTAAAGCTTCACGCGTCCATTCCCCCACAATAACCCTACAATAACCACACAGGAGAACCCGAAAATGTACAGACTCACCGTTGCACTGCTCGCCGTCGCCTTGCCGCTCTCCGCGGTCGCAGCACCGGAGAACTATACCATCGACCCATTTCATAGCTACCCCAATTTCGAAGTGAGCCATCTGGGCATGTCCAATATGCGCGGCCAGTTCACCAAGACCACCGGCAAGTTCAGCATCGACCGTGCCGCCAAGACGGGGACGCTAGAGATCACGGTGCAAACAGCGTCGATCACCACCGGCGACGGCGACAAGGCCGGGCGCCCGCGCTCGCGCGACGAGCACCTGCGCTCCCCCGATTTCTTCAATGTTGCCGAATTCCCGACCATGACCTACAAAACGACGAGCGTGAAATTCAACGGCGACAACCCCGGCACGATCGAGGGCAACCTGACGCTGCTCGGCGCGACCAAGCCGCTCACGCTGCATGTCGAGAACTGGAAATGCGGGCCGAATCCGGCGAGCAAGAAGGAAATGTGCGGCGGCAATGCCGGCGGTTCGTTCAAGCGCTCCGACTTCGGCATGAAGTACGGCGTGCCCAACGTCGGCGACGAGATCAAGCTGTGGATCGAGATCGAGGGATACAAGGACTGAGGCCATACCGCGCCACATGCAAAACAGCCCTAGCAGGGCCGTTTTGCTTTGGAGAAATGCTGCATATTTACTGAATCACGCCGCCGCCCAAGCATACCTCGCCCCGGTACAGCACCGCCGACTGCCCGGGCGTGACCGCCCACTGCGGCTGCTCGAAGTGGAGTTCGAGAAAATCATCGTCGATACGGGCGATGCGGCAGGGCGCGTCGGCCTGGCGATAGCGGGTCTTGGCCGCATAGGCCGCCGCCGCGTCCGGCGCGCTGCCGCTGACCCAGGACAGGTCGGCGGCGCGCAGCCTGTCCTTCTGCAATAGCGGATGGCCGTGGCCGCACGCCACCACAAGCTCGTTCTTCTCCATGTCCTTGCCCGCCACATACCACGCCTCGCCCTCGGCGCCGGCGCCTTTTACCCCGCCTATGCCTATGCCTTTCCTCTGCCCGATGGTGTAGAAAGCGAGGCCCACGTGCTCGCCGATCACCCTGCCCTCGGGCGTGCGGATCGGACCCGGCGCGCGCGGCAGATAGCGGTTGAGGAATTCGCGAAACGGCCGCTCGCCGATGAAGCAGATGCCGGTCGAGTCGCGCTTGGCGTGCACTGGCAGGCCCGCCTCCCGGGCGATCCTGCGCACCTCGGTTTTTTGCAGTTGCGCCAGCGGAAACAACGCGCTGGCGAGCTGCGCCTGGCTGAGCCGGTAGAGGAAATAGCTCTGGTCCTTGCTCCTGTCCGCCGCCTTGAGCAGTTCGAAGCGCCGCGCATGTTCTCCCTCGCGGACTTCGCGCACGCCTGCATAGTGCCCGGTGGCGATGCGTCCGGCGCCGAGCGCGAGGGCGTGATCGAGAAAGGCCTTGAACTTGATTTCGGCGTTGCACAGCACGTCGGGATTGGGTGTGCGCCCGGCCCGGTACTCGGCCAGGAAAGCGCTGAACACGCGCTCCTTGTACTCGGCGGCGAAATTGACCGCTTCCAGTTCGATGCCGATTACGTCCGTGACCGCGGCGCAATCGATCAGATCCTGGCGGGTGGAACAGTATTGGTCGTCGTCATCGTCTTCCCAGTTCTTCATGAACAGGCCGACGACTTCGAAACCTGCGCGTTTGAGCAGCAAGGCCACCACCGAAGAATCCACGCCCCCGGACATGCCGACGACGATTTTTTCCTTATGCGCCATCGGGATTTTTTCCGGCGAGCGCGCCGGGGAGCGCGAGTCCGCGTGCGCCCAGCCTATGCATGCTCGACGAGTGCGGCCAGTGCTTGGGTAGCGCGCTCACGCTGCGCTCAGCGGCCGTTGTCGCGGATGAAGTCCGCCATGCGCGCGACGCCTTCCTCGATCGCCTGATTCGACGCGGCGTAGGAGAAGCGGATGTGCTGGCCCTCGCCGGGCACGCGCGCGCCGAAATGGATGTCCGCCAGCACCGCCACGCCGGCTTCGTGCAACAGCCGCCGGCGCAGTTCTTCCGAGTCTTTGGCGCCAATCATGCGGCAGGCCTCGGTGACATTGGGCCAGGCATAGAACGCGCCGCCGGGCAGCTTGCAGCTCACGCCCGGCACCCGCTTCAACAGGTCCACGATCAGGTCGCGCCGGGAAAGGAAACTCGCACGCATTTTGCGCGGTTCCACCTGCGGGCCGTTGACAGCCTCCACCGCGGCCCACTGGCTGATGTGCGAAGCGCAGGAGTCGGTGTTGGTCACCCAGCGCACGAACTGCGGCGCCAGGAGGGGATTCGAGGCGTAGCCGATGCGCCAGCCGGTCATGGCCCAGGTCTTGGACGCGCCGTCGGAAATGATGGTGCGCTCGTACATCCCGGTGAGCGACGCGATCGAGGCAAATTCCCCTTCATATAGCAGGCGCGAATAGATTTCGTCGGCGAAAATCCAGATTTCCGGATGCCGGCGCAGCACCGCGGCGATGTCCTCCAGATCCTTCTTCGTCAGGACGCCGCCGGTCGGGTTGTGCGGGGAATTGAGGATCAGCAGTCTGGTCTTCGGCGTGATCCTGGCCTCGAGCTCGGCCGGATCGAAGGCGAAGTCGCGCGCCTCGCGCAGGTACAGCGGCACCGGCACCGCGCCGCAGGCGAGGATCTGCGACTCGTAGATCGGAAAACCCGGATTGGGGTAGATCACCTCGTCGCCGACGCCGTAATCGGTGGTGCACAGGATAGCGTAGGCGATGAACGGTTTCGCGCCCGCGCCGATCACCACATGCTCCGGATCGATGGCGAGGCCGCGCAGCCGACCCATGTCCTGCGCCGCCGCCGCGCGCAGCTCCGGGATTCCGGCGGAGGGCGTGTAGCCGTGCCGGCCCTCGCGGATCGCCTTCACCGCGGCATCCTGGATGTTGACCGGCGTGTGAAAGTCCGGCTGGCCGATGCAAAACGAAATGATATTTTTGCCTTGGCGAATGAGCTCGTTCACCTCGGCGAGCACGACAAAGGCGTTTTCGGTGCCGAGCTCGGCGGTGCGGCGGCTGGTCTTGGGCATGCGCGCTGCGTCACGAAAGCGAAAAAACGCATTCTAGCCTATGCAGCCGGCGCCTTGTCGCTCTAGAATCGCGTTGTTACCGGGGAACCCAATGCTCATCGACTGCGCGGCATACCAGGACGGCCGTAAACTGGCCAACATCAAGCCTGAAGAAATCAGCGACTACGTTCGCCGTCCCGACTGCTTCGTCTGGGTGGCGCTCAGGGATCCGGAGCCCGGCGAGCTTGCCGCCATGCAGGAGGAGTTTGACCTGCACGAACTCGCGGTCGAGGATGCGCACCACGGCCATCAGCGTCCAAAAATCGAGGAATACGGCGACTCGCTGTTCGTGGTGATGCATACCGTCGAGGCCGCGGGCGACGAAATCAAAGTCGGCGAGATCGACATATTCGCCGGAAAAAACTACGTCCTGTCGGTGCGCAGCCATTCGGAGCGCGGACTCGCCGACGTGCGCGCGCGCTGCGAGCGCGAACCGGAGCTGCTGCGCCACGGCTCCGGCTTCGTCTTGTATGCGCTCATGGACGCGGTGGTGGACCGCTATTTTCCCGTGCTCGACGCCTTGGAAGACGAACTGGAGCGGGTGGAGGAAAAGATCTTTGCCGGCGCCTCGCCGCGGGCCAACACCGAGGCGCTCTACGCCCTGAAGAAAAAGCTGATGACGCTGCAGCATGCGGTACGGCCGCTGCTCGACGGCGCGGGCAAGCTCTATGGCGGGCGCGTGCCCCCGGTTTGCGTCGGCACGCAGGAATACTATCGCGACATCTACGATCACTTGTTCCGCATCAACCAGACCATCGACAGCCTGCGCGACATGGCGACCACCGCGATCTCGGTCAATCTCTCGCTCATCACCTTGCAGGAAAACGAGACCACCAAGCGCCTCGCCGCCTACGCCGCCCTGGTGGCGGTGCCGACCATGGTCGCGGGTGTCTACGGCATGAACTTCAAGCACATGCCGGAATTGGACTGGGTACTCGGCTACCCGCTCGCGATCGGCATCATGGTGGCGATCGACAGCTACCTGTTTTACCGATTCCGGAATTCAGGCTGGCTGTAGGGCGCTCCGGCTCTCGATCAAACCACCACAACCTTCATCCAGAGCGACTTGGCGCTCGCGATCATCGCGTCGTCGAGGCAGAGAATGCCTTGCGCGCTCAGGCATTCGGCAATGGCAAGGTGACGCGCGTCTCCCGCTCTCGGCTTCAGCGAGTCCTCACCCGCCAGCTCGGCGGCGCGGCATGGAGCGGGTGGAAATGTTGTATTCGGGCACGAAATCTTGTCGCGGCGGCGCCGTCCCGGATTTCGCATTGTGGTATAGAATCCTGTAATTCGATAATTTCCCATGACGCATGCCGCAGTCCGAATCCAAGAATTCCATCCAGGTCATCGAGCGCATGACGCGCCTCTTGAACGCGCTCGCCAACTCGCCGGGTTCGGCGGGACTGAAGCATCTGGCGCAATCCGCCGGCCTGCATCCGTCCACCGCGCACCGCATCCTCACCGCCATGGTCAACGACCGCATGGTCGAGCGCGTCGAGCAGGGCAGCTACCGCCTGGGCATGCGCCTGATCGAACTGGGCAACCTGGCGAAATCGCGGGTGAGCGTGCGCGAGCACGCGCTGCCGTTCATGCGCGAACTGCACGCGGCCACCGGCGAAGCGGTCAACCTGTCGGTGCGGCGCGAGGACGAGATCGTGTACATCGAGCGCAGCTCCAGCGGCCGCGCCATGATGCGCGTGGTCAATGTGATCGGCGGGCGCGCGCCGCTGCACGTTACCGCGGTGGGAAAGCTATTCCTGCTCGAGGACGGCGCCGCGGGTCTGCGCGAATACGCCAAGCGCACCAAGCTGCCCGGCCATACGCGCAACAGCCTGACCAGCCTCGGCGCGCTGGAAAAGGACCTGGACAAAGCGCGCCGGCTGGGCTACGCCCTGGACCACGAAGAGGCCGAACTGGGCGTGCGCTGCATCGGCGCCGGCATACGCGACGATGATGGCGCCCTGGTCGCCGGCCTGTCGGTATCGGCGCCGGCGGAGCGCATGAAAGCAAGCTGGTCTCACCTGGTGAAGGAGACCGCGGAAAAGATCTCGCGCTCCATCGGCTGGAGCGGATAGGCCGCGGCGCTGCCCGCGGCTAGCGGGACCAGCAACTGATGGAGATGCCCTCGCCCGAAGCGCCCTCGGCGAAACCGAAGCTGACGCCCGGGCGCTTCCTGGCGTAATCCAGAAATTCGATGACCTGGCGCGCGTAAGGCCGCGCCACGTTGTGCGCCGTGTAGCAGCCGCCCGGTGCCATTTTCGCTTCCAGGTCGCGGAAATACCGCAGGTACCATTCCTTGTCCGCGTCCTGGAACACGAAGTCCCAGGGACCGGGCAGCAGCTTCACCAGCTCGTGCGCGTCGGCGAGCCGCGCATCGACGTACTCGGCGACTCCGGCGCGCTTGAGGTTCGCCAGCGCGCGCTCATGCCGCCCGCGGTCGATCTCGATAGTGACCACGCGGCCGCCCGTCTTCGCCGCGGCCCAGGCGAGCCACACCGTGGAATGGCCGGTGGAGGTGCCGATCTCCAGGATGGCCTTGTGCGCGCCCTTCACCACCAGATCGTGCAGGATCTTGCCGTCCTGGTAGGGCACGTTGAGGTAGTCCCACTTGCCGCGTTCGGCGTCCAGAAAGTCCTGCACCTTGCGGTCCAGCTCGGGCGTTGCGCGCGGTGCCTGCGCTCGCACTTCAGCGGCGAGTGAAACGCACGCGCAAACGGCCATGAGGCCGGCGAACCGAAGCGCGCTGCCCATCCTTGATCGCTCCTCCCGCTCAATAGCGCGTCTTATCGCACTAGGCGGACGCGTGGGCCTTCGCTCGCGCGTACAGGAACTCCGGTGCGAGATCGAAGTCATTCGCCCAGACCACAGTATCCATTTCCACGCGGATCGCAGAAAACGCTGTTTGATCGCGAAGAGCGGCAACGATCGGCCGCGCATCTGAGGCGATGAAATCCTTCAGGTCGATTTCGCCTTCGGTGTTGTCCGAAAAGCGGACCCACAGCCGGTAGTCCGGAAACGCTTTGGCGTCGATTACCCAAATCATTTTCAATCTCCTCAAACCAGCGGAGCGATGCGTCTGAAAATACCCTCTTTGGCAAGAGTAGTCCAGTTCTCCATCAACTCGGAGTGATGCATCTCGCCCCACTCCATGACGAGACCCAGAACGCGCGGGGGTAGCTGCCCTTCCCGAAGCTCCAGCGGCTCGATTCCGATGAGAGCGCGGTACTCCTCGTAGCGTACGTGAAAGTGCGGCGGATTGTGATCGTTGAAGTACATCGTAATCACGATGCCGAGGAAACGCGAGATTTCAGGCATGGCCGAATCCTCCTACAGACTATGAACCGCGGGTAGCTGAAACACCAGATAACAGTTCTCCGAGCGATAGCCGTGCCAGCGCAGCGCCGCCAGCGAAAAGGCGTGGGCTGCGTTGTAAGCTAGATCGAATCGGCTGGACAGCGCCAGTCCCGCGTTGCGCGCGTCAGCCAACCGCTCGGCTCCGGAAGTCAGCAGGCCGGCGATCTCGCCGCGCGTGCCGGGCTCGGGCGCCAGCTTGCCTAGATGCTCGAGATTTACGAGTTCCTTGGAAATCTCAGCCAAGTGCCTCCTCCGAGCCGATGAGGAACAGCTTGGGTTGTGCCGCCACTTTCACCACGAACGCAATACCTGCCTTCCGCTTCCTGCGCCAGTCGGCAAGCCTCTGGACGGTGGGATTGACTGTGCGCCCGAGCTTCGCTTCCGCGGATTGAAGCGCTTCAAACACGTCCGCATAATCCAGATCGTCGGAGAGCACAAGTACGTCGATGTCGCTCGCGGCAGTGTCGCTGCGCTTGGCCACCGAGCCAAACACAAAGGCCGCGGTGATGCGCTCCGCCAACGGTGCGAGCGCCTCCGGGATACCTCCCGTGTGCCTTCCTGGCGAACTTGTAAGTAATCCTTACAAGTTGCCGCCTCGGCGATCTCCCTTTCGGCGAAAATGGCTTGCAGGTGGAGAGTCACGTTCTGCGGGGTGGTCTGAAACAACTCGGCGATCTGCGCCTGCGTCAACCAAATGGTCCCCTCCTCAAACCGGCAATCAATGCGCGTCTGCCCATCTTCGGTCTGGTAGAGGAGGATTTCTCCTCCTTCGGGGACAGGCTGCCGGGTTTTTCTCGGTTTCATACGTCGCACAGGCGCGTGGTGAATATGGGCGGGAGGATGTAGTCCTTGAACTTCGGTGCATCCTTGGCGCGGCGAATGGAACAGGCTGCGTCCCGGATCCAGGATTCGAGGGATTTGTCGTTACCGTTGGTCATTCAGGTTTCCAGCGTTTCCGCGTAGGTTTTCAAATCAACTCCGACAACGAAATCCGGGATGCCGCCAGCGAGTATCGACTGCTCACGCGCCGCGCAATGACGCGGCCGTCTTGAAAGCCAGACCGATGGAGCCGGCAACGGCATCAAGACGTTTATCCCGCGTCCACAGCCGCCCGGTTCCTGTTACGGAAATCGCGGCCAGGAGATGCGCATCGACATAACCGATACCCTTGCCCATCAGTCCGCGCCGTTCAATAAAAAACAGCACTTCCTCATCAGTGGTGACAGGGGCAGCGGGTAGATCCCGCAACAGTGACAAAACCTGCTTGCGGTTCTTCAGATTGCCACAGGCCAGCTCTCCGACGACGAATGGGTGCGTCAGCACCCGACCGGCGTTCAGAAGTTCCGCCAGCGTGGGCTCACCGGCACGCAGGTGGTCAATCCAGATCGAACTGTCGACCAGAATCATGGCCGATTGAACTGACGCCGAGGAACGCGCCGCAACTGCGGCTCCGTGCCGCCTAACCGCGCCAAGCGCCGGGCACTCTCCCGCTCGATCAAGGCTTTGAGCCCTTCACGGACCACGGCAGTCCTCTCCTTCAGGCCGCTGACACGCTGTGCCTTGGCAAGGAGATCGTCTTCGATGTTGAGCGTAGTTCTCATCGGTCTTCCCTCAATATGGTAAGATGCCTACAATAGGCATCACTTGATGCCATATTGCACGCATGCGCGCCGATTGGCAAGCTGGTGCGGCTCTAAGGTTTTTCTTGGTCATCTGGCGCTCGCGTCTGATCGACTGCTCACGCGGCGCGTTCGATCCGCGGCTTAAGGCCGTGCTGCCCACAGGAGAGCTCCGCGCGCAAAAAGCGCGCGGAGTCAGTTCGACAAAAACATCGGCCGGCTCGCTATCAACGCTCCCCAAACCAGCAGGATTGCCCCGGTTCCCTGGGCAAACAAGCGGGGTTGCGGCAGGATTTTTTCGAGGAGAACCAACACGGATAATGCGGCGATCCAGATCAGATTCATCACGCCGAACGCGAACAGAAGCGCCATCAGCAGCCAGCAGCAACCGGTGCAGTACGCGCCCTGACGCAGCCCCATGCGGAATGCACCCAGGTAGCCCTCGCGCCACTGGTTCAGCAGGACGCTCAGGGGTGAACGGCAACGCCATAGACATGCGTGCTTGAGCGGCGTGAATTGATACGCGCCCGCGGCCACGAGCAGCACGCCGCTCAACCACGGGCTCGAGCTCTCCATCATGGGCGAGACCAGCCGCGCCTCCAGCAATCCCCATTGCGCGAGCGTGGCAAGCAGACTGAAGCCGGTCCACGCCGCGAGATAGCCGAGTCCGGCAAGGCCGGTGGCAACAGCGGCCCGGCGCCGGCTGTAGCGCGCATGATAGCTTTTGGCGAGCAGCAACAATAACGGCGCCGCGGCGGGCAGCATCATCGCAGCCATCATGACCGCCCACATGACAAAAACGAGCGCGAGGTCCGCGCCGTGCCAATCGATCATGCGCGGCATGAGGAGCGAATCGGCGGAGAGATCCATATTCTCCATGCCCCAGACCATGTAGAAAATATAGATCCAGGCGAGCGCCGCGGCGAACGCGATGCCGGCGCCCACCGGCAGCACGCCGTCCCGAAAATTCGTGGCGCGGGCGCTAGGACTGGTAGGAGAAGGCGGAATAGAAGCCATTCTTGCCGCTAAGGTCGAGCGAAATCCCGTAGTCGCTGATGCTCAGCCGCTTGGAGGTCGAGACCACCGCCGCCTGGCCCGGCACCGCCGTAAACGGATGGTTCTCAATGGTGACCAGCGCGCCGCCCTGTCCCTGCAGCGCTTCGATGTCGGCCTCCGCAATTTTGGGAATCCGCAAGCTGCGCTGCTTGCCGATTGCCGAATACTCGATCGGAACCGCCTTGACCCCCATGACTTCGCCGATCAGCGGCGCCACTACGGCAAGGTGGCCGCCGGCCTGGCCGGAAAAGATCCCACCCAGCGCTTTTTGCTGGTCGGCACTGGCGCGCTCATCCAGGTACAGCGCGACTTTCCACTTCGTCTGCATCATGTGTCCGGGCGAGTGGGCGAGCAGCGCGACGTTGAGTCCGTCGAGCGATGCGCTGCCGGAACTGCCCCGGTCGATATGCCATGCCAGTATTACCGTGCAGTTTCCCTCTGTAGGAGCGCTGAGGAAAACGCAGGGGCAAGCGGCGGCGCAGTTACACGCTTCGAAGTAAGTGCCACCGACTTTCCACGATTCGGCTTTCCAGGATTCGGCCATGATGAATTCCTCCTTGGGTGTCGGATTGCCGCAGATTGGCGCAGATCAGGCCGCAGGGCAGTCACCTGAATTTCCGCGCCTTATCCGGCTTCGCGCTGGCATCAGGTTCCCGGCAAACGCGAATGCTGGCTTAGCTTACGCCGGCCGCGATGGCGTAACAACCTCTTCGCGCTTAGGGTTTTGTTGGCAATTAGTACCGGTCTCTGCCTGACGATGGCGCCGGACCATGAAGCGCAGATGCGCCGGCCGCACCGGATGGCGGCCCATGCGCTTCAGCACCCGAACCATCGGGCCGTCGGTCGGAACCGAATAACTGGTTGGCAGGATGGGGCGAAGGCGAAAGCGCGGGTCGGCGTCGTCGGCAAGGCGCGCGATCACCGCGTCGGTCGGCTTGGTTTCAAGTTGGTTTTGCACCTGCTCCTCCATTGGTCAAAGCCTGCATGCATCCTCGATTTATCCGCGGCAGTTACGTTACAATAGCTCTGGTCCCGCCACGCCGCCGTTTCCGCAACGCATCCGGAACCTGTGAAACTCAATATTCTGTCTGACCTGCATCTCAGCCTCGGCGCATTGGAAATACCGCGGAATAACGCCGATGTGGTAATCCTGGCGGGGGACATCGCCCGCCCGAAGGAGGCGATTTCCTGGGCGTCAGGTTTTGCCGAACCAGTGCTTTACGTTGCCGGGAACCACGAGTTCTACGGCGGCAGCATTGCCGGCACCGCAGACGAGCTCAAACAACTGTGCGCCGGAACCAACATTCACGTGCTCGACAATGACGAAGTCATCATCGACGGGGTGCGTTTTCTGGGAACCACGCTGTGGACGGATTTCATGCTGTTCGGCGAGGGCGAGAAACGCACGGCGGCGATGCGGCAAGCCCTGAGTTTCGCGCGTGATTTCAGCCGGATTCGCATTGGCGAAGCAGCGCAAGTGCTCTTCACCCCTGCCGCTTCAGCCGCGCTATTCAATATCCAGGCTGGATGGCTCGAAGGCAAGCTGTCCGAAGCGCATGCCGGGCCGACCGTGGTGATCACCCACCATGCCCCGTCGCGAATGAGCATCCATCCGAGGTTTGCCGACTCGCTCCTGAACGCGTGCTTCGTTTCCGCTGCCGAACGCCTGATCGACGCAAGCCGCGCCCGCCTATGGGTACATGGACATACCCACGACAGCTTCGATTATTTGCTGAACGGAACGCGGGTGGTGTGCAATCCGCGCGGTTATGCAAAGGGCGGAGCGAACGAGAATCCGCTATTCGATCCGAATTTCTTGGTGGAAATCAACTAGCGCGTACAGGCGTTTCCTGACATTGGGGAACGGCCTCGGCGCAAAGCGGCAAAACCGGCAAGAAATGAAAGGGCATGGATCATGATCGCGACCGCATTGACTGACATGTTTGAACTGCAGCACCCGATCCTATTAGGATCCATGGGCGCTGTATCGGGTGGCCGCCTGGCGGCTGCCGTTTCCGTCACCGGCGGGCGGCGGCAGCGTGCCAGCGTGGCCCGCCGTCACCAATTTTCCGAGGAGAACCTGAATGGCAAAAATTGAAGGCAACTGTCGCGATGTCTGTGAAGCAACCGAGTTCGTCACGATCGTCACAAGCGGAGACGACGGTCCCCACGTAGTCGGCAATTGGGGCAATTACATGCGCGCCCTGGGCATCGGCGCGGATACGATTATTCTGCCCGCCGGCCACTATCATCAGACGGAGCAGAACCTGCGGAAGAACAACCGCGTACACCTGCTGGTCGCTTCGAGGAAGGTGCAAGGAACTCGCAGCCCGGGCCAAGGCTACCTCATCGCCGGCACCGCCGAGATCGTCAGTTCGGGCGAAATTGCGGATGCGGTGAAGGCGAAATTTCCGTGGGCACGGGGCGCGCTGATGATACACGTCGAGGAAGTGACGGCGCAGCTATGACGCGAGGTATCGAGCATGTTGATGCGGTGGATAGCCGCTGCTTTCAATAATTCCAAGACAGCCTCTTGCTTGCCTCAAGAAGTTGATGTGATCGCCTCGAATTTTCTTGGCCCGCTCAGGTAATGCGCCGCGTTCCCAACCGGCGCTTTCTCGTCACGCTGGCCTCGATCTCGCTGATCGGCCCGCTTGCCATCCACATGTTTCTGCCCGCAATGCCGGTGATCAAATCGGTCTTTGCCATCTCGGATGCGTTGGTGGGCCTGACATACAGCGCGGCGTTGCTGGTCATGGCCGTCTCGACACTGATGTATGGCTCGCTGTCCGATCGTTATGGCCGTCGTCCCGTACTCCTCGCGGGCCTAATTCTGTTTACGCTCGGGAGCGGCGTGTCGGCCACCGCGGATTCCGTCTACGCCCTTATCGCGGGACGGGTCATCCAGGCCTTCGGGGCCGGCTGCGGCGTCACCCTTGCCCGAGCCATCGCGCGGGACGCCTACGGCACGGAGGGGCTGGTCAAAGTGATCGCCTATCTGACCATGGCCTACACGCTCGGACCGATGCTGGCGACGCTGTTCGGCGGGATGCTGATCGACCTGGCCGGTTGGCGAAGCCTGTTCTGGCTCGCAGCGATCGCGGGCGTGCTCATAACGACGGCGTCCCGCGTGGTGCTGTACGAAACGCACCCGAAGGAGGATATCCAGCGGAAACCTTCAAGCTTCCTGCAAGATTACGTGGCGCTCTTTTCCCACGCGCGCTTCACCGCCTTTGTATTGCAGACGGGATTTTCCTCGGGACTTTTCTACGCGATGGCGGCGGCCTCGTCGTTCCTGATGAAGGATTATCTGGGGCGGTCGGCGACGGAGTTCGGCACCTATTTCATGGCTTTCCCGGTCGGATTTTTCCTCGGGAATCTGCTCTCGAGCAGGGTGAGCCAGCGCTTCGGCATCGAGGATATGGTTCTCGCCGGGTCCCTCATCGGCTTCCTGGCGGTTTTGCTCCAGTCGCCATTGATACTCGCCGGGTATCTGTCGCCACTGGTGATTTTCATTCCCGCATTCTTGATCAGTTTCGGCCAGGGAGTCGCGCTCGCGAACGCACAAGCCGGCGCGATGCGGGTGATACCGAGTCTCTCCGGCACGGCGGCGGGCATCGGCTTTTTTTTCCAGATGTTTCTTGGCGCTGTTTTCGCCCAGATCTACAGCCTGCTCGCCGATGGGTCCCCGATTCCCATGGTTGCCATCGTGTTGACCGGCTCGATCCTGGCGCTGGCCGCCGGCCTTATTCCATTCGTTCTGAAACAGCGAGACAGATCCGCTCAAGACGGAAGCTGAACGATATCGTCAAGTTAACGGCCGGGTCATGATTCCGGTGCAACAAAGTGAGAGCCTACGGCGTACCAGCGCACGCGGGACCTGCAAGTATCCCCGGTTCGCGGCCCGAACCTCAGTCGGAAAAAATCAGGCATAGCGCAGCGCCCGTCGCGGCAAGCCCAGCGCCACGATCACGCCCACCAGGTTGCCGCAACCGGCGATGATTACCGCGGTTTCGTAGCCCCGGGTCAGGTCGAACAGGTGGCCCGCCAAAATCGGCAGGCTGATCGCCGCCACGCACCAGGCGATGTAGATCCGGCTCGCGATCCAGCCATAGTCCGCGGGCGGCCAATACTGCGCGATGGCGCCGGCGGTGCAGCCCGAGATAAAGCCATAGCCCATCCCGACCATGCCGAGCGCCACTGCCGCGACCAAGGGGTTCGGCCACAGGGTCAGCAGGATCGCCCCTGTCAGCGCGAAGCCCTGAGCGAACGCGCCAACGTAGGGCACCGGGTAGCGGTCGGTCAGCCAGCCGCCGCTGACGCGCGCGACGGCGATGGCGCCGGCGATCGCCGTGGTCGCCGCCAGCGCCATGGCCGTCGTACCGCCATAGGCCGCGATCATCCCGGCGGCCTGGCTCAGCACGGTCAGGCCCGCCGCCGCCGCGACGAAGAACACGGTAAAGAGGCGGGCGAAGATCGCGCCACGGCGATCGCCCGATGCTCCGCCGGCGACCTGACGCGGCAGGATCGCCCCGGAAAGGTTCAGCAGCACGATCCCGGCCAGCCCCGACAGCAGCAGCACCAGCGCCAGCCCGCCCATGGTCCAGCGAAAACCAAACGCGGCATTCGCCCAGCCGAACAGCGGCGCGGCGAGCATCGCACCGGCCGGCCACAGGCCGACGATATAGCCGTTCACCAGGCCTTTCCGCGTCATGACCAGCATGTTCACGCACTGCTGCCCCACGATATAGGCCACTCCGCCACCCAGGCCGAACAGGACGCCGTAGCCTATCAACAACTGCATCAGTCCGCCGGCGGTTGCCGAAAGAGCGATGCCGATCGTAGCGGCGGCCATACAGATCGCGATCAACCAGGCGGCCGAGGCCAAGGCATAGGCATACGGGGCAATCAGCATCCCGAGCGCGAACCCGACCGTGGCCAGGCCGAACACCAGCGACAGCGCGGACCGGGTCAACCCCAGCTCTGCCTCGATCGGCCCGAGGAACACGCTGAACGCGTAGATGGAGCCGAGCGGCAGGTTAAGCACCGTGACCGCGGCGATGGCTGCCCAGGCGCGCCGGATGCGCTGACCGTTCATGCTCATTTCCCCCATCCGGCGGAGCATCTGCAAATCATCGGAATGCCGGCCCATTGCTCATACCAGTGTTACCCGATGTCTTGCCGCAGCGCCCTTCACCGCGAAAAGCGCGATGCCGGAATCGAACGTCACGAGGCGTCCGTCATGCTCGAGCGCCAACGCCGGCAGATAAAAACCGCTGCCATCGGCCCGACGCGCGAAAAGAAGCAGGATTGAATTTCCTATAGTTCACCGCGGCTTTGCCGCTGCATCGTCTCGCCCATGCCGGGAATTTTACCCGCTCCCGCGGCCGGCGTTACAATGATCTTGTAAGCATCGCCCAAGCCGCGCCGCGAAATTCCAAGGAGGAGCCCATGCCTCATCCCGTCCCCCCGTACTACTATCAAACCCTGGATTGGAACCGCCTGGTGGCCGACTATCCGCCCGCCCCCGGCTATTTCGACACCGTCTGGAAATGGCCCCGAGAGCGGCTCGTGGCCCTCCAGCAGCAACGCCTGCAAGAGGCCCTACAGCGCGCCTGGCAAACGCCCTTCTATCGGCGCCGCTGGGAAAAAACCGGAGTCCGGCCCGACGACATCCGGACTCTGGCCGATCTGCCCAAGCTGCCGTTCTACACTGTGGACGACATCCGCGACAGCATCGCCCTGGATCCGCCCTACGGCGACTACCAGGGCCGAGCGGCGGCGGCCGCCGCCGAGGAACCGTTGCGCATTTTCTGGAGCGGCGGCACCACCGGCGACCCCCGGCCCACCGTCTACACCCAATGGGACCGGGAAGCCGGCGCCATTCTCACCCAGCGCATGTACTATCTCCAGGGAGTGCGGCCCGGCGACGTGGTGATGAATTCCTGGGCCTTCTCCACCCACAACGGCGCCTGGATCTATGACCACGCCCTGCACCACTGGTTGGGCTGCCTTAACATCACCACCGGCACCGGCAACGTCACCGCCACCGAAAAGCAACTCATGTTCGCCCACAAATACGGCGTCACCACCATTCTGAGCTGGGCCGATCACTTGGTTTACATGGCCAACCTGGCGAAGGAACTGGGCTACGACTTGGAGCGCGATTTCAAGATCCGCACCTTACCCACCTTCGGCAACCCGCTGCCGGTGACGGAAGCCTGGGGCCGCCCGGCCTACGAGGCCTACGGCTTTCATGAAGTGCAACTGGTGTCCGCGGAATGCGAGGCCCGCTCCGGGCTGCACGTGTTCGAGGATGCTTTCATCGTGGAATGCGTGGACGTGGAAACCGGCCAACCGGTGCCCGACGGACAGACCGGCAATCTGGTGGTCACCTGCCTCTACAAGACCGGCAACCAGCACATTCGCTACAACATCCAGGACCTGTCGCGCATCGTCTCGCGGGAGCCCTGCGCCTGCGGCGGCACCCACCTGCGCACCGACCGCTTCCTCGGCCGCAGCGACACCATGGTGAAACTGCGCGGCATCAACATCTGGCCCGAGGCCTGCGGCAACGTGGTCAACAAGGATCCCCGAGTCACCGGAGAATGGTTCTGCACCGCCGAAACCAAGCAGACGCCGCGGGGCACCGTGGATGAAATGACCATAATGGTGGAGCACAAGCCCGGGGTCGGCGACCCCGAGGCCCTGCGCGCCCACCTGGAAGACCGCCTCAAGGTGGAAATCGGCCTGCGCATAAACGTCCAGGTCGTCGGCCCCGACGCCCTGCGTTCCCTCACCGGACTGGGAACCGACCGGCCCAAGCCCAAGCGCTTCGAGGACCGGCGCATAGCCCAGAAATAAGATCGGCCACCGGAGCTGTAATCCTAGAAACCGCAGTTGAAGCTCACGTTCAAGTGCAAGGTACGGAGCCGAAAAACTCAACGACCACGTGAAGCTGCTGTTCGCGCGCGCGGGCGAACTCTATTGCCGCGGCTGCGGCGCGAAGGTCGCGCGCGACACGCCGGAATCGATCCAGGCCGATTGCTCAGACCAGTGTTACCAGTTGTCTGGCCGTAGCGCCCTTCACCGCGGAAAGCGCGATGCCGGAATCGAACGTCACGAGGCGTCCGCCATGCTTCGCCGCCAACGCCAGCAGATAGGTGTCGGTTATCTGCCGCGCGCTATGTACGCGCGTGCCGTCCACGATCCGGGGGTCGACGATGGAGGCGTCGTCGGGCCAGAACCGGTGAGCGGAATGGTTCAGCCCGCCACGCAAGCGTTCGATGATTTGGGCGGCAGGCCGCGCGCCGGGGTAGGCTGCCTGCGACATGATGCGGATGCAGCCGTTCTGGGTGATCGGGCAGGATGCCCAGCCGTGCTTGATGTTGGCCCTCAACCAGGCGAATGCCGTGTCGTGGTGCGGGTGCGCCTGGTCGAGTAGTGCGATCAGAACATTGACGTCGAGCAGCGCGCGCATCCGGCGTGTCTTTCCTAGTACTCGCCGTCTTCACGCAGCTTGTTGATCAACTCGTTGCTGACGATCCGTCCTTCCTTGGGAAATGGCCGGAAGCCGTAAATCGCTTTCGGCTCATGCGCCGTCAATGCCTCCGCGCCAGCAAGCCCTTTGCGCGCCAAGTCGGAAATCACTTGTCCGGCCGTTTTTTTTTCCCGCCGCGCCAGATCCTTGGCCGCAAACAGTACGTCTTCTTCGATGTCGAGCGTGGTGCGCATCGCGAGATGCTATTGCATCACGCATCAGATGTCAATCTAGCTTACCATCGTTGCGGACCGGCGCCGGCTCTGTCTTCTACCAGAGCGTCTTCAGTCCGGCATCGCGATACGCAGGCAAGGCGCCGTCTTTGGTCACCAGAACCAACTGCCGCTGGATAGCCTGCCAGACAAGCATCCGGTCGAAGGGATCGCGATGTGGCGCACGTGGCAGCTTATAGAAACTCGCCGACTCCTCGACCGACGGACTGATCAGCGCCAATCCCATGTCCTGGGCGGCGGTGACCAGATCTTCCGGGATCGTGTTCTCAAGAGCCAGTTTTCCGAGCGTGAACTTGAGCGAAATTTCCCACAGCGTGATTGACGACAAGCAGACGGCACTCGACGTGTCTGCAATGGTGGCACGTGCGCGGCGACTCAGTTTCTCGGGAGAAAAAACCGCCCATAGAAAGCTGTGGGTATCCAGCAGGTAGATCATGCGGCGAGAAACTCGTCGTCGCTCAACGCAAAGTCCTCGGCCAGATTAAAGCCGCCTTTGCCTTTGAGCAAGCCGAGCGGTCGCTTGCCGGTGCCCGCCGCGAATTCTGCATACGGCACCAGCACAGCCACGCGCCGCTTCTTGCGCCCGTAACAAACGATGACGGACTCGCCCGCCTGGACGGCCGTCAACACATCAGAAAACTGAGCCTTGAATTCGCCGATGGTCAGGGTGCGCATGGTGGTCTCCAAAAGAGACTCCATTCTTACACATCGGGACAAGTTGTCAAGTTTGCCTACTGGTGCAGAGTACCGCACTCCGGCCGAAGACATCCGGGCGGCGCGGCATGGCGGGCTGTTCGAGTGAGGTAGTCCTGGTGGCCCTGCACGCAGACCCGGTTCTGAAGGATGTGTCCTTGCCAAAAGGACACACGCGCGCGCGCTGCGCGCCCTGACCGCGGCGGCGAAGGACCATCCGCGCGCAACGCGGCGGCTGTTGGTGCTCGATCGCGACGCGTTCGCACGGGCCAACGCGCCGCTGCTGCACCCTGGCTCGTTTCGCTACGCGGTAGCGCGTCATTCCCATCGCGCCGATCAGGTCATGCGCTCGCGCACGCGGCGGGCAGGCGCGCCCAGACCACGCACACGCTCGCAGCACGAATGCCTTGCTGCCGCTAGAATGCGTCAATGTCGGAAGCAAGCAGCGACGGCGCCATCCTGATCCACGGCGCGCGCCAGAACAATCTCAAGAACCTCACCCTCGCAATCCCGCTGAACCAGCTCGTCGTGGTCAGCGGCGTGTCGGGCTCGGGCAAGAGTTCGCTCGTGTTCGACACGCTCTACGCCGAAGGCCAGCGGCGCTACGTCGAGACCTTCTCTCCCTATGCGCGCCAGTTCCTCGACCGCATGGACAAGCCGCAGGTCGATCGCATCGACGGCATCCCGCCCGCCATCGCCATCGACCAGACCAACCCGGTGCGCACCTCGCGCTCCACGGTCGGCACCATGACCGAACTGAACGACCACGTGAAGCTCCTGTTCGCGCGCGCGGCCGAGCTCCATTGCCGCGGCTGCGGCGCGAAGGTGGCGCGCGACACGCCGGAATCGATCTACGCCGCGCTCGCCGAACGCGCCAAGGCCGCGGGCGATCCGCGCCTGCTCATCACCTTCCCGGTGGCGGTGCCGAAGAATTTCACCGAGGCCGAGGTCGAGCAATTGCTGCAAGGCCAGGGTTATGCCCGCATCCATGCGCGCGGCGACAGTCTGCTGGAGGTAGTGCAGGACAGGCTGCGCATGTCCTCCGCCGGGAAGACGCGCGTGATCGAAGCGCTGGAGGCGGCGCTGAAGATCGGACAGGGTAAGGTGAATGTGCATGTGGGCGACGAAAGTCCGCTCGCCTCCGGCCCCATTCCCTCCATCGGAGGCGGACAGCGGGAGAGCGCAAGCGCGTGGCGCTACTCCTCCGACCTGCACTGCGCCGAGTGCGACATCCATTATGCGGACCCGACACCGTCGCTGTTCTCCTTCAACTCGCCCATCGGCGCTTGCGACAGTTGCCGCGGCTTCGGCCGCGTCATCGGCATCGATTTCGGCCTGATCGTCCCGGACGAATCGAAGACCCTGCGCGAGGGCGCGGTGCGGCCGTGGCAGACGGCGAGCTTTGGCGAATGCCAGGACGATCTGGTGAAATATGCAGGCAAGCGCGGCATTGCGCTCGATACGCCGTTTCGCAAGCTCACCCAAGCCGAACGCAAGTGGGTGCTCGAAGGCGAGCCGGAGTGGAAAAGCTGGCGCACATCCTGGCCCGGCACTTGGTACGGCGTGCGCAAATTCTTCGACTGGCTCGAGACCAAAGCCTACAAGATGCACATCCGCGTGCTGCTGTCGAAGTATCGCGCCTACACCCCCTGCCCTGCCTGCGAGGGCGCGCGGCTCAAGCACGACGCGCTGTTGTGGCGCCTGGGGACGAAGCAGGATGCCGATAAGGTGTTCAGCACGTATAAACGATTCAAGCCGCTAGGAGTGGCATGGAGCGAGGACAAGCTCGCCGAACTGCCCGGGCTCACCATGCACGACCTGATGCTGTTGCCGATCGAGCGCTGCCGCAAGTTCTTCGACAGCCTGCATCTGCCGGCACCGCTCGACCAAGCCACCGACCTCTTGCTCACCGAGATCCGCGCGCGCCTTTCCTACCTGTGCCAGGTGGGACTCGCCTATCTGACCCTGGACCGCCAGTCGCGCACGCTCTCCGGCGGCGAAGTGCAGCGCATCAACCTCACCACCGCGCTCGGCACTTCGCTGGTGAACACCCTGTTCGTGCTGGACGAGCCCTCCATCGGCCTGCACCCGCGCGACATGGGCCGGGTGATAGCGGTGATGCACCGGTTGCGCGACGCCGGCAACTCGCTGGTGGTGGTCGAGCACGATCCGCAGATCATGTTCGCCGCCGATCGCATACTCGACATGGGCCCGGGCCCGGGCGAGCGCGGCGGCGAGGTAGTGTCCTTCGGCACGCCGGCGGAATTGAAGGCGAGCCGCTCGCTCACCGCCGAGTATCTGTCCGGACGCAGGCGCGCCGATGGCGGCATCGCGTCGAGGCCGCCGCAAGCCGGCGGGCCCCGAATCAAATTGCTCGGCGCCGCAGAGCACAATCTGAAAAACATCGATGTCACCATTCCGCTCGCGCGCCTCGTATGTGTCACCGGCGTGTCCGGCTCGGGCAAATCGACGCTGGTGCAGGACGTGCTCCATGCAGCGCTGCTGAAAACCAAAGGCCGGCCCACCGAAACGCCCGGCGCACACCGCGCGCTAGCGGGCGCGGAACTGGTCGAGGACGTGGTGATGGTGAACCAGTCGCCCATAGGCAGGACCACGCGCTCCAACCCGGCCAGCTACGTCGGCGCTTTCGATGCCATCCGCAATTTGTTCGCGCGCGAGTCCATGGCAGCGGAGCGCGGCTACACCGCCGGTACTTTCAGCTTCAACTCCGGTAATGGCCGCTGCCCGACCTGCGGCGGCAACGGCTTCGAACACGTGGAAATGCAGTTCCTTTCCGACGTCTACCTGCGCTGCCCCGATTGCAACGGCCGGCGCTTCCGCGCCGAGGTGCTGGAGGTGAAGCTCGCGGGCAAGGACGGCAAGCAAGCGCTGTCGCTCGCCGACGTGCTCGAGTTGACGGTGGCCGAAGCGCTCGCCTTCTTTGCCGATCATGCACAGGTGCAAGCCGTGCTCGCGCACCAAGTGGTAGCGGCGCTCGCGCACCAAGTGGTAGCGGCGCTCGCGCCTTTGGCAGACGTCGGCCTGGAGTACCTCAAGCTCGGCCAGCCGGTGCCCACGCTCTCGGGCGGCGAGGCGCAGCGGCTGAAGCTCGCCGGGCATCTGCTCGAGGCCAACAAGGGCTCGCCCGCCGCAGGCGGCCTCGCGCGCAAGGGAAAACTGTTCCTGTTCGACGAACCCACCACCGGCCTGCACTTCGATGACATCGCGAAGCTGCTCTCCGCCTTGCGCAAGCTCATCGTGACCGGGCATTCCGTGGTGGTGATCGAACACAATCTCGACGTCATCCGCGCCTCGGACTGGATCATCGACCTCGGCCCGGAAGGCGGCGATGCGGGCGGCGAGATCGTGTGCACCGGCACGCCGGCGGAAGTCAGGGCGCATGCCGCCTCGCATACCGGGAAAGCGCTGCGGGAATACGACGTCGCGCTCGGCCAATCGGCCGTGGAGCCGCACCAGTTGGGCGTCTCCGAGAGGTTGCCACTTCAGAAAGCGCTCCGCGCGCAAAATAATTCCGCCTCCGATCCCGCACACCAAGACTCAGATTCTGCGTTGTCGGCGGCCACGCGTCTTCAGGGTCGCATCCCCGCAAGCGGGGCCCCTGCTCCGCCTTCCGGCGCGTGTATCCGCATCCACAACGCGCGCGAGCACAACCTGCACAACGTGGACGTCGAAATCCCGCGCAACCAGTTCACCGTGATCACAGGCGTATCGGGCTCAGGCAAGTCCACCCTCGCCTTCGACATCCTGTTCGCCGAGGGCCAGCGGAGATACCTGGAATCGCTCAACGCCTACGCGCGCCAGTTCGTGCAGCCGTCCTCGCGCCCGGACGTGGACGCGATTTTCGGCATCCCGCCCACGGTGGCGATCGAGCAGCGCACCAGCCGCGGCGGCAGGAAGAGCACGGTGGCGACGCTGACCGAAATCTACCACTTCCTGCGCCTCATGTACGTCAAGCTCGGCACGCAGTACTGCCCCGACTGCAATGTGGCGATCGAGCCGCAGAGCTTCGATGCCATTGCCGCGCGCGTGCAAAAAGACTATCGCGGCCAGCGCATCGGCCTGCTCGCGCCGCTGGTGACCAGCCGCAAGGGCTACTACACCGATCTGGCGAAATGGGCGAAGGGCAAGGGCTACGACTTCCTGCGCGTGGACGGGGAGTTTCTGCCCACGGCGAAATGGCCGCGCCTGGATCGCTTCCGCGAACACAGCATCGAGTTGCCGGTGGCCGACCTGCGCGTCACGCCGGCGAACGAAGGAGAGTTGCGCGAGGCGCTTGCGCGCGCGCTCGATTTCGGCAAAGGCATCGTGCATGTGCTCGGCGGCCTGGATCGCTTGGCCGATGCGGCGCGACAGCAAACGAAAACCGGCCGTATCGAACTGGCGCTGCCGCAAACCATTTTTTCGACCAAGCGCGCCTGCCCATCCTGCGCTCGCAGCTTCCCCGAGCTCGATCCGCGGCTATTCTCGTTCAACTCCAAGCATGGCTGGTGCGGCAGTTGCCTCGGCACCGGCGTGAAAATTTCCGGCTACCGGGAACCGGACTACGACAAAAACAGGGATGTGAGCCGCGAGCAGGAGGACCGGCGCCTCGACAATTTCCTCGACGAACAGGAGGAAGGCGATGAGCCCTGCCCCGCCTGCTCCGGTCAGCGCTTGAGCCGCGAAGCACTGGCGGTGCGCTACCGCGGCCGCTCGGTCGCCGACCTGGTCGCGCTGCCGGTGACACAGCTCGCGCAGTTCTTTCGCCGCCTCGCCCTCGCGGGGCGCGAGGCCGAGATCGCGCGCGACCTCGTCGCGGAATTGAAATCGCGCCTCTCCTTTCTCGACGAAGTCGGGCTCGGCTATCTGGCACTCGGTCGCTCCGCGCCCACACTCTCCGGCGGCGAGGCGCAGCGCATCCGCCTCGCGGCCCAGCTCGGCTCCAACCTGCGCGGCGTGTGCTACATCCTGGACGAGCCCACCATCGGCCTGCACCCGCGCGACAACCGCGTGCTGCTAACCACGCTGGAGAAACTCCAGGCCAAAGGCAACACCCTGGTGGTGGTGGAACACGACGAGGACACCATACGCCGCGCGGCGCACGTGCTCGACCTCGGTCCGGGCGCGGGCAGCCGCGGCGGGCGCGTGGTGGCCCAGGGCTCGGCCGCGGACCTGATGGCGCACCCCGATTCGGTCACCGGACAGTTCCTTCTCCATCCGCTCAGGCATCCCTTGCATCCGCCGCGCGCGGTGAACACAAAGACGCCGGCGCTGGAAATCCTCGGCGCCGATCTGCACAACCTGAAAATCAAGCGGCTGCGCCTGCCGCTGGCGCGCCTGTGCGTCATCACCGGCGTGTCCGGCTCGGGCAAGTCCACGCTCGCGCGCGAAGTGCTGTACGCGAATCTCTCGCGCCTGGTTGCGCAAACGCGGCTTTCCCCGCGCAAACGCGCGCAGGTGCAACTCAGCGGCTGCCACGCGATGCTCGGCGCCGAGCACATCGGGCGCGTGCTCGAGGTCGATCAGACGCCGATCGGCAAGACGCCGCGCTCCTGCCCCGCCACTTACGTCGGCTTTTGGGACGCGATCCGGAAACTGTTCGCGGATACGACCGAGGCGCGCATGCGCGGCTGGAGCCCCTCCCGTTTTTCCTTCAATACCGGCGAAGGACGCTGTCCCGCGTGCGAGGGCCAGGGCGTGAAACGCATAGCGATGAGTTTCCTTCCCGATGTGAAAGTGCTGTGCGAGATGTGCCGCGGCGCGCGTTTCAACCCCGAGACGCTGTCGGTGCGGTTCAAGCAAAAATCGATCGGCGAGATCCTCGCCATGAACGTGGACGAGGCAGTGGAGTTTTTCTCGGCGCATCCGTCCACCCATCACGCGCTGCGCCTGCTGCAGGACGTGGGCCTGGGTTACCTGACGCTGGGCCAGCAGAGCCCGACGCTCTCCGGCGGCGAGGCGCAGCGGATCAAGCTCGTCACCGAACTGTCGAAGGTACGCATCGACGCTGAAGGCAACGCCGCGGCGCGTCCCGGCCGCGCCGGCGCCGAAGGCCGTACCCTCTACGTTCTCGACGAACCCACGGTCGGCCTGCACATGGCCGACGTGGAAAGGCTGATCCGCGTGCTACACCGCCTGGTCGACGCCAGCAACACCGTGGTGGTGATCGAGCATAATCTGGACATCATCGCCGACGCCGATTGGATCATCGACCTCGGGCCGGAGGGCGGCGACACCGGCGGGCGCATCTCCGCCCTAGGCACGCCCGCGATGCTCGCTCGCGCGCCTGCGCGCTCGCACACCGCGCGCGTGCTGGCCGGATTTCTCCCCGAACGCGGCTCGGGCGGACCGCAAAAGCAGTGAACTACCCCCGCCCAAAGACGGGGAGTTTGCGGATCCGCCCCCCGGACTCCAAAACGATTTGAATATTGGGGTATTCGCAATGCGTCACCTCTCAGGGTCCCCTCAAGGGGGATCGAGATGGCTGATAACCGCACTGCATGCTGCATCGCAGTATGCCAATGGATAAAAACAACCCTGTGAGAGATCCGCTGGAAGTCTCAGTTCGACACCAAAGAGATCAGTTCTGCAATTCGTCCAGTAGTTCCGGGTGCCGATCAAGAAGTCGAAAAAGATTTGTCACCGCAGGTAGCGGACGAGCTTTGCCTCGCTCATAGCGTGAAAACGCATTCGGACCGCCGCCAGTGATTCGCGCGGCCTCCAGTTGTGTGAGCTTCAACTTCTTGCGGATGCGTACCAGTTCAGCAGCTTCCTGGGCGTCAATCTCGGCCGCAACGCGTTTTATGGCTTCGGCGAATCGAGTACCTTCTCCCGAGTCAAATTCAACCTCGTGACAACGAGGACAATGCCAACCTGCAACCTTCGGCACCACGGCTGCATGACCTTTGTATTCATACGGCACATCCTTGACGGCGCGTCGCAGAATTTCCTGTCCGCAGTTCAGGCATTCACGGGACATCTCATTTCTCCTTAAACTGAATCACAATCGAACCATCCGTGCGCAACGTCACCTTGACGTAAGCCACTTTGCCATTCGGCGCTACACGGTGATACACGTCCTGCCACACTTGGCTCGCTGCATGAGTCGTCATGCTCTTGTAAAAATCAGCTCGTGTCATCGCACACACCAAGCTGATGGCCTGCGCTGAATCCAGGCCCATTGCTTGAGCGCCAACCAAAGCGGTAGCGGTAAAGGCATCCGCGCCGCGCTGTTGCACAGCGATCTTCACAGCAGCCAGATCGTAATGTGGCTTCCGCTTTTCCATTGGCGTCAGATTAACCCATAAGGTTAGTTGTTGCAAGTGATGTTCGCGATTTGTGTCGCGATTTGGCGGCTACCGCGAATATCGGGAGTTGAAGGAATGCCGGCCGCTCAAGAGTGCGTTGCCGACCTAACCTTTATGTCTGCAGTTGGCCGATCTGGGACAGTCAACTTATCTGGTTCAAGGCGGTTGCGTCCATTGATGCATCGCATCGGGCGAGATCAATCACCTAAACGGACACCCGAATAATGCTATTTGATGCGTGCCTCAGCGCCGCCTTAACCGCAGATCGTGCTGTCGCTTTACACGGACGTATCACCGCATTGCATAGACACCGGCCTTACCCAATTCTTCGTGCATCGTGTCAGGAGCCAGGTCCAGGCCGCCGGGCCACGTCACGACGCCTTCATCAACGAATACCTGATTGAATAACGACACTTCGCGCAGTGGTTCGAATACACCGCAATCACGCGCCAGGAGGCGTGCCATGTCCACCAATCCCTGGGTGCCGTCCGCAAATTTCACTTCCAGTCTGAAGTTAGCGAGCGGCCGGACATACTTTACATGCCAGGGTGTGATGCCAGCTATTCCAGCGGAGTGATCGGCAGTGCTCCTGGGTGCCGTCTTCTCCTCCGTCCTTACCCTGCCGTTCGCGTTGCCCTTCAGCGCGAACGTGCACGACCTCGTGCTGCTTGCCGTGCTCGGCTGCCTGCAGCTCGGCTTGCCCTGCATGCTGATGGTGCGCGCGAGCCCGCAGCTTTCGGCGCCCGAGATCGCGCTGCTGGCGCTGCTCGAAGTGGTGCTCGGCCCGCTGTGGGCCTGGCTGGGCGCGGGCGAAGCGCCGGCTCCGGCAACGTTGGCCGGCGGTGCCTTGGTGATCGCAGCTCTGCTCTTGAACGAACTCGCCGCGCTGGGTGTGCGTGTGCGCGCGCGGCGCGGTGCGTAAGTGAGGTCGGTTCGAGCGGCGGCGTTTCTGCGCTCGCGCCGGCGGTGTACCATGTCGCGCAGAACAAGCACTCCAGTGATCGGCTAAAGGGGCATGATGGTAACAGGCGGTACGTTCGAAGCCGCGCGCCGCGCGCCGTTGAACCTTTCGGTCGTTCGCGCCGTTCGGCCTGTGCTCGCGCCGGCCGCGATCCTGCTGGCCGCCGCGCTCGCGCCGGTCGCCGGCCCGACGCTGCCGCCTTCCCTCTCCGGCCTGAAGACGCTGGGACCCTATGTGGTGCTGCTGCTGGGAACAGGCATGGGGGTGTGGTTCAATCGCGGCCGCACGTTCATAGCACTCGCGTCTCTGCTCGCCGCCTTTGCCGGCTACAACCTCGCGCTCGAGTTCGGCGCGGCGAGCTTCGCCGCGCGCGCGGTGTTCACCGCAGCCGCGGTTCTCGTTCCGCTCAACGTCCTGCTGGCGCTGGTGTTCCCCGAGCGCGGCGTATCGCACCACTTCAACTACCGCTGGCTCATGCTGGCCGTGGTGGAGATCGTGTGCGTCGCCTGGATCGCGAGCGCAGGCCGCAACAGCCTGTCGGGCACGGCGTGGCATGACCTGCTTGAACACTGGCTGTTGCGCTCGCCGCCGATGCCCCTCGCGGGGCGGCTGCTGTTCGTCGCGGCTCTCGTCGCGGCAACCTGGCGGGCGTGGCCAAGACCGCCGCGGACGCATACGCGGCCGCTGGACACCGGCCTGGCGGGAGCCCTCATGGCCTTCTTCGTCGCCTGCGAGTGGGTGACTGCACTTTCCGCGTTCAACGCATTCATGGCGGCCGCCGGGGCCATTATGCTGGTGTCGCTGTTGCAGGAATCGCACCGCCTCGCGTTCCACGACGAGCTGACCGGTCTGCCCAGCCGCCGCGCGCTGGAGGAACGCCTCCACGGGCTGGGCCCGGCGCATGCGATAGCGATGGTGGACGTGGACCACTTCAAGAAATTCAACGACACCCACGGCCACGACATCGGCGACCAGGTGCTGAAGCTGGTCGCCGCGCGCCTCGCCGAGATCCAGGGCGGTGGCAGGGCGTACCGCTACGGCGGCGAGGAATTTTGCCTGCTGTTCGACGGCCGCACGCTGGCCGAGACCCTGCCCCACCTCGAGAAGATCCGCGCAAACATCGCCGCCTACCGAATGGCGGTGCGCAGGGACGATAGACCGAAAGATCCGGAGGACGGAACCAAGCTGCGCAGCTTGCGCTCGGCCGAGAAGACGCTATCGGTGACGGTGAGCATCGGCATCGCCGAGCCCGACGACGTCCTCTCGACGCCCGCCGGGGTTCTGCGCGCCGCCGACAAGGCGCTGTACCGGGCGAAGGAGGCCGGGCGGAACCGGGTTAGCCGTTAACCCGTTTCGCGCGCCGGCGCCATTCAGTCGCAGCGTTGGGCTCATGCCCGGGAGGTGTCAATGGTCGTACGCGTAGTCAGGCTTGGCAGCCACAGGGTCAAAGACGAAGGAACCCGAATCGGCACGGTCCGCCGCCCGCCGCGAGGCGTGCCCAAGGCCGCATTCGCATCGCAGAATTGGTATGACGTATGGTTTCCCAATCTTGCGCCCAGCGTCGAAACCATGAAGTCCGGGCAGGCGGCTAAGACCCCGCGCGAGTGGCTCGCCTTCTTAAAGAAATACCGGGCCGAGATGGCGACGCCCGAGAACAGCCGCACGCTCGACGTGCTCTCGACGCTCTCGCAGCATGCGAACTTCTCCGTCGGCTGCTATTGTGAGGACGAGTCACACTGCCATCGCGCTATCCTGCGCGCCCTGCTCGCCGAGAAGGGCGCGAAGGTCGAGTAAGCTGCATCAGCCCTTCAGACCGGGCATGGTGAAGCCGCATTGCTCCAGATCGGCGATGAGCGCCTTCGACTGTTCGGCGTTTATCTCCACCAGTGGCGGACGCACCGTGGCCCAGTCCGCATGCCCGCTCCAGTGCGCGATCGCGCGCTTCATCGCCGGGATCATGGGATATTTCTGGAATACCCCGCGCACCTTGTCGAGGCCCGCCTGCAGATGATCGGCATCGGCCGATTGCCAATTGGCGTACAGCTTGTGGATCGCCGCCGGATTGACGTTGGCGCTGGCGCTGATGCAACCCTTGCCGCCGTTGCGCAGGCCGGCGAGGAGGAAAGTCTCGCTGCCGGGAAACACGTCGAAGCCGTCCTTGCCGAACTCATCCAGCGTCGCCTTGGTATGGTTCCAGTCGCCGGATGAATCTTTGGTGCCGGCGATGCTCTTCGGATAGGCCTTGAGCAGGCGCTCGATCAGCGCGAGGCTGATCGGCACCTGGGTCACCTGCGGAATGTGATACAGGTAGATCCGCAGGCGCGCGTCGCCGACGCGCTCGACGATCTCGGCGTAATTGCGGTAGAGGCCTTCGTCCGACACGCCCTTGTAGTAGAACGGCGGCAGCATCAGCGCGCCGGCGCAGCCGAGTTTCACCGCATGCGCCGTGAGACGCACCGAGTCGGTAAGCGCGCAACAGCCGGTGCCGGGCATCATGCGCGCCGGCTCGACGCCGGCTTCCACCAGCTTCTCCAGCAATTCCATGCGCTCGCCCGCGGCCAGCGAATTGGCCTCGGAATTGGTGCCGAACACCGCCAGGCCGACGTTGTTCGCGAGCAGCCACTTGCACTGGCGCACGAAGCGCTCGGTATCCGGGCTCAAATCGGCCTTGAACGGGGTGACGACGGGGGAAAGTACTCCGGTGATGCGTTGGGTCATAGTGCTTGCTCCAGATTGCGTGGTGACGGCCCGGGTAACCGCGGTCTCAGGCGTTTCTGAGTAAGCCGAAATTGCAGCGGTTCACGGCCGGCAGCACACTCTCGATAAAGTAGTTGCGCTCAAGACAGGAAATCTGCGGCAAGGCGGATTATACGTAGTGCGTAGCACCAGATCATGTTGCGACGGAGCGCGGATACGCGACGTTACGGCGCGCGGCCGGCCTTATCGGCCGGTTGCAGCCGGCCTGAGCTGAATTTGAGACAATTGCTCCCTCAAACAGCCGGAGGTTGAAGATGGGCGCAGGCAAGTTCATGACCTGGCAGGTCGGCGGCGTGAACATCACGCGCGTGGCGGAATTAGGCGGCGCGCCGTTTCCGAGCACTTTCATGTTTCCCGAGGCGACGCCGGAACTGGTCCGGCGCCACGCCTGGCTCAGGCCGCATTTCGCGCACGAAGACGGCCGCCTGTTCGGATCGATCCACAGCTTCGTCATCGAGTCGGGCAAACGCCGCATCATCGTCGATACCTGCGTCGGCAACGACAAGGCGCGCTCGATCCGGGCGTGGAATCTCCTGCAAGGGCCGTTCCTCGACGATCTCGCTCTCGCGGGATACCCGGCGGACTCGATCGACACCGTGCTGTGCACCCACCTGCACGTCGATCACGTCGGCTGGAACACGCGCCTGGTGGAAGGCAAATGGGTGCCGACCTTTCCCAATGCGCGCTATCTCTTCGGGCGCAAAGAATGGGAGCACTGGTCCTCGGAGGAGGCATTGCGCCACGAGGACGACGTGATGGGCGATTCGGTCAGGCCCATCATCGATGCCGACCTAGCCGAGCTCGTCGACATGAATCACGCGCTGACGCCCGAGGTCCGGCTGGAACCGACCCCGGGCCACACGCCCGGCCATGTCAGCGTGCGCATATCCTCGCGCGGCGAAGAAGCCGTCATCACCGGCGACCTGATGCACCACCCGCTGCAGTGCGCCGAACCGGATCTCGCCAACAACTTCGACGTCGATGCGGCCACGGCGCGCCGCACGCGGCGGGATTTTCTTTCGCGCTATGCGAACAAACCGGTGCTGGTCCTCGGCACGCACTTCGCGCCGCCCACCGGCGGCTGGATCGTCGATGCGGAGCAAGCCTGGCGCGTTGAGCTCACGCCGCCCGGGGATGCCTGTGGATAAGCGGCATAAGTAAGCATACAAGCCAAGCGGGGCTCGAACTAAGTTGCCGAAGAACAAGGCCTAATGCCCGCTGATCTAATAGGGACGGGCATTTCCAGTTAATTACAGAATACAGACCAAGAGGAAGCACATGAGCGCAGAACCATCGACTCCGTCGTCCGAAGCATTCCGGCGCCTGCTGAATGAGCGCTATAGCTGTCGCGCGTTCCTGCCGCGCCAGGTGGATACGGTCACCATCACGCGGATCTTGGAGATCGCGCAGCGCACGCCCTCGTGGTGCAACGCGCAGCCGTGGAAGGCCGTGATCACCCGCGGCGCGGGGACCGATCGCTTCCGCAAGGCAATCGGCGAATACGCCGCCGGGGGCAAGCCGGAGCCCGATTTTGCGTTCCCGCGGGAATACCGCGGCGTCTATCTCGCGCGCCGGCGCGAGTGCGGCTTCCAGCTCTACGAGAGCGTGGGCATCGCGCGCGGCGACCGCGAGGCCGCCGCGCGGCAGGCGATGGAGAACCACCGTCTGTTCGGCGCGCCGCACGCCATGATCGTCACCACCGACGAGGCGCTCGGCGTATACGGCGTGCTCGATTGCGGCGCGTGGGTAAACAACTTCATGCTGGCCGCGCGCAGCCTCGGCGTTGCCAGCATCGCCCAAGCCGCCCTCGGGGCGCACCCGAAATTCCTGCGCGCGTATTTCGGCTTGCCGGCCGACCGGCTGGTGGTGTGCGGGATGTCCTTCGGTTACGAGGATGCCGCCCACCCGGTAAACCGTTTTCGCACCAGCCGCGCCGCGGTGGACAGTGTGGTTACCTGGGTGGACGAGTAGCGTGCGCCCGCACGGAACCGCCAGCCACGCTCAGTGCAGATCGAGCGCGTGGCGCTTGAGTGCCCGCAGCGGCACCAACTGGAGCACGTCTTCGTGCGTGGCCTCGAGCACGACCTTGGGCGCCCTGCCCGCCTCCCACGCCTCGATCCAGCGCAGCACGTGAAGGCACCAGCGGTCGCCGGGCTTGAGGCCGCGGAAGCGCATCTCGGGACGCGGCGTGGTAAGGTCGTTGCCGTGCTCGCGCGAAAACTCGAGAAACTCCGCCGTCACCTTGACGCAGACCAGGTGCGCCACCCCCTTCGCACCGCGCGTGGCGCAACAGCCGTCGCGAAAAAAACCGGTCAGCGGGTCGAAGCCGCAGGCGAGCAAGGGCCCGCCGAGGACGTTTTTTTCCGGAGAAGGAACGGCGCTCATGTTTTGGATTCTAACCCGAGGCGGCCGCGACGATACAATATACCGAAATGCCCGCGCCAGTCCACGTTCGCCTTCGTGCCTTCGTGCGATAGCCTGACAATCCGGTAGCATGGGCTTCGTGCATATACACCATCGAACCATCCAACTAGCGACTAGAGCAGCAAGGTGTGCAAGAAAAAAATTGCCATCCTTCCCGGCGACGGCATCGGCCTCGAAGTGATCGCGGAGATTCGCCATCCTTGAGGAGCAAGTGTGGGCGTGTTACCGTGCAGTGTCATGATTGATAACACTTTTGTATATTTCGACGCATCAGGCTGCCAGACCCGGCCCCAAGCCGACCTGGCATGCGACTGATCCCGGTGTGTGCAAGACGGTCGATGGGCATAACGCTTGTCGCCGCCAGACTTTACCGGGCCATTGCCGTTTGCGATACAGACGGCGTCTAGTTGTTTTTTGGAGACGGGGAGGTTTGGAAATGAAATCGATTGAGCATGCAATAGTAATGAACGACAACTTCGCTGCAGGTGTCATGCAACAGGCGTTACCGCGAGTGCGGATGGCGGAAGAGCGCCTGCCGTTCACCGTAAGGATAGTCCGCAGCAATGCAGACCTGCATAAGGCAGTTGCCATCCGCCAGGCAGCTTTTGCGCGCCATGTGCCGGAGTTGGCTGAAAAACTGAAGACGCCCGAGGCCGATGACCGCGCCGACGGCTCGGTGGTTCTGCTGGCGGAATCCAGATTGGACGGTTCGCCCATGGGCACGATGCGGATCCAGACCAACCGCTTCAAGGGACTTATCATCGAGCAGTCGGTCGAACTGCCGGCACACCTGCGCGGAAGCAGCATGGCGCAGGCAACGAGGCTCGGCAATGACGGCAGCCGGATGGGACCGCTCGTCAAGACGGTGTTGTTCAAGGCGTACTATATGTACTGCATGGAAACCGGCGTCGAATGGATGGTGATTTCCGCGCGGCCGCCACTCGACCGGGCTTACAAGGCGCTCCTGTTCGAGGACCTCTATCCGGGCGAACTCATCCCCATGCGCCACTCCAACAATATGCCGCACCGGGTCCTGGCGCTCAACGTGCAATCCGTCGAGCCGTCCTGGGGCAAGGTCAACCACAAGTTGTACGACTTCTTCTTCAGGACCCACCATCCCGACGTCGACCTGAGCGATTCGGATGCCTCCCCGCTGGGCGGCCATATGCGCGCCGGGGAAATGCACGACAAGGTGGCTGTGGCGGCTTAAAAAACGCGGCGGCATGCAGAGGAGGCATGCCGCCCGTGACCCCGGAGAGAAACCGGAACGAGGTTCGGGTTCATCGCGAGAACACGATCAGCGCAAGAGATACCCATGCGGGCTGCGGGTCCCCCACCCGCGGACACCTACGGATCGATGAAATTTGTCTGGGGAATCTGCAAAAATCGCCGATAATTAACAGATGACGCCCATGTTCCCCCTGTCACCGCGGCCGTGGGTGAAACGCGCCTACGCGGCGCTGGGCTCGCTGCTGTATGATTTGTCCAATTACGGCGCCCCCGTCCTGGTAGGCCTGGTGTCCCTCCTGGTAATGTTCGCCTGGGAAGGGCAGTACGCCACGAGCGGCCAGAGCCCGCTCGCATTTCGCGTGTTCGAACAGACCGGCAATGTGCCTGGGCCGGCCCAAGCATTGGAACAGTTGGGCGATCGGCCGGCCGTCGGGTATTACGACACCAAGCTTTCCGAATCCCCGTTCTGGTTCAGTTTCAAGGTGCAGCCGACGACCGGTGATGAGTCCGTCACCATCGAACTCCCGCCCAGGCAAGCCGTAGGTGCCGCGTGCTGGAACGCCGCCCGCCTGGAGCCCCTGGGCAGCGCAACCCGCAAGCTTGCGTTCGGCCAACTGAGGGCGGTAAACACCGGTTTTGCGATCGACCTCGGCAAGTTGCAAACACCGATAACCATCGTGTGCCAGGCGAACTTCGTGGGTTCGGCCCGCATCAAACTGGTGCAGTGGCCGGCGAACCAGTTCGAAACGTCGGAGATCAAGTATCATCGCGATGCGGGACTCCTGACCGGCGGTATGGTCGTCCTCTCCCTGTTCGTGCTGGTAACCGCGATCATCAACCGGGAATGGATTTACGTCCTGTTTTCGGCCTGGCTGATGGCCAACCTCCGACTTGCCGCACTCTCGGTGGGGTGGGATATGCAATGGCTGGCACGGACGCTCCCGCCCGACTGGACGCTGTTCGCGCGGGTGTGGACAATCGTTGCGTATTATATCCTGACCGTCATGCTGTTCAGCAGGCTTTTCAAGAATGACCTGCAGCGGATGGGCTATCCGCTGATGTTGCGGGTGGTGCAGTGGTCATGCTTGCCCCTGCTGCTGTGCGCGCTGGTTCTCCCTTATTCGAAATTCCTTCCGTACATGTGGGTATCCGCGGCGATGACTATCGCGGTGCTGGTCTACAACATGACCCGCATCATCTGGATAACACGCTCCACCGTGGCGATGTGGTATGGCGCTTCCCTGGGCATGACGCTGTTCATCAGCTTTTACGAAGTGGTCGCGGCAGCCCTGAATGTAAAGGGGTTGATAGGGACTCTCAATTTCGTCACGGCGTCGCTGTCGTCGAGCCTGATGGCCGCACTCGCCATTGCCGTGCAAATGCGCCACGAACACCAGGAGCGGGTCAAGGCGCAGGCCGAGTTGCGCAGCACTTACGAAGCCATCCCAATCGGGCTATTTACCCTGGATGCCAACGGCGCATTCCTGCGCGGCAACCCGGCGCTGATACAAATGCTCAAAGTGGACCTGTCCCGGACTGGGCAGGAGACTTGGAGCGAGCATTTCGAGCCCGGTGCATGGGCCGGGCTGCAGGACATGGTCCGGCGCAGGACCGGCGAAGAGCTGGAAATACGCGACTCGGTCGCGGACGACGAGAAATCCAGTCGGTTCCTGGTCAAGGCCACATTGACCGGGGACAAGATAGAAGGGTCGTTGCAGGACATTACCCAACGCTCCAAGGCGACGGCCAGATTGCTTTTCCTGGCGGAGAACGATCCGCTCACCGGGGTGCTGAACCGGCATGGCATCGAGGAGGCATTCGCCGGGGCGATGCGGGAAGCGGCGAGCGGACAGCCGCTGGCGCTGGCCTACCTCGATCTTGACCGGTTCAAGCTGATCAACGACCTGTTCGGCCACGTGGCCGGGGACGAGGTGCTGAGACAGGTGTGCGGCCGCGTGCGCGAGATGCTGGCCGTAGGCCACGCCGTCGGGCGGGTCGGAGGCGACGAGTTCGTCATCGTGTTCCGCAACACGCCGATCCGCACGGCGACCGCGATCTGCCGCAGCATCGTCAATTGGATCGGATCAAGCCCCTATCAGATCGGCGACAAGGCGTTCCAGGTCAGAGGCTCGATCGGATTGGTCGAAGTCGGCGCCGGCACCAACGTGAAGGACGCGATGTCGGCGGCGGACCGTGCCTGCCGCAAAGCCAAGAAGGGGCTGCACGCCAATCTGGTGGTGTACGAGAAGAACGAGGCGGTATTCAAGGAGCGCCAGGAGGAACTGCGCGTGATCGAGCGCCTCGGCACCGGGGTGGTGCCCGAAGGCCTGTTTCTGGTGATGCAGCCCATCATGTCCTTGCGCGCGCCCTATGACTCGCTCAATTTCGAAATCCTGCTGAGGATGCGCGAGGCGGACGGCACCATCACCTCGGCGGGAAAAATCATTTCCGCGGGGGAGAATAACGGACGCAGCGCGGTGATCGATCGCTGGGTCATGTCCAATACCCTGGAGTGGCTCGACCAGCATTACGACCATCTCGACCGGACACGGTTCGCGTGCATGAACCTGAGTGGAGCGTCGCTGAATGACGAGCGCTTCATTCAGGATGCATTCTCGATGCTGGCGCGGCACGGGCGCGCCGTGGGCAAACTGTGCATCGAGATTACGGAAAGCGTGGCGCTGCACGACCTGGAGAACACGCGGCGCTTCATCGACAAGGCGAGGGATTTCGGGGCCAAGGTGGCGCTCGACGATTTTGGCGCCGGATACACGTCTTTTTCTTATCTCAAGGAGCTGCGCGCGGATACGCTGAAAATCGACGGCAACTTCGTTCTGGGCGTAAATACGCATCCGGCGAACCTGGCCATCGTCGAGGCGATCGTCGAACTCGCGCGAAACCTCGGCATGAAAAGCGTGGCGGAGTGGGTGGAAGACCTGGCCACCATCGAGGCGCTAGCGGAGGTAGGGGTCGATTATGTGCAGGGCTATGTCATAGCCCGGCCGCAACTGCCGGACAGGATCCTGGGTGCGAAATCTTCGGCGAGCTTCATCGAGGATGCGAAAGTAGCCCTGTATGTGCGCAACTACCTTGCAAAAGGGCAGGCGGTCGAGCTGTGGGAGCAGTTGCGGGAGTTGAAGCCGAAAGGTCTGAGTAATTGACCGATGAATCGCGCCCGGACCCTGAAACCAGAGGACCGGATTGAAATCGACGCAGTCGTTCCGGAGCCAAGCATGACAAACGCCATGAGCGCCTACTACGACCGGCAGTACAACGCGCGCGCGATGATTCCCGATCATGCCCGGATTTTCGAGCGCTGGAAGACGCGCTCGCAGGAGGCGCGCGCGCGCCTGCCTTGCCGCCTGGATATTCCCTATGGGGCGAGCCCGGCGGAAAAGCTCGACATCTTCCCCGCCGAGGGCAAGAGCGAGGCGCTGCTGGTGTTCATCCACGGCGGCTACTGGAGATCGCTCGACAAGAACGATTTTTCCTATCTCGCTCCGGCTTTCAACCGGCGCGGCGTGACCCTGGCGCTGCCCAACTACGGGCTCTGCCCCAAAGTCGGAATCGAGGACATCGTCAAGCAGAACCTGCTCGCCATCGCCTGGCTGTGGTACTACGGCGTGCGCTACGGCGTCAATCCGGGCAGGCTGTACGTGGCCGGACATTCGGCCGGCGGCCACCTGACGGCGATGATGCTGGCGGCGCGCTGGAACACCTACATGCCGGAGCTGCCCTACAACCTGGTGAAGGGCGGCCTCGCGATAAGCGGCGTCTACGACCTGGAGCCCCTGGTGCACGCGCCGTTCGTGAATCAAGACCTGAAACTGGACCAGGCGCTGGCGCGCAGGCTGAGTCCCGTGACCATACCTCCGGGCACCACCGCACCGCTTTATACCGCGGTCGGCGGCGACGAATCGGACGAGTTCAAGCGCCAGAACACGCTCATTGCCAGGACTTGGCGCTATGCCTTTGCCGGCGACATTCCCATGCCCGGGCATAACCATCTCACCGTGGTCGAAGAACTCGCCAATCCGGATAGCACCTTGTTCAAAGGCGCGCTGGGCATGATGATCCATTGAAATCGGCCGCTGGTGACGTTGCCGAATTTGGTAATCCGATTTGCAGAAATCTTACCCGATCCGCATGGCGAGCGCGGCGGAAAACTGTTATCTTCCCGCGACCATGGATGCGCGCACGCTGCTCATCGAAAGTTTTCACGCCGCGGTCGGCGCCGCCGACCCACAGAAGATTCTGCCGCCGCATTTGCCGCAGCCTCCGGCGGGTAAGACGCTGGTGGTCGGCGCGGGCAAAGCCGCCGCCGCCATGGCGCTCGCGCTCGAGCAGCACTGGCCGTCCGCCGCGCCGTTAGCCGGCGTCGTGATCACACGCTACGGGCACGGCCTTCTGACAAATAGGATCAAGGTCATAGAGGCGGGCCATCCGGTACCCGACGAAAGCGGCGAAAAAGCAGCGCGGGAAATCCTGCGCCGCGCGAAAACCCTGGGTCCGAACGACCTGCTGCTCGCGTTGGTATCGGGCGGCGGATCGAGCTTGTTCGGCCTGCCCGCCGAGGGCATCGGCATGGATGAACTCAAGGCGGCGACGAAGGAACTGCTGCGCTGCGGCGCCCCCATCCAGGACATGAACACGGTGCGCAGGCACCTGTCTGGCATCCAGGGCGGCAGGCTTGCCGCCGCGTGCAAGGCGCGGGTGCTGGCGCTGATTGTTTCCGACGTGAGCGGCGACGATCCCATCCATATCGGCTCCGGCCCCTGCGCGCCCGACCCGAGCACCTACCGGGATGCTCTGGACGTCATCGCGCGCTATGGCGTCAAGGCGCCGGCGTCGGTGGTGGCGCATCTCGAGCGCGGCGCGCGCGGCGAAATCGCCGAGACGCCCAAGCCCGGCGACAAACTGTTCAAACGCGTGGAGAACCGCATCGTCGCCACGGCGCAAGGATCGCTGCAGGCGGCGGCAGCCTATTTCCGCGCCAAGGGCATCGCTCCGGTGGTGCTGGGCGACAGCGTCACCGGCGAAGCGAGCGAAGTCGCCAAAGTCTACGCCGCGCTGGCGCGCCAGATCCGCCGCCATGGCGAGCCGTTCACGCCGCCGCTGGCGCTGATTTCGGGCGGCGAATGCTCGGTCACCGTGCGCGGCAATGGCCGCGGCGGGCGCTGCTCCGAGTTCCTCCTGTCGCTCGCGCTGGAACTGGACGGCATGCCCGATATTCACGCCCTCGCCTGCGATACCGACGGCATCGACGGCTCGGAGAACAACGCCGGCGCGGTGCTCGCACCGGATTCGCTCGCGTGCGCCGCGGCGGCCGGCGTCTCGGCCAAGAAGCTGCTGGCAAACAATGACGCTTACAGCTTTTTCGAGGCCTTGAACGGCCTGGTAGTGACCGGCCCGACGCGGACCAATGTCAATGATTACCGGGCGATCCTTGTGCTATAAAGTGCGCTCGGGTGATGGCGCTCGCACCACATATTCTTATGCACGCTTGGATTTCGGGACGGCGGTAAACGCCAAGTGCGGTCATGCGCATATCGCTGCGTCGCTGGCTTTGCCGATCAAGAACCCCGCCGAAGCGGGGTCTGCGTGAGTGCTGCTGAGAGAGACTAAGCAGTTTCTTTCTGTTTCCTGCGTCGTGCAGCAAATCCTAGCAGGCCAAGACCGACCTGCTAGAAGCGGTCGTTCGATCGGAGGGTCGCAAAAACCAGGGGTCAGCGCTTCACTTCGGCAGCTCCGACTTCTGCAATGCGATTGCGCCGTCTACCAGCGCGTACACCGCAAGCAGCGTCAGCAGAGTGCCACCTGTGAACCACCCAAGCGGCCCCAACTTCCAAACATGCTCCGTCAGGCCCGCCAGGAGTCCGATCACCCCGCAGAGAAAACCGAGCGCAGCACCAATGCGAGCCACTATTGTCCGCTTCTCACCTATCGCCATGGCACACCCCCTTTGGATTCTCCTCCCGTGCGCGATCCGCGATTGCGGGAAGGATTTGGTTGCTAATGGCAAACCAGTCTGCGCGGCTTCACTCGCCGAGTCAAGGGAAGGCTCACCGCGCGCAGTCGGTGATCTTGTATAAAAACAACCTAAAGTGCTGAGAACGCCCCGGTCCGCGCTTTAGCCATCTGGCGGGACGGGTTCAGCCTGTGGCTATGGCGTCGATGATCACGCCCAGGCTACGCCGTCGCCGATTTTCAATCCCAGCAGTTGTGCCGAGCTGCCGCAGTTGACCGCGATCTCCACCAGGCCCTGGCTGTTTTCGTACCAGAAAGCCTCACCCGCGGCCATTTCGGAGAACACGCGCGCATAGCAGAGCCGGCGCTCGCCGACGGCGAGCACGACATCGCGCGGAATCCCGCTCGCGCGGATGCCGGTATGGGCGTTGCCGTAATGGTCGACGTAAATGATCTCGGGCAGGTCGTCGCCGCCGAAGTCGACGTTGAGTCGGCCGGTGTGCTCGAACCAGGCCTTGGGCAACCCGCCCTGAACGGCCAGCGTCGCGGCCACCGGGGCAAACAGGTCGCGTCCGTGGAACGAGGCCGACAGCTCATCCGGCTGCCACACGACGCGCCAGCAATCACCCTTCGCCGCGCGCGCGCCGACCACCGAAAGCAGCCCGTTGTCGGGCCCCACGTACCAGCGCCCGTCGGCTTGCACCACGACGGCGTCGCGCGCCCCGCCGACGCCGGGATCGACCACGGTCAGGAATACGCTGTCTTCGCCGAAGCAGCCGACCATGGCTGCGAGCAGGTGCGCGCTCGCGCGCACGTTGAATGCGGGCGCGTCATGCAGCAAATCGATCACCGCAATGGGCGGCGCGAGCCGCTGCAGCACCGCCTTCATCTGGCCGACATAGAGGTCGCCGGAACCGAAATCGGTAAACAGGACTATCGCCATGACCGCATTGTAGCCCCAGAAACAAAAAAGCCGGCGCGCTGACCGACTTTTTCATGGTAACCATGCCTCTTTTAGGACTTAGCTTCCGCCGCGGCAGTCCCTTCCGCAGGCTCGGGACGATCCATCAGCTCGACCAGGGCCATCGGCGCGTTGTCGCCCTGGCGGAAGCCGTGCTTGAGAATGCGCAGGTAGCCGCCGTTCCTTTTGGCGTAACGCGGACCGAGTTCGTTGAACAGCTTGGAGACCATGTCGCGGTCGCGCAGGCGGTTGAACGCCAGCCGGCGGTTGGCGACGGTGGCGATCTTGCCCAGCGTGATCATCGGCTCGACCACTCGGCGCAACTCTTTCGCCTTGGGCAGCGTGGTCGTGATGACCTCGTGCTTCAGCAGCGAATTGGTCATGTTGCGCAGCATCGCCAGGCGATGGCTGCTGGTGCGGTTGAGCTTTCTCAGTCCTAAGCGGTGACGCATGTTCTTGCCTCTTCTGTTCGGTCCTCGTTCCGAGGGCGATAAATCTTGGGAAGCGCTTATTAAGCCAAATCCACCATCAGCGCTTCCTCTGATTTGGGGGATTTACAAGGGGGCGTCGCCCCCTTGTTCACTTTCCCCCTTGACCGTGAAACGTCTACGCGCGGCCCGCGCTCAAACGCGAGCGACTTCCAGCCCCGCGGGCGGCCAGTTCTCCAGCTTCATGCCCAGCGTGAGGCCGCGCGAAGCGAGGACTTCCTTGATCTCGTTCAACGACTTGCGGCCCAGGTTCGGCGTCTTCAGCAGCTCGGTCTCGGTGCGCTGGATCAGATCGCCGATGTAATAGATGTTCTCGGCCTTCAGGCAGTTGGCCGAACGCACCGTGAGCTCCAGATCGTCCACCGGGCGCAGCAGGATCGGATCCACCTGCGGCGCTTTGACCGGCTCGCTGGCGATCGGCGTGCCCTCGAGCGCGGCGAACACCGACAACTGGTCCACCAGGACGCGCGCGGCGTAGCGGATCGCCTCTTCCGGCTCGACCACGCCATTGGTTTCGATATCCATGATCAGCTTGTCCAGGTCGGTGCGCTGTTCCACCCTCGCCGACTCGACCGCGTAGCTGACGCGGCGCACCGGCGAAAACGAGGCGTCGAGGATGATCTTGCCGATGCCCTTGGTCTCTTCCGGGGCCGCGCGCATGTTGCCGGGCTCGTAGCCGCGGCCGCGCTCGACCTTGATCTGCATCTCCAGCTTGCCGCCGGGCGACAGATGGGCGATGACGTGCTCGGGGTTGATGATTTCGACGTCGTGCGATACCTCGATGTCGGCGGCGGTCACCGCGCCCTCGCCTTTTTTCTTCAGCGTGAGCACGGCTTCGGTGCGGTTGTGCATTTTCAGCACCACGCCCTTCAAGTTGAGCAGGATGTCGACCACGTCCTCCTGCACGCCGTCGATGGTCGAGTACTCGTGCAGCACGCCCGAGATCTGCACCTCGGTCGGGGCGAAACCCGGCATCGAGGACAGCAGCACGCGCCGCAGGGCGTTGCCCAACGTGTGGCCGTAGCCACGCTCGAACGGCTCCATCACCACTTTGGCATGATTGGGAGCGATGCTCTGCACGTCGATGATGCGCGGTTTCAGAAATCCACTGCTTTGCATGGAGGTTCCTCTGGGAAGCTTTGACAATTACTTCGAGTACAGTTCGACTACCAGGCTCTCGTTGATGGTCGAAGGCAGCTCGGTGCGCTGCGGTTTGGCCTTGAACGTGCCTTTCAACGCCGTGGTATCCACTTGCAGCCACTCGGGGATCCCGCGCGAGGCTGCGGCCGTGGACGCTCCCTTGATGCGCAGCTGGGCCTTGGCCTTATCCGCCACCTCGATAGTGTCGCCTGTGCGCACCTGGTAGGACGGGATGTTGACGCGTTTGCCGTTTACCGTGATGCCGTTGTGGCGCACGACCTGGCGCGCCTCGTTGCGCGAGGCGCCGAAGCCCATGCGGAAGCACACCGTGTCCAGGCGCGATTCGAGCAACTGCAGCAGGCTCTCGCCGGTGATGCCCTTCTGGCGCGCAGCCGCCGCATACATGCCGCGGAACTGGCGCTCGAGGATGCCGTAGATGCGGCGGATTTTCTGTTTCTCGCGCAGTTGCTTGCCGTAGTCGGACAGGCGCTGGCCGCTCTTCTGGCCGTGCTGGCCGGGCGCATAGGCGCGGCGCTCGACGGCGCATTTGTCGGTAAAGCATTTCTCGCCTTTGAGGAACAGCTTCTCGCCCTCGCGGCGGCACTGGCGGCATTTGGGGTCTAGGTTGCGGGCCACGTTCCAGTCTCCTCTTAGATGCGCCGGCGCTTGGGCGGGCGGCAACCGTTGTGCGGCACCGGCGTCACGTCGCTGATGCTGGTGATTTTCAGTCCGAGGGCGTTCAAGGCGCGCACCGCGGACTCGCGTCCCGGACCCGGGCCTTTGATGCGAACCTCGACGTTCTTCACGCCGCATTCCTGCGCCGCCTTGCCGGCCTGCTCGGCCGCAATCTGGGCGGCGAACGGCGTGCTCTTGCGTGAACCCTTGAAGCCGGCGGCCCCGGAAGTCGCCCACGACAGCGCATTGCCCTGACGGTCGGTAACGGTGATGATGGTGTTGTTGAACGACGCGTGGATATGCGCGATGCCTTCGGCAACGTTCTTCTTCACTTTCTTGCGTACGCGCGCCGATGCCGTGGCGGTCGTGCTCGTGGGTTTGGCCATTATTGCCTTCCTCTACGTATCCGTTGATCCGGGGTTTAAGTCTTGGTCGCCGCGGATTTCATCTTGATCGCGGCCTTGCGCGGACCCTTGCGCGTGCGCGCATTGGTGCGCGAGCGCTGCCCGCGCACGGGCAGGCCCTTGCGGTGGCGCGAGCCGCGATAGCAGCCCAGATCCATCAGGCGCTTGATCGACATCGACACTTCCCGGCGCAGGTCGCCCTCGACCGTGAATTTGGCCACCTCTTCGCGCAAGCGTTCCATGTCGGAATCCGACAGGTCCTTGACTTTGGTCGAGGTTCCGACCTTTGCGGCAACGCAGATGGCCTGCGCGCGCGCCCGCCCGATGCCGAAAATCGCAGTCAGCGCGATCTCCGCGTGTTGGTGGTTTGGAATGTTGACGCCTGCGATACGGGCCATTAGTTCACCCCAAGAACGCGAAACTGATAATTATAGCTTGATCTCATTTTCTCTGCCAGCCTTCAGCCTTGACGCTGTTTATGCCGCGGGTTGGTGCAAATGACGCGCACCACGCCCTTCCTGCGAATGACCTTGCAGTTGCGGCACATCTTTTTCACCGATGCCTGTACTTTCATGGTCCTCTCCTGCTCCCCCGGGTGCGCGTGCTTACACCCGCACCCGGGCTACTTCGCGCGGAAAACGATCCGCGCTCTGGTCAAATCATACGGCGTCAATTCCACCGTCACCTTGTCACCCGGCAGGATGCGGATGTAATGCATGCGCATCTTGCCCGAGATATGTCCCAACACGATGTGGCCATTTTCCAGCTTCACCCTGAAGGTCGCATTCGGGAGGTTCTCGACTACCTCCCCCTGCATCTCGATTACGTCTTCTTTCGACATATCCCTTTTGTGCAGCTCTTCGCTCTGAGTCGGGGAATCAATCAACAAGGGGCACACCCCCTCGTTCCCTCATCTCGTCGGGAACCCCGCCCCTTTGAAATTGGCCTTTTTCAACAGGCTTTCGTACTGGTGCGACATGATATAGGCCTGCACCTGCGACATGAAATCCATGGTTACCACCACGATGATCAAGAGCGAGGTTCCGCCGAAATAGAACGGCACGTTCCATTTCAGGATCATGAATTCGGGCAACAGGCACACCAAGGTCACGTACACCGCACCGGCCATGGTGAGCCGCGTCAGAATCTTCTCCAGGTAGCGCGCAGTCTGGTCTCCCGGGCGGATACCGGGCACGAAGGCGCCGCTTTTTTTCAGGTTGTCGGCTGTGTCCTTGGGGTTGTATTGCAGCGCGGTGTAGAAAAAGCAGAAAAATATGATCGCCCCGGAATACAGCATGACGTAGATCGGCTGGCCGGGCGAGAGCGTGGCGGAGATGTCGCGCAGCCAGCTCATGCTCTCGCTCTGGCCGAACCAGCCCGCCAGGGTCGCCGGAAACAGGATGATGCTTGATGCGAAAATCGGCGGGATCACGCCCGCCATGTTGAGCTTGAACGGCAGGTGCGAGGCCTGGCCGCCGTAGATCTTGTTGCCGACCTGGCGCTTGGCGTAGTTCACCAGGATCTTGCGCTGGCCGCGCTCGACGAAACACACGGCCCAGGTGACCAGCACCACGGCCGTCGCGATCAAGAGCGCCGTAAGCGGATGCATGGCGCCGGTTCGCACCAGCTCCAGCGTGCCGCCGATGGCGTTGGGCAGGCCCGCGGCGATGCCGGCAAAAATGATGATGGAAATGCCGTTGCCCAGACCGCGCTCGGTAATCTGCTCGCCCAGCCACATCAGGAACATGGTGCCGGTCACCAGCGTGCTCACCGTGACGAAACGGAACATGAGCCCGGGATCGAGTACCAGCCCCGCCTGCGACTCCAGCGCGATGGAAATGCCCGTCGCCTGAAACAGGGCCAGGAACACCGTCCCGTAGCGCGTGTACTGGGTGATCTTGCGCTGCCCCGCCTGGCCTTCCTTCTTCAACTGCTCGAGCTGCGGCGATACCGTCGTCATCAGTTGCATGATGATCGAGGACGAGATGTAAGGCATGATCCCCAGGGCGAAGATGGTGAAGCGCGACAAGGCGCCGCCGGAGAACATATTGAACATGCCCAGGATCCCGCCCTGCTGCGACTGGAACAGCTCGGCCAGCACGTTCGGATCGATTCCGGGCACCGGAATATGCGCACCGATGCGGAACACGACCAGCGCGCCGAGCAGGAACAGCAGACGCTTTTTCAGGTCGCCGAATTTGCCGGTCTTACCGATGTTCTTAGTTGAGGTAGCCATCTCGCTCGCCGGCAATCAAGCCTTCTCGCCCTTCGCCTTGGGTTTGGACTTGGCTTTGGCGGTGTGCTCGGGCGGACCTCCCTTGGGCGCCTTCGGCGCCTTGGGCTTGGCCTTCGCCTTGTCCGCGGGTTCCGCCTTGACCCCCTTGGGCGCTTCAGCCCGGGCTTTGGCCTTGGCAATGGCTTCGACCCTGGCCTTGGCCTTCTTGCCCTTGCCTACGGGCGCTTTCATTTCCAGCGCAGCGATACTGCCGCCGGCCGCTTCGATTGCCGCCCTGGCGCCCTTCGTGACCCGCAGGCCGCTCAGGCTTACCTTGCGCTCAAGCTTGCCCGACAGGATGACCTTGACGGCTTCGGTTGCCTCGGGCACCACGCCGGCTGCTTTGAGCGCCTTCAGATCGATGTCTGCGAGCGCCATTCTTTGCAGGTCGGACAGGCGCACCTCGGCGGTGAGTCCGCGCGCGAGCGAATTGAATCCACGTTTCGGCAGGCGCCGCTGCAACGGCATCTGGCCGCCTTCGAAACCGACTTTGTGGAAGCCGCCGGAACGCGACTTCTGCCCTTTGTGGCCGCGTCCCGCAGTCTTGCCCAGGCCAGAGCCGATGCCGCGGCCGACGCGACGCCGGGCGCGCGTTGCACCTGCTGCGGGCTTGATCGTATTGAGCTGCATTTATGCCTCGCACTTCACCAGGTAGTACACCTTGTTGATCATGCCGCGAATGGCAGGGGTGTCCTGCAACTCCACGGTTTGGTTGATGCGCTTCAAGCCCAGCCCGCGCACCGTGGCGCGGTGGGTAGCCTTGCAGCCGATCGCGCTTTTCACCAGGGTAACTTTGAGTGTCTTGTCCGCCATGACTAGCCTCAACCGGTGATTTCTTCGACCGACTTGCCGCGCTTGGCGGCGATCTCGGACGGCGTGTTCATGGATTTCAATCCCTGCAGGGTGGCGCGCACCACGTTGTAGGGGCTGCCCGAGCCGATGCATTTGGCGAGCACGTTGGTGATGCCCATGACTTCGAACACCGCGCGCATGGCGCCGCCGGCGATGATGCCGGTGCCTTCGGACGCCGGTTGCATGTAGACTTTGGCCGCGCCGTGGCGGCCCATCAGCGCATGGTGCAGCGTGCCGTTCTTCAAGCTGACGCGGAACATTTTGCGCCGCGCTTCTTCCATGGCTTTTTGCACCGCCACCGGAACCTCGCGCGACTTGCCCTTGCCCATGCCGACCCCGCCGTCGCCGTCGCCGACCACGGTGAGCGCGGCAAAGCTGAGGATGCGGCCACCCTTCACCTCTTTGGTGACCCGGTTGATCGCAACCATTTTCTCGCGCAGGCCGTCACCGCGGTCGTCCTGGCCCTGCATCTTGCCCTGCATCCTGCCCTGCATCTTCGCCATATTCGTCCTCGATTAGAGGTCTAACGATACGAGGGGAAACTTCCCCTCGTGCTCCCCTATTTCAGCCGCCTAACTTCGTTAGGCGGCCTTTAAAACTTAAGCCCGGCTTCGCGCGCGGCTTCCGCCAGCGCCTTGACGCGGCCGTGATACTGCAAACCGCCGCGGTCGAACGCAACCTGCTCGATGCCGAGTTGTTTGGCTTTGGCGGCGATGCGCTTGCCCACGGCCTCGGCCGCCTTTACGTTGCCGCCGTTCGCCACCGTCGCGCGCACCTCCTTCTCCAGCGTGGAGGCTGCGGTCAAGACCTTGGTGCCGCAGGCGGAAATCACCTGCGCGTAGATGTGGCTGTTGGTGCGATGCACCGCGAGCCGCACCGCCTTGAGTTCAATAATCTTGGCACGGGATCTGCGTGCTCGGCGCAGTCGCGCCTGCTTTTTATCCATCATGGCTTTAGCTCCGCTTACTTCTTCTTGGTCTCTTTCAAGACCACCTTCTCGCCGGCATAGCGCACGCCCTTGCCTTTGTACGGCTCGGGACTGCGGTAGGCGCGCACTTCGGCGGCCACCTGGCCGACCTGTTGTTTGTCCGTGCCGCGGAGAACGATCTCGGTCTGGCTCGGGGTTTCGACCTTGACGCCCTTGGGCATCTGATGCACCACCGGATGGGAGAAACCGAGTGCCAGGTTGAGCTTGTCGCCCTGCGCCTGCGCGCGGTAACCGACGCCGACCAGGGTCAGCTTTCTCTCGAAACCCTTGGTCACGCCCTCGACCATGTTGGCCAGGAGAGCCCGGATGGTGCCGGACATGGCGTTGGCCTGGGTCGAGTCATTGTTGACCAGGCACAACAGTTGGTCGCCGTCGCGCTCGAGCTTGATGTCGCTGCTCAGGCGCTGCGTCAACGTGCCCAACGGCCCTTTAACCGCGACCTGTTCGGGCGACACGGTCACTTCGACGCCCTTGGGTACCGCAATGGGGGTTTTTCCGATTCGCGACATGGTTTTGTCCCCCTTTAAGCCACGATGCACAGCACTTCGCCGCCGATCCCGGTGGCGCGCGCTTTTCTGTCGGTCATCACGCCCTTGGAGGTGGAGACGATGGCGATCCCCAAGCCGTTCATGATCTTGGGAATATCATCGCGGCCCTTGTAGATGCGCAAACCGGGGCGGCTGACACGCTCGATCTTTTCGATCACCGGCTCGCCGGCGTAGTATTTGAGCGCAACCTCGAGCGTGGACTTGCCGTCTTCCTCGCGCACCTTGAAATCCTCGATGTAGCCCTCGTCCTTCAGCACCTGGGCGATGGACGCTTTCACGCGCGACGAAGGCATCGCCACCGACAGCTTTTCCGCAAGTTGCGCGTTGCGGATGCGGGTCAGCATATCGGCGATCGGGTCACTCATGCTCATGCTTTGTCTCCTCTCACCAGCTGGCTTTGGTCATGCCGGGGATCTCGCCACGCATGGCGATTTCGCGCAGCTTGTTGCGCCCCAGGCCGAACTTCGCGTACACGCCGCGCGGGCGGCCCGTCAGCTTGCAGCGATTGCGTACGCGCGTCGGCGACGCGTTGCGCGGCAACTGCTGCAACTGCATGCGCGCCGCCATGCGCTCGTCCTCGGGTTGCTTGAAGTCGTTGATGATGGCGAGCAGCGCCGTACGCTTGACCTCGAATTTCTTCACGGTTTTGCGACGTTTTTCGTTACGATTGATGACTGCGGTTTTTGCCATGGCGCAATCCTTCAGGTCTTGAACGGGAATTTGAAGGCCGCGAGCAGCGCCTGGGCTTCCGCGTCGGTCTTCGCAGTGGTGGTGATGCTGATGTTCATGCCACGCAGCGCATCGATCTTGTCATACTCGACCTCGGGGAAGATGATCTGCTCTTTCACACCGAGATTGTAATTGCCGCGGCCGTCGAAAGAGCGCTGCGACAGGCCGCGGAAGTCGCGGATGCGCGGTATCGCGATACTGACCAGACGGTCGAGGAACTCGTACATGCGCACTCCGCGCAAGGTCACCATGCAGCCGATCGCCAGGCCCTTGCGGATCTTGAAACCGGCGATAGGTTTTTTCGACAGGGTTACTACCGGCTTTTGCCCGGCGATCTTGGTCATGTCGCCGACGGCGTTGTCCATAATTTTCTTGTCGTTGACGGCTTCGCCCACGCCCATGTTGAGCGTAATCTTTTCGATGCGCGGGACCTGCATCGCCGTTTTGTACCCGAACTTCTTCACCAGGTCGGGTACTACTGTTTCTCTGTAATAGCTGTATAAGCGTGCCATAGCGTTTTCTCTCTCAGGCGTCCACGACTTCGCCGTTGGACTTGAAAATGCGCACCTTGCGGCCGTCCACCAGCGTTTTGAAACCGACGCGGTCTCCCTTCTGCGTTTGCGGGTTGAACAGCGCAACGTTGGAGATGTCGATCGGCATGTCCAGGTCGACGATGCCGCCGGTCTGGCCCTTCATCGGATTGGGTTTCTGGTGCTTCTTCGCGCGGTTGATGCCCTCGACCAACAGGTGCTTGTCATCCACGCGGCGCAGCACCGTGCCGCGCTTGCCTTTGTCCTTGCCGGTGGTGACGATCACGTCATCACCTTTGCGAATCTTTTGCATGACCTTCGATTCCTATATTCCTGACTGGGGGGGAAGTCATGAGGGACCGGGTGGGAAGAGAACGGTCCCTCCCCTTCCCCAGGCCCCTGGTGTCATCGACCCGTTTCTTATAAAACTTCCGGCGCGAGCGACACGATCTTCATGAAGCGCTCGTTGCGCAACTCGCGTGTGACCGGCCCGAAAATGCGCGTGCCGATCGGCTCCAGCTTGGCGTTGAGCAGCACCGCGGCGTTGCTGTCGAACTTGATCAGCGAGCCGTCGGCGCGGCGCACGCCCTTGGCGGTGCGCACCACCACGGCACTGTAGATCTCACCCTTCTTTACGCGGCCGCGCGGAGCGCAGTCCTTGATGCTGACTTTGATCACGTCGCCAATGCCGGCATAACGCCGCTTCGAGCCGCCCAATACCTTGATGCACATGACGGCGCGCGCACCGGTGTTGTCGGCCACATCCAATACACTCTGCATCTGAATCATGGTTTATTTCCTCTCCAACTTGGACCGCTTGCGTCCGCACTCATCAGGTGCGCCCGGCGCGTTGCAGCCAGTCTTGGAACCCGTTTGGGCTTAAACGCCCAGCCTGGGGGACAGGGCGCTAATGCGAAAAACCGAATGCGAAAAAAACGATGGATTATATACGAGCTTTGCTCGTAAGGGCAAGGTCTTTATCTAGCTTAAATGTTCTTCGCTTTTTCGACCAGCTTGGTGACTTTCCATGCCTTGGTCTTCGATATCGGGCGCGTCTCCTCGATCATCACCAGATCGCCCGTCTTGTACTCGTTATTCTCGGAGTGGGCATGGTATTTCTTTGACAGGGTAACGATCTTCCCCAGCATGGGGTGGCGCACGCGGCGTTCGATCAGTACCGTCACGGTCTTATTCATCTTGTCGCTGACCACGCGGCCGGTGAGAGCGCGAATAACCTTGCTTGCCTTGGCTGTCTGGGTATCGCTCATTTGCTTGCCGCCTTCTGTGCAATGATGGTGCGCACCCGCGCGATGTCGCGGCGGGTCTTCTTCAACTGGCTGTTGTTGGTCAGCTGCTGGGTCGCAACCTGCATGCGAAGGCTGAATTGCGCCTTCAGCAGGTCGTTCAGTTCCTGGTTCAGCTGCGCCATGTCCTTGGCGCGCAGTTCACTCGGTTTCATCTGTTTACCCCACTAAACGGTGGACAAAGGCGGTGGCGATCGGCAGCTTGGCCGCGGCCAGGCGAAACGCCTGCCGTGCCAGCACCTCGTCCACACCGTCCATTTCGTACAGCACCTTGCCGGGAACGATTTCGGCGACGAAATACTCAGGGTTGCCCTTGCCGTTGCCCATGCGCACCTCGGCCGGCTTCTGCGAAATCGGCTTGTCCGGAAAGATCCGGATCCAGATGCGCCCGCCACGCTTGATGTGGCGGGTCATGGCGCGGCGCGCGGCCTCGATCTGGCGCGCGGTCAGGCGGCCGCGGCCGATGGCCTTGAGCCCGTACTCCCCGAATGCGACCTTGTTGCCGCGCGTAGCAATGCCCTTGTTGCGGCCCTTTTGCTGCTTGCGGTATTTTGTCCTGGCTGGTTGAAGCATCTTAGGCTCCTGTCTTCTTCGTCACGCGTCTGACCGTGGTCTTGGCCTTGGCTGCGGGTTTGGCGGATTCCTCAGCCGATCCCTTGACCTTGGCCTCGGTCTTGGCTATGTCGCCGGCTTTGGCAGCATCTTCCGCTGCGGGCTTCTTGCGCGCGCGCGTCGCCGTCTTGGGCTTTGCCGCGCCTTCGGGCTTGGCCGCCGGCGCCTCGGTCCTGGCCATCGGGGCCGGGGCCTTTCTCACTTTCTTCGGTTGCGGCGCTTCTTCCGGCGCGGATCCGGGCACCGCGGCGGGCTGCTCGATCTTGCCCACCGTCTCGCCCTTGTATACCCACACCTTGATGCCGATCACGCCGTAAGTGGTCTTGGCTTCGCCGAAACCGTAATCGATGTCGGCGCGCAGGGTATGCAGGGGCACGCGGCCCTCGCGGTACCACTCGTTACGCGCGATCT
>JACRAS010000112.1 GCA_016234705.1 Betaproteobacteria bacterium | reverse complement strand
TCGACGCGTTCAAATCCTACTTCAAGGCGCAGGGCCTGTATGGTATCCCGAAAAAAGGCGCCATCGACTACAGCCAGGAGCTCGAACTCGATCTTGGCACCGTGGCCCCCTCGCTTGCCGGCCCCAAGCGCCCGCAGGATCGCATCGAAATCGGCAAGGTGAAATCCAAATTCGCCGAGCTCTACGCCCAGCCGGTAGCCGACAACGGGTTCGCCAAGAAACCGGAAGACCTCCGCAAACGCTTCAGGGGACGCAGCGGCATCGAGCTAGGCTCGGGCGACGTGCTCATCGCCGCCATCACCTCCTGCACCAACACCTCCAACCCGAGCGTGCTGCTGGCCGCCGGCCTGCTCGCGAAAAAAGCGGTCGAGCGCGGCCTCACGGTGAAGCCACACATCAAAACCTCGCTCGCGCCCGGATCGCGCGTGGTGACGGAATATCTCACCAACGCCGGCCTGCTGCCCTACCTGGAGAAACTCGGTTTCTTCCTCGCCGGCTACGGCTGCACCACCTGCATCGGCAACGCCGGTCCCTTGGCCGAGCCGATCGAGGAGACCGTCGTGCAAAACGACCTGGTGTGCGCGGCGGTGCTCTCGGGCAACCGCAACTTCGAGGCCCGTATCCATCCCAATCTGCGCGCCAACTTTCTCGCCTCGCCGCCGCTGGTCGTGGCTTATGCGATCGCCGGCACCATGCTGCGCGACCTGATGACCGAGCCGCTGGGTAAGGGCAAAGACGGCAAGGACGTGTGGATCGGCGATGTCTGGCCGACGAGCGACGAGGTTCATGCCTGCATCAAGTACGCGATGAATCCCAACACCTTCCGGCGCCTGTACTCAAATCCGGGAAAGGATAACCCCCTGTGGCGGGAGATCAGTTCGGCTTCCGGCCAGGTGTATGACTGGCCCAAGTCGACTTATATCGCCGAGCCGCCCTTCTTCGATGGTTTCGGCATGCAGCCGGGCAAGATCGGCAACATCACCGGCGCCCGCGCGCTGGGCATATGCGGCGACTCCGTCACCACCGACCACATCAGCCCGGCCGGCTCGATCAAGCCGAGCTCTCCCGCGGGCGTGTACCTGCTGGAGCACGACGTGCCGGTGCTGGATTTCAACAGCTATGGCGCGCGGCGCGGCAACCACGAAGTGATGATGCGCGGCACCTTCGCCAACGTGCGCATCAAGAACCTGATGGTTCCGCTCAAGACCGACGGCGCGCGCGTCGAAGGCGGGGTCACGCTGATGCAGCCCTCGGGCGAGGCGCTGCCGATCTACGACGCGGCGATGAAATACATCGCACAGGGCACGCCCACGGTGGTATTCGGCGGCGAGGAATACGGCACCGGTTCCAGCCGCGACTGGGCGGCCAAGGGCACGCAGCTCCTTGGCGTCAAGGCGGTGATCGCGAAGAGTTTCGAGCGCATCCACCGCTCCAACCTGGTCGGCATGGGCGTGCTGCCCTGCCAGTTCAAGGGTAGCGACACCGTGACTTCACTCGGCATCAAGGGCGACGAGGAATTCGATATCCTCGGCATCGACGGCGCGATCAAGCCGCAGCAGGACGTTACCCTGGTGATCCGGGGCAAAGACGGCAGCCGCCGCGAAGTGCAAGTGCTGCTCAGGATCGACACCAGCATCGAGGTCGACTACTACCGTCACGGCGGCATCATGCCCTATGTGCTGCGTGAACTGCTCGCCGCAGCTTGACGATTGAGTTCGGGCGCCTACCCGGCGCCATCCCCGAAAGCCCGGTGTTCACAAGACGCCGGGCTTTTTTGTCTCCTCTCGCAGCGCAAGGGGTCAGGTCTTGTATTGGGGCATTGAGTTGAAGCAAAAGCGTCAATGCAAGACCTGACCCCGTTGCTCCCGTTCCCCCGCTTGCACTATATAATGTCACATGTTACGATAAACATTATGCTCGGCACCACCCCTATCCCTCAAGCCAAGCGGACTCAGGGCATCCGCTCCCGCGGCCGCCCGCCGAGCGGCAGCGCGCAATCCCCGGCCCAACGCATGCGCCGCTATCGCGAGCGCCAGCGCGCCGCGGGCCTGCGCGCAGTCACCCGCATGGAAGCCCCGGTGCGCACCCTTTCGGGCGGCGCGCTCAAGCACCGCATCATCGAGGCACGCAGTCTGGCCATGCACTGTCTCGCCGCGCAAAAGATCATGCTCGAACCCGCGCTGCTCGATCGGGTACGTCGCACCCTCGACGCCTGGCGTGCGCGTTACGGCAAGGACACGCCGCGCACGCTGGATGAATGGGCGGCCATCCTGCGCCGCCCGTGGCCGCAGATCGCCGCGTTCATCACCGATCCGGGAGAGCGCGCCACGCGACTGCGCCAGTCCACGCCCTTCGCCGGCGTGCTCCGCGCCCGCGAGCGGAAACGGGTGTATGCGGCGTTCCGACCTTGAGCACCTGATCCGCGCCGCCGGGCGCATCGCCGGAGAGCGCGAGCTGGTGATCATCGGCAGCCAGTCGGTACTGGGCCAGTTTCCGGATGCGCCGCTGGCGCTGCTGATGTCGATGGAGGCTGATCTCTATCCCCGCGCCCACCCCGAACTCGCCGACAAGGTGGACGCCGCCATCGGCGAGGGTTCCGCGTTTCATCAGGAACATGGATACTATGCGCAAGGCGTGGGTCCGGACACGGCCACTCTGCCCAGAGGCTGGCAGCGGCGGCTGGTGCGCGTGGAGAATCCAAATACCAACGGCTATGCCGGGCTGTGCCTGGAAGTGCATGATCTCGCGCTATCCAAGTACGCCGCCGGCCGGGAGAAGGACCGCGAGTTTACCCGCGAACTCGCGCGTCATGGCCTGATCGACAAAATGACGCTGCAGAAGCGCCTCGCCGTGACCAAGCTCGACCCTGCCTTGGCAAAACTGGTGAAAGCAAGGATCGCACGGGATTTTCCGTCGAAGACGAGACGAAGGCGTTGACGGCGACGCGCTCGGAATCCGCGCCGTGACCTACCTCATCCAAGCATCGACATCAGCGTCGGGAACCTGATGTGCTGCGCGAGCTGCTCGCCGCGGCCTGGATAAGAACCATCGCAGCGGACAAATAGGAGATCATGGCTGGATGCGCATTTGGCGCTATTCGGCAAGCGGGATCACGATGGAAGCGATGACCCTCAACTGGGTTACTTGGGTGGCGACTTGTTCTGTTGCAGCAGGATCTCGATCTGCTCCAGCGGGACTGGCCGGCTGAACAGGTATCCCTGGAACTCGTCGCACTTGAGCAAGCGCAGCAGATTCGCCTGCTCCTCGGTCTCCACGCCCTCCGCGACCACCTTGCGCTTCAGCGCGTGCGTCAGCGAGATGATCAAAGATACGATCGATTCACTGTTCGCGTCATCCGTCAAGTTCCGGATGAAGGCGCGGTCGATCTTGATCACTCCGACCGGCAGGCGTGCGATGTAGGCGAGCGACGAATAGCCGGTGCCGAAGTCGTCGATCGCCAATTCGACGCCCATGCCGCGCAGCTCGTCGAGCTTGCGCACGTTCGCCTCGATGTCGTGCATGATCACGCTCTCGGTGATCTCGAGATCGAGCCCGTGCGGCACTCCGCCCGCGACAGCGATGGCCTCCTCGACCGAACGCACGAAGTCCTCCTGGCGCAACTGGATGGGAGAGACGTTGACCGCGATGCGCAGCGGCGGCGGGCCCTTGACGCGCAACGCCGCGGCCGCGCGCACGGCCTCCCGCATCGCCCAGCGGCCCACCGGGAGGATCAGGCCCGTCTCCTCGAGCAGCGAGATGAACCGCATCGGCGGCACCAGCCCGGTCTCCGGGTCCTGCCAGCGGATCAGCGCCTCGAGGCCCACGATTCCGCCCGTGGCAAGATCCACCTTGGGCTGGTAATGCAGGACGAACTCGTCCCGCTCCAGCGCACGGCGCAGCTTGCTCTCCAAGGCAAGCTGTTCCGCCACCCTGGCGTTGAGCTCGGGGGTGTAGAAGACGACTCGCTCGTGCTGCGCCCTTGCGCGCTTGAGCGCCGCCTCCGCGTTTTTAAACAGCGTTTCGGCGTCGGCGCCATCGGCGGGAAAGAACGCGCCCCCCGCACGAATGGCGAGGTGTAGTACCTGTCCGTCAACGCTGAAGGGGTCTGCCATCACCGCGTCCATCCGCCTTTGGACAACCTTCGCGACCGCGGCAGCGTGCCCGAAGTTGCTGTAGATCAGGGCAAATATGTCGCCTCCGACCCGCGCCAGGCTGGCGCGGTCCTCTACCACGTTCCGGACGCGGTCCGCGAGCTGCCGCAATAGCGCGTCGCCTGCCTGCCGGCCGAACGTGTCGTTGACATGCTTGAAGCGCTCGACATCGAAGAGAACGACCGCCAGCATTTCTCTTTTGTCCGTCGCCGAGGCCTGTGCGAGCCGGTCCAGAAACAGCGTCCGGTTGGGCAAACCGGTCAACTGGTCGTGGGTGGCAAGGTAGTCCACCTGCCGGGTTTTCGCGATGTGATCGAGCGCGAACGAGACGTCTCCCGCCAGCTCGCGCAGCAGGGAAAGCTCCTCCTCTCCGAATGCGTCCGGGGTATTGGAGGCCAGGACCATGACCGCCCGTACGGCATTGTCGAGGACAAGCGGCAACGCCGCTCCCGCACGCGCGCCGCGGGCAATGGCGTCCTGGCGTATTGCGCCCCCGAGATCGGGCCGGGCGACGACGTCGTTGTCCCATACGATCCGGTTCTCCCGGGCCGCGAGCGCGGTAAGCCCCTGGCCCTCCGGCGTCGCCGGATCAATATGGTGGCGGCCCTCGTGGGCGCCGCGGCCCGCGCCTGCCACCAGCACAATGTCCCTGGCATTCGCGTCGTAGATCCCCACCCACGCGGATGTGAACTTGCCGTCCTCGACGGCGATGCGGCAGACTTCCGAGAACAGCGCGGTTTCGTCGGCGATGCGCACGATCGCGGAATTGACGCCCGAGAGCACCAAGTAAAATCGGGTCAGCCGCGCGATCCGGTCCTCGTTCTGCACGCGTCGCGTGATGTCGCGCACCACCGCCGTGCAGAGCATCTTGCCGTTCTCCGCGCGCCTGGAGATGCCCACTTCGACGTTGAACAGCGTGCCGTCCTTGCGCCGGCCGAGGAGCCGCTGGCCGCCCGCACCCATCGCGCGCGATTGGTCCGGGCCCTGTCCAAACACCTGAACGTGATGGCGATGCGCCTTGACCACCTCCGGCGGCAAGAGCATCTCGAGCGGTTGGCCGAGCACCTCTTCGGCGCGGTAGCCGAAGAACTTCTCGGCGCCGCCGTTGAAGACGAGGATGCGCTGTTCTGCGTCGATCGAGATGATGCCGTCGGCCGCCATGTGCAGCACTTCGCGGTAGCGCGCGTCGGCCTTGCGCTCAGCTTCGTACAGCCGCGCCGCCTCGATGCCCGCGGCGGCGGCGTTGACAAAGATGCTCAGCACCTTGATCTGCCCCAGCGTGAAGGCGTGTCGCTTTTTGATGCAGTTGACGTTGAGCACGCCGATCAACTGGTTGCGCGTGATCATCGGCATGGACAAGGCCGATTGGATGTCGGCGCGGGGGCGCAGCGACGCCAGGCGCGGGTCCTTGACTTCGCCCTCCAGCACCAGCGGTTCGCGCCGGGCGGCGACCCAGCCCGCGATGCCTTCGCCGAGCGGCAGGCGCGTGCCGAGCAGCGTATCGCGCCGCTCGCCGCGCACCGCCGCGATGTAAAGAGAGCCGCCGTCGTCGGCGAGCAGCATGATCGAAGCCTCGTCGGCGTCGAACTGCGCCAGCGCGGCGTCGGCGATCTTGTCGAGCAGGATGTTCGGATCGAGCGTGTGGGCGATGGCCTGGTTGAGCTCGTGGATCGCCACGGTGTTGCGCAGTTCCAGGTTCTCCAGACGCAATCGCCGCACGCTCACCGCCCGCGCGACCACCGGCAGAAGGGCGCTCACCTTGAACGGCTTCAGGATATAGTCGAGCGCCCCCGCCTGCATCGCCTGCACCGCGGTTTCGATGGTGCCCTTGCCGGTCATGAGAATGCCGACCAGTTGCGGATCGATCTTCAGGGCCGCGGCGAGCAGCGCGACACCGTCCATGCCCGGCATCATCAGATCGCTGAGCAGCAGATCGAACGGTTTCTCCTGTAAAGCCCTCAGGGCATCCTCTCCCGTAGTGAAGCCCGCGGTCTCGTACCCATGATCGCGCAGCGTGGCGCAAAGCGCGCGCATGTTCGCGGCCTCGTCATCGACGACGAGGATCCGGGCCAGGGGAATGGCGTTCATGCGATCGGCTCAAGCCGCCGCGAGCCGGCAGAGTTGCGCCAGCGCTTCGCGCACCTCGCGCAGCTTGGGCGGCTTTGCCAGGACGCGATCGACGTGCGGCGGGATATCGGCCTCCGCGACCAGCCGCCGGCCCCAGCCCGTGAGCAGGATCACCGGCGTGGCGCGCGAAGTCTCCTTCACGGCGGCGGCGACTTGGCGCCCGTCCACGTACGGCATGCCGAGGTCGGTGATCACCGCGGCGAAGGTCTCGCCGCGATCGAGCGATAGGCGGAACGCGGCAATGCCCGCTTCGCCGCCGTTCGCCGTCACGATGACGTGGCCATCGGTCTCCAACGCATCGCGCAACGACTTCAGGAGCATCGGGTCATCGTCGATCAGCAGCAGCCGCAACCGCGACGGCGCTTCGAGCGCCCCCGCGGCCTGGCCGGGCTCCGCCGGGACCGCGGCGGGGACGGCAAAAACCAGCCGCATGGTGGTGCCGGCGCCGGGAGCGCTTTCGATTTCCAGCTCGGCGCTGTGCCGCTGTACTACGCCGAACACCATCGCCAGGCCGAGGCCCGTGCCGCGCTCGCCCTTGGTGGTGAAAAACGGTTCGAGGCAGCGCCGGCGTGTTTCCTCGTCCATGCCGACGCCGTTGTCGGCGACCTCGACGACGACCGCCGCCCGTTGTGGATCGGCATCGGCGACCCGCGTGCGCAGCGTCAGCGCGCCGCCTTCGGGCATGGCGTCCACGGCGTTGAAAACGAGATTGGTGAGCGCCTCGCGGATTTCGCTCTCCACGCCCATGATCTTTGGCAGATCTGGCGCCAGTTCCGTCAGCGCCCGGATCACGATGCCGCGCTGCTGCGGCATGTCGTTCCAGCGGGCGCGGGTCAGCTCGACCACCTGCTGCACCATGCTGTTCATTTGCACCGGCGTGAGCGCAAGTTGCGGCTCGCGCGGCCGGTAGAATTCGCGCATGCGGGCCACCGTCTGCGCTACGTCCTCGACCGAGCGCTGAATGGTCTCCAGATAGCCTCGGGCGCGCTCGCTCAGATTCTTCTCCGTTTCCAGCATCGACTCCGCATACAGCGCCACGGGCGAGAGCGCGTTGTTGATGTCGTGCGCGATGCCGCTCGCCATCTGGCCGAGCGCGCGCAGGCGCTCCTGCTGCATCACTGCCTGCTGCGTCTGGCGCAGGTCGTCGTAGGCCTGCTGCAGCGCGCCGTAGAGCTGTGCCTGGTGCGCGGCGAGGGCAACGTGCTCGCTCAGTTGGCGCAGGAACTCGCACTCGACGCTGCCAAAGCCCTGCGCCTCGCGCCGCGCGGCGACCAGCACGCCGAAAATCCGGCTTTCCGAACGCAACGGCGCCATCACCAGCGAACGTAGTCCGGCGCGCGCAAGGCGCTCGGGGAAGGGGAAGCGCGCCTCGGCAATGTCGGGCTCGTAGACCAATTGCCCCTGGACACAGCGCCCCAAGCAGTTCTCGTCCACGTCGATCGATGCCTGCTCGTCCATCATCAGCTCGTGCGCAAGCGCCTCGCTCTTCGCGCCAACGCAGGTGACCCGGAGGGCATTCGCCGCCCGGTCATGCAGGCAGACGCAGCCGAAATCGATCGGCAGGCTGTCTTCGAGGCTTCTGACGACAACTTGAAAGATGCTCCGCAGGTCCTGGCGCTCGCCGGTCGCACGTGTGATGTGATCCAACAAGTTCAAATGTTCGAGCTGCTCCCGGATCCTTCGCTCCGCCTGCTTGCGCTCGGTCACGTCGCGGACCGTGCTGATGATGAGCGTCCCCTCCGGTGTCACAAGCGGGCTAAGGCTTACATCCACGGCGAACTCGCTGCCGTCCTTGCGGCGCGCAAGCAAATCGCGGCCCGCGCCCATGACACGCGCTTGGGGTTTCTCCTGGTACGGGGCGCGCTGCGCGAGGTGCGCCGCGTGCAGGCGCTCGGGGATCAGCAGCTCGACGGGCTGGCCGAGCAGCTCCGCGCGCGCATAACCGAACACCGCCTCGGTCCTGGCGTTGACAATAGCGATTCGGCCCTTGTGGTCCACGATGACCACGGGATCGGGAGCGGCTTCCAGCAACCCCTCGGCTCGCTCCATCTGGGTCCGGATTACGTGATTGGCAGACTCCAATCGCGCTGTCCGTTCAAGAACCCGCTGTTCCAGCGATTCATTGAGTTCGCGAATGCGCCGGCCCTCGGCCAGTTCCCGCTCCATTTGTCTGCGCACCGCCCCTAGCCACGCCAGCAACGCCAGCAGCGCGAGAAAAATGAACGCGGCCGCGACACCGATGGTGGCGTTTCTCAGCTTTTGCACCGGCGCCAGCACTTCGTCCATATCCACCTTCACCACCATCCCCCAGCCGGTGCCCGGCACCGGCAGCGTATAGGCGAGGATCGGCTGACTGCGATAATCGAGCGCCTCCCAGATCCCGGTTTCGCCTCGGGCGGCAACGGTGGACGGCCACGCCGGGAAATCCTTGCCGGCGGCCAGAGGCACGCGCATGCGCAACGCCGTCTGCTTGCTGAAGCGAAGCTCATTGAGAAAAAGCGCGTGGTCGCCGTCCTTGCGCACCAGGACCGACTCCGCGCTGCGGCTTTCCACCGGCCAGGTTTGAATGAGGCCGTACAGATAAGCCAGATTACTGCGCAGGACGAGCACGCCTGCCGCGCGGGCGCGATCGGGACTCATGATCGGGACAAAGATGTCCAGCAAGGCCTGCTCGGGCGCGGAAGGATCGCCCGCATAGATGTCCGAGGTGACGGCGATGGCCCCGGTCGCCGCCTTGAGCGCGAGCCGCCGGCCCTCGGCGGTGAGGCGGGTGTACTGCCCTGCGCCAAAGCGGATAGTCGCGCCGGGGTCGAGAATCAGCAAGGCGTCGTCGCCCCGGTTTCGCATCACCTCGAGCAGCGCTTCCCGCCAGGGCGCGGGCATTTCAGCCACGCCGCGACCCAGCCAATCCGTCAGACCGTCTTGTCCCAGCAGCCGCGCGATCGAGTTGGCGTTTTTCTCGTATCTCTCGATGTAATAACGGATCTGTTCCGCCTTCAGTTTGCCGATCGAGGCAAGTGCTTTCGCGGCATCGGACCTGGCCGATTGCGCGAGCTGCTCGAAAAACGCATAACCCGCCGCTGCGACCACGACGGTAAAAACCAGAAATACGGCAAGCGGTCTCCACGTGGATTGGCGGTCGCGAAAGCGTTCCTCGCCGGACTCGGCCGTTGGGCGCGCTACGTCCTGGCGGCGCACGCCCAGATCCACCAGCATCCACGCGCCGGCGAATACCAGCAGCCAGACAACGAGCAGGGTAGCCAGCGCCTGACCCAGGTTTCGATTCGCCGCCGCGAGCAGATCCTGCTTCGATACCCCGACCAGGACGTGCAGCCCGGCTGCGGGAAACTCGGGCAATGTACCGGCTGCCCAGATCCGGGATACGCCGCCGGACTCGATATCCTCGCGCACTTCCTCGCCCTGGCGCTCCCGGGCAAAGCGAAACAGCGGCGAATCGGCGATGGTTGTGCCGCGCAGTTTCCCTCCCTCCGGATGCCAGGTGAGAACGGTTCCCTTGGCGTCCACGAGCGCGATCACCGCATTTTGTCTTGGCAGCGTCTGCGAACGGGACTGCATGGTCTTTTCCAGGTTCAGCGATGCGAGCAGCACGAACTTCGCTTCGCCCGTTGCGCGCCGCGCGGCGTAGGCAATCTGCAGCACCGCGATTCCCGTCAGCCGGCCGAACGCCGGCTCGACGGCGAGCGGATTCCTGGCATTGAGCGCGTCCTGAAAATAGCGGCGATCCTTGAGGTTCAACGTCCTGCCGGTGCGCAGCGAATCGCAGAACAGCTCGCCATCCGGCTTGATCGTGAGTATTCCGGTGTACTGCGGATATTCCTTGAGCACATCGGCCAGGAATACGGAGCAGGCCGCCCGGTCCTGCGTGTCGAGATCCCGCGCCCGGGACAATCCGTAATGAAGCTGCGCCGTGGCCCGGACCGTATCCCTGAGGTCCTGCGCAACCTGCCGGGCCGTCGCGGCCAGGTCTTGCCGCGCAGCGGCGATCTCGGCGTCGCGACGTTCGAGAAACTGCATCCCGGCCACCAACGCGGGGATGAGCGTCGCGAACAGGATCAGAAGCAAAAGCCGGATGCGGATGCTCAAAGGCCCACCTCGCCCATTAAGAACTTCCCGTACCCGTCGCCGGCACAACGCCGATGGTCGCCGCCACCGCCGGGATAAGCTCGGTGGCCAGGTTGTCCTTGACCAGGTAGGCGCGCGCCCCGGCTGCCAAGGCGTGCTCCACATAGGTTTCACCGCTGCGGTGCGAAATGACGATTACCTGGATACCGGGATACAGGATTTTCAACCGGGCGGTCAGATCGATGCCGTCGGCGTCGGGCAGGCACTTGTCCATCAGCACCAGATCGGGCCGGTACATATTGCAGGCTTCGAGTGCGCTTGCGCCGTCGGCGGCCTCGCGAAAATCGCGGTCCGGAAACGCGTCCTGCAGGAAGTAGTGCAAGTTCTGGCGCAGCAGCGCCTGATCCTCGACGATCAGCACGGTCTTCCGGCCCCGGCCATCGGTCTTGTTCGTCATCGACCTTATCCTTGGCAAACCAAGCGTCGCCGCGGCAACTCGTACGGCTTGGGCGAAGCTATAGCAGTAGGCGGCATCACCGTCTGTAGGGAAAGCATGACAATGTGTCGCCCTTAGGAGACGGCAAAGATCGACGGAAGTTGATGCGGCCCGGCCCGCTGCCGCCGCGCCCGCTACTGGGGCGGCGTCAGGCCGTGCTCGAGCGCGAACTTCACCAGCGAGGGCACGTCGCTTACGCCCAGCTTCGACATCAAGCGGCTGCGATACGTTTGGACCGATTTCGGGGACAAGTGGATCATGCGCGCGATCTCGCTGCTGGTGCGGCCTTCGACCACGAGTTGCAGCACTTGCCGCTCGCGTGCGCTTAAGCTGTCGACCGGACTGCGCGCCTGCCCGGCGCCGGAGTCGGGCACGGATTCGGCAAGGGCCGGGCTCAGATACCGCCCTCCCCCATGGACCGTGCGCACTGCGGTAATTACCTCCTCGACCGCCATTTCCTTCAGCAGGTAAGCGCAAGCGCCCGCTTCGAAGGCGCGGTACACATATTCGGCCGTCGCGTGCATCGAAAGCATGACTATCCGTACCGCCGGAGATTTCAGGTGGATCACCCGCGCCGCCTCGATGCCGTTCAGGTCGGGCATGGCGATGTCCATGAGCACGACGTTGGGATTGAGCCGCGCTACCTGCCGTTCCGCTTCGCGTCCGGTGCGAACCTCGCCCACGATCTCGATGTCCGGCGTGGTGGCGAGCAGCGCGCGCAAGCCTTCGCGCATCAGTGCATGGTCATCGGCAAGCAGCACCCGGATCGTCATGTCGCCGCGCGCTCCGCTTCGAGCGCGATCCGGGTGCCGGCCCCAGGGGCGGATTCGAGGCGAAATACGACCCCTACCACCTCCGCGCGCTCACGCATGGTGATCAGGCCCCAGTGTTGTTTGTTTGGCGATGTTTCGTTCGCATCAAAGCCGACACCGTCATCCGCAATATCCAGCATGACTCGTCCGGAAGCCGCATGGAGGCTGATTTCCACTTTTTTCGCCTGCGCGTGCTTGGCGATATTATTCAGCGCCTCCTGGCTGATGCGGTACATCGCGCTCTCCACGATGAGCGGCAGGCGTGGCAGCAGTTCTACTCCGCTCAGTTCCGCCGCAATACCGCTGCGCTGGGCAAACTCCGTCGCGAGCTGTCGCAGCGCCGCGAGCAATCCATAATCGTCCAGCACCGGCGGCCTGAGCTCGGCCATTACGTCGCGCACATTCGCGACCATGGATTTGAGCAGGGCTTGCATGTCCTGCAACGGCTTCGCGATCGCGCGCAGCGACTCCCGCGGGAGCTTGGCGCCAAGCGAACCCAATATCAGGGCAAACGTGGACAGATCTTGCCCAACGCGGTCATGCAGCTCGCGCGAAATCTCATGCCGCTCAGTCTCTTCCACGGTCCGCAATCGATGCGACAGTTGGCGCAAGCGGGTGGCGTAGCCGCGCAGCGCCTCCTCCTTGCGCTTGAGTTCGCTCATATCGCGCACCGTGTACGAATGCGCAACCACCTTGCCCTGCTTGTCCCTCACCGGTGAAAACGTGATTTGGGTCGGGATGCGCGCGCCGTCCTTGCGCAAGTGAATGGTTTCGACCGGAGTCAAAGACTCGCCGCGCGCCGCACCCTCGATGAACCTGCGCCGCCGTCCCGTGCGCTCGGGCGGCACGATCAGTTCGATCGGCCGCCCGACCGCCTCCCGCGCGGACCAGCCGAACAGCCGCTCGGCGGCGGCGTTCCAGGAAAGGATGCTGCGGTCGGGCCCGCGGATCAGAATCGCGTCGTTGCTCGATTCGACGATCGCCGCCAATTGCGCATGTTCGCGCTCGGCGCGTTTGCGCTCGGTGACATCCAGGAGCACGAACAGCAGCCCATCAACGGCGCCATCCGCGTTGCGCAGGGGATGCAAGGTCCAGTCCCAATAGCTCACGCCCCATTCGGGATGGTTGGGGAACCGAAACGGAGCCGCATAGATCGTAAATGGCTGGCCGGTAGCCACTACATTGCGAAAGATGGCTTCCGCTTTTTCACCCGGATACAGGTCAAAGTTGTTCTTGCCCATAAAAAACTCGGGCGGATAGCCGCATGCGACCGCAAAGGCCTGGTTCACCCGCACAAAATTGAACTCCCGGTCCAGATAAACGATGCAGAAATGCGTCGTCGCGAAAATGCGATCGAGCAGTTCGTAGTTCTTCCGCAGCGCTTTCTCCGACTCGATCCGCTGGGTTATATCGCGCAGCACCACGGTGAACAGCCGCTCCCCCGCCGCCTCGATCTGCGAAATCGAGGCGTCGACCGGAAATTCGCGGCCGTCGGCCCGCCGTCCCACGATCCGGCCAAAACGACCGATGCCGCGGTTGGTGACCTTGGCGCGCGCAAAGTTGCGGATATGCGCGTCGTGCGCCCCGTGATAGCGCTCCGGAATCAGCATGGAGATCGGCTTGCCCAGCAACTGCGCTTCGCTGTAGCCGAACATTTGCCCGGCCGCGGGGTTGACGAGCGTGATTTCATGGCGCTCGTCGATGGCGATGATGGCGTCCATCGCCGATGCGATGATGCCGGCCAGGCGCTGCTCGCGGCGCTTGCTCGCGGCGCTGTCGCCCGGCACGCCACGCGGGTCGGCTTGATGCAAGCGAAGTTCCTGTACGAGCCGCCCCGGCGTTTCCGCTTTCACCGCCGCGGCCGCGGCGGCGGAACCGGCGAGTTTCGCCTCCGCGGCAGTTCTTGAGCGTGAGCGGCCTTTCCCTTCCTGCCTACTTGTTTTTTTCACGAGGCGCCCCTTTAGTGGTCTGCCTCTCCTGCGGCACCGGCACCGGCACTGGCGTTGGAGGGAGTCTTCTGTGCCCCCTGACCCGGTCATTCTACCGCGCCGCCGATCCTGGCGCTGTCCTCCCGCTGCCTAGCAATAGCTTCGGAGGATGGGATCAGACACGTAATCAACTCCCGGAAACAGCAAGCGCATCATCATTCATCGCTGGCACAGGTCCAGAAGACAATCGCAGGGCGGCATGCCTGCAAGCCAGGCGCAGAGCCATTCTCCAGCCGGTTTGACGGCTGACTTTTTTCGCAGAACACTTCAGCCGCACCACGCCCTGATGCTACAATTTTGCCACCAACTTTCAGAAGGAGCGCAACGCATGCAACAACCAGTTCTCACTCAGGCGCAGCAACGCCGCCTGGTAAAGCTTGCCCGTGAAACGGGGCGCACCCCTAAATCCATGTTGCGTTTCGTGCTTCGGGACTGATTCGAGCAGTGCGAAGACGATGTACAGGCAGCGCGCATGGCTGAGGCAGAAATCGTCCGCTCCGGCACTGTGCCGCACCAGAAGGTCATGAACGAAGCGCGCGCGACTATTACCCGCCATGCCAGAGCGCAACCTCGCCAGACAGCTTGAATGGCTGCCTAGCGCACGGGCCGCGTACCTTGAAACGCTGGAATACGTCAGCCGCGATGATGAGCAAGCGGCGCGGCTGATTGTGCAGCGGGTTGAAAGATCACTTGCAGCGATTCAGGCGATGCCACTGCTGGGAACACCGAACGCCGCACCGGGCGTTCGACGCTATGCGGTTCCCAACACCGGACAGGTAATCAATCAATTATCGGATAACGGGTATCTCTGGATGCCGAAATAGATCTGGTTGCCGCTATTCATTTCTGGTGCATTCTGGTGCAATCTGGTGTATTCTGACCCCATGTCGATCGCCGAAAAACTGATCCGTCAGAGCGTAAGCCTCCCCGCGAGCGTCGCGCGCCAAGTGAAATCGCTGGCGAAGACCAGCAACACGAGCGCCAACCGCGTCATTGTTGATCTCATAGAGTCCGGTATTGAAGCCCGAGAGCAGGAAAGGAAACGCTTCTTCGATCTGGCTGATCGCCTGGCTCGCTCCAGCGATGCGAAAGAGCACGAACGTCTCAAGGATGAGCTCACCCGCATGACGTTCGGTGAGTAATGCCCAGAATCCAGTGGACCGGACTTCCTCCCGCACTCCGTGACCACTTGTTTGATCGACTGCGCGAACGCAAGATCACCGCCGACGACCTCTACCGGCTCAAAGCGTGGAGAGAGTCCGATCCAGACGCACCCGACGGACTCTGGTACAAGGATTTCGGTTCGTTCAAGATCTGCGGCGAAGGGAAATACCCGAAAACCTTCCTGCTCGCGGGCCAAGCTGCCCAAGGTCAGCGGCTGTAAGGATTTCTCATCGGCAGTATTGCGGCGCGATGTGCCTCTCAGCCAGGCGCAGAGCCGTCCTCCAGCCGGTTTGCCCTCTACGCCGGCCGCTTCCTTCCCGATTTCCGCTTCGCTGCAGCGGGCGAAGTCGGAAACGACGATATAGCGCGGCAAGTCGCGCTGCGGCAGTCCCTCGAAATAATCCGCCGCCTGGGCGAAGGCGCGGTCGAGGTCCTGATCCGCGCTTTTATGCTCGATCAGGAGCATGCCCTTCCAGAAAGCGTCGATGCGGCCGCGCTTCAGGTGTTCGCCGGCGCGCACCAGCTTGACCTGTTTTTCGAATATGGCGACGCGGCGGCGCTCGATACCGAACACGCCGAAGAAATCGTTCCAGAAGCTTTGCGCCTCGGCCCGCTCGGAAGTCTCTCCTTCCCACTTGCGCGAGAACGTGAGCGCGCGGCTCTTGATCTCGTTCCAGGAAAGCGGCACGTCAGGCCGCCAGCTTCTGCATGGCGCAGCGCAGCCACCTGATGATGGCTTCAATCGCTGCGAATTTCACAAGGCCAAGGGCAAGATCGTCAGGCACGTCACGTATCTTAATGGAACCCTTCCTCCTGTTTAGTTTCGATCGGCGTAGTAGTCGAAGCACTCAACTGTGCGCAGATGGGCCAAAGCGTGATGAGATCCCGGACGGCGCATACAGTTCTTATGTCCATTGCGCACTCATCCCCATGAAAATGAGCGGAATTTCGAGCGGAATTATTGATTCACTGGTTCAAACAGCCAGTTTCACTCCGGGCTCTTTGACCTCAGCTTGCGACCTCAAATCTTAAATCAACTTCAGACCATGCTCGACAAAAGGCAGAAAGTCGCGCTTGTTGCCCGTGGCCAGGCTTGCGCCGGCGACCATCGCGGTAGCGGCGACAACTGCATCCACACGTAGCCGGCGCAAACGCCCCGTCGCATTGAACAACCGCGCTGCCTGAGCCGCCTGTATTTCATCGAACGGCAATATGCCACCGGCCAGCAAAGACTGCCCCAGTTTCAATCCTTCGGAATCGACGGGGCCGCAAGCAAACTCGTACCAGGCGATGGATGAGGCGCACAACAACTCGCCTTTCTTAATCCATTTGATCAAGCTTGCCGCTTCCGGCGTTGCGGCAATCAGCCCACGCACCAGATAACTGGTGTCCAGACAAATCATGGACGGCGCCACCGCTTACGGTCTGCGCGGGCCTGGGCAAGGTAGGCATCTGCCTCGGATGCATCCAGCGTGGATGCGGCGTGATAGCTTTTCAGCCTGGCGAGCACGTCGAGCGGCTGCGTATCGGGAAGACTTTCAACCTGGGTTAGGGCGCGTCGCACCACCTCAGCCTGTGACACCTGCCAGCGCAAGGCAAGCTTTTTCAGCCTGCGCATAGTGTCGCTGTCGAGGGCGAAGGTAGTTCGGTGTATCATCGTAGCCATACCATCATTGCATACCATCACTTCGCCTTTGTCAATATGGAGCGGCCGAACAAATAATTTACTCCCACCACGGACCACCACGGTTGTTGTAACATGCGTTATGCCCTTGTATTATTACGTTTGTAATAACACCGGAGCGAACCATGTTCACCCTCAAACTGACCCAAATCGGCAATTCCGTTGGCGTCGTGCTGCCCAAGGAAGCGCTGGCGCAACTCAATCTGGCGAAAGGCGACCGCCTGTTCCTGACCGAAACCCCGGGCGGGTTTCGCCTTACCGCCTACGACCCGGCTTTCGAAAAGCAGATGAGCGCAGCGCGCAGGATCATGAAGCGCCGCCGCAACGTATTGCGCGAATTGGCCAAGTAATGCGCTTCGTCTGGATCGACGCAGCGGTCGTCCACGCCATTCACGAGGAACAACTTGCCGCGCACGGCGGCAGCGCGGGTTTGCGCGACGCGGGCTTGCTCGAATCGGCGCTGGCGCGGCCGCAAAACCTCGCCTCCTATGGCGAACCCAATGTCGCAGCCTGTGCAGCAGCTTACGCTTACGGCCTCTCCCGCAACCACCCTTTTATCGACGCCAACAAGCGCACTGCGTTTGTCGCACTCGAACTGTTTCTTTTCTTGAACGCCAATGTGCTCGAAGCGGCTGACGCTGATTGCGTGCTTACCATGTTGCGCGTAGCGGAGGGTTCGATAAGCGAGGAAGACTTTGCCGCCTGGATACGCCAGAACAGCAAGAAGGCGAAAAAGAAATAACTCGGCGTTTGCTCAGGCCAGCCCCTGCAGCAGCAGGTATTCCTCGTAGCTTCCGCGGAAATCGATGATCGCCGCGCCGACTTGCCTGCCCCTGGCTTAGTTTAGTCCCCGGTGAAGCGGTGGATCAGCCTGCGGTCCTTCTTTGTCGGCCGTCCCTTCACGAGCGCGGCCGGATGCGGCTGGGCGCGGCGCAGCGCCATCGCCGCCAGGCGGCGCTGGCGGCTGTCCTCGCGCTCGG
>JACRAS010000111.1 GCA_016234705.1 Betaproteobacteria bacterium | reverse complement strand
TCAACGATACCCTGGGGCATTTCGCCGGCGACCGGGTATTGCAGCACGTGGCCAATTGCGTGCGCGCCAGTCTGCGCGAATCCGATACCGTGGCACGCATGGGCGGCGATGAATTCACCGTGCTGCTCGCGACCGCCAACGATCTCGACGGCGCTGTCGCCGCAGCCAAGAAAATCCTGAAGACGTTCGATGCGCCGCTGGAAATTTCAGGCCAGAAGGTCGAGATCGGCGCCAGCCTCGGCATCGCCATGTTCCCCGAGCACGGCGACGACCCGACGGTGCTGCTGCGCGAGGCCGATGCCGCGATGTATCTCGCCAAGCAAACGCACGGGGGTTACAAGGTGTACAGCAAGGAACTCGGCCAGGGTGCCGATGATCGTGTCGCCTTGCAGGGCGAGTTGCGCCGCGCCCTCGCCAACAACGAGCTGGTGCTGCACTACCAGCCGAAGATCGATTTCGGCGCCGACCGGGTCAGCGGCGGGGAAGCGCTGGTGCGCTGGCAGCACCCGATACACGGCCTGCTGCCGCCGGACAAATTTATCCCGCTGGCGGAACAGACCGGCCTGATTAAATCCATGACGCAGCACATCCTGAAGATCGCCCTGCGCCAGTGCGAGGAATGGCAACGCGCCGGCCTGGACTTGTCGGTCGCGGTCAATATCTCGGCGATTAACATCCAGGACGCGGAGTTTCCCGACCAGGTCGCCAGGTTGCTGAAGGAGTCCACGGTGCCGCCAGCGCGGATCGAGCTCGAGATCACCGAAACCGCGGTCATGGCCGAGCCGGTGCGCGCCGTGGACTGCATCAAGCGGTTAAGCGCCCTGGGCTTGCAGATCTCGATTGACGATTTCGGTACCGGTTACTCCTCCATGGCCTACCTCAGAGACCTGTTGGTCGCCAAGATCAAGATCGACAAGTCGTTCGTGAAGGACATGGCGGTGAACCACAGCGATGCCGTGATCGTGCGCTCCACCAGTGAGCTCGGCCACAATCGCGGGCTCAAGGTCATCGCCGAGGGCGTCGAAACCGAGGGCGCCTGGGATCGGTTGAAGGCTCTCGGTTGCGATGACGCGCAGGGTTATTACATGAGCCATCCGCTGGCGTCGGACAAATTCGCCGAATGGCTGCAGCAGTCCCCTTGGGGAATGAAAAAGAAGAAAGCCAAATAACATGCGCTGGTTGATCAATCTCGCAGGCATTGCTGTTATCGGCCTGATCGTGTGGTGGTTCTGGCGCTCGCGTCCGAGGACGCAGCGCGCGACGGGCGCGGGACCGGTCGAGATTCTCGTCGAGAACGGCGAGTACACACCCGCCCGCATCGAGGTGCCGGTGGGGAAGACCGCGACGCTGCGTTTTCTGCGCAAGGACCCGAGTCCGTGCGCCGAGAGAGTTTTATTCGATGCGCTCGGCGTGAGCGCCGAGTTGCCGTTGGGTAAGCCGGTGACGGTGCCGGTGACGCCGGACAAACCCGGTGAGTACGAGTTTACCTGCCAGATGCGGATGTACCGCGGCGTGTTGGTAGCGCGCTGAGGTATTTTTAGTCGTTAAGACTCGCGAGGTAGCCGGCAAGGTAGGCACCGCCGGTGGCGATCACCACCGTGACAATCCCAAGGATCAGGTTGGTGCCGACCAATCTCCGAATGAGCGCAAGCTGCTTCGCGCCTTCCGGCCAGTTTTGCGCCGCGACCGCCTGCCGGAGCCGGCGATAGGGCGCGAAGTATATGTGCAGAAAAATCGCGATCATCGTCCAGCCGGTGATCTGCATTAAATGGATGTGCCCGCCGGCGTTGGCAAAACCCTCGAATGGAACCAGAATCATCCAGTAGCCGGTCAGCGGCAACAGCAGCACTGCCGCCCATACCCACGGAAAGAAACGCGCGAACGTCTGCGACCACAGCGGCAGGCGCAGCGGCGGTTCGAGCAGGCTCGCCGCTACCGGCCGCAGCGCCATGTAGGCGAAGAACATGCCGCCAACCCAGATGACAGCTGCGAGGATGTGCAGGGCGATAGCGAAGGGCATGGAGAGGCTCTCTGGGGGACACGGGACGCCAGCGTAGCGTGAAGCACGCGGGCGCGCAAAGCGGCTAAGGAACCTCTGATTAAGTCAGAGGTTCCTGCGGTACAGGGATGCACCGCCATTTTTCAAACACGGAAGTGTTTGAAAAATGAAGAAAAGCAAAAAATCACGTTTGCCGCAGGCGCAGGGATACGCAGGAGCGGCCGTGCTCTGAGAAGCCCGGGGGACGGACTTATTCAGAGCTTCCCTTAGGCCAGGATGGGTTATTTTGCCGGGAGTTTCGCCAACCACGCACTCAGGCTGGCGCGCAGATCGTTGTAGTGGTCGGTGAAAAAATGGTTGGCTTTGTTGACGCGCACCTGGACGTAGCGACCATTGCCGGCATTTTTCGCGGCATCGGCGCGTGCCTTGGCGTTGTTCAGCACCAGCGGCAGGTCCTGGCTGCCGAAAATGTCCAACACCGGCAGGCGGAGCTTTTCGAGCAGCGGTGTTGTCTGCATGTAGCGATTACCCGCGGGCTCGGTGATGACCCCGATGACGATGATGCCGCCAAGGGCGATCCTGGGTCGTTCGACGGCATAGGCCAGCGCGGTAATGGCGCCCGAACTGTG
>JACRAS010000113.1 GCA_016234705.1 Betaproteobacteria bacterium | reverse complement strand
CGGGGCCCATCTGCCCCCGCATGCCCGGACCCATTTGGCCCCGCATGCCTTGCCCCATTTGACCGTTCATGCCGGGGCCCATCTGGCCATGCATGCCCATCATTCCGCCTGGGCCAAAGCCGCCACGGCCATGTCCGGGTGACTGCGCCAAAGCCCAGCCGCCGACGAGCAAGCTGGCGGCGGCGATGCCGCCAATTACCAAAATCTTCTTCTTCATCTGAATCTCCAATGCCTGTGCAACAGAGGGTCCGTTGTTGGCCTTAACGCCGGAACGGCGGGCCGCCCACGCCGGCGCTGTGCATCATGCCGGGGCCGAACGCGAGCCCTGGGAGGCTCGTCTGGGCCTTGGCCTTCTGCGTATCGTTAAGCGTGGCAAGAAGCTCTTTCGCCGCCGTCTGCACGGTCTCGAATTGCTTCTGTCCTTGCTCTCGCGTCTTGGTCACCAACGCAAAGCGATCCTGCGGGCTCAGCTTGCTGATGGCGTCAGGATTGATGCCCTCACGCGCCTTCTGCATCGTGGCCGCCGAGTCCTGGACCGCCTTGGCGTATTTGGTCCACGCCGGCTCCTGGGCCGACGTGATGCCGAGCTCGGTCTTCAGGATATCGATCCGTGCCGGATCGAATTGGGTCATACCCGGACCACCATGCATGCGGGGGCCCATCTGCCCCCGCATGCCCGGACCCATTTGGCCCCGCATGCCTTGCCCCATTTGATCGTTCATGCCGGGGCCCATCGGGCGATGCATGCCCATCATTCCGCCTGGGCCGAAACCGCCAGGGCCATATCCGGGTGACTGCGCCAAAGCCCAGCCGCCCACGAGCAAGGTGGCGGCGGCGATACCACCGATCACCAAAAACGTCTTCTTCATCTGAATCTCCAATGCCTGCGCAACGGAGGACCCGTTGCTTGTGCGCATTGGAAAGGTCGGAGTTCACCCAAGTTTTTCAGGAACAAGGTTTTTTGTGACAAAGTTTGTCAGGCGCGGCGGCAGCCATAATCCGTCACATATTTCGCAAAACATGCAGCATTCATTGATCTATATTACAAAAATGCAAGGTGGACCGCACATCCTAATCGTCGACGACCATCGCGAGATTCGCGATCTCGTCTCGCGCGCGCTGACCAAGGAGGGATTCCGGGTCAGCACGGCGGCGGACGGCCGCGCTATGCGCAAGGTCATGGCTGATGGCCGCATCGATCTCATCCTGCTCGATCTCATGCTGCCAGGAGAGGACGGGCTTTCGCTTTGCCGGACGCTTCGCGCCGAATCGAACCTCCCGATCATCATGCTGACCGCCAAGGGCGAGGAGGTCGACCGCGTCATCGGCCTCGAGATGGGGGCCGACGATTACCTCTCGAAGCCGTTCGGCAGCCGCGAACTGATCGCACGGATCAAAGCCGTCCTGCGCCGCAGCCAGGAAACAATATCGAAGGGAGACCTCGAGCAAGAACCCAAGAGCTACCATTTCGACCGCTGGAGTTTGGATACCGGCGCACGCGCGCTCCTGCGCCAGGATGGTGTCACGGTGCCGCTGAGCACCGGCGAATATGACCTACTGATTGCGTTGGTTGAGCGACCGCAACGTGTGCTCAATCGCGATCAGCTGCTTGATCTGGCGCGCGGCCGTTCCGCGGCCGGTCTCGACCGCAGCATCGACACGCAGGTCAGCCGCCTGCGCAAGAAACTCGAACTCGATCCCAGTGATCCGAAGATCATCAAGACGGTGTGGGGCGGCGGGTACATGTTCACGCCTGCGGTGACCCACCAATGAACCGGCTTCTTCCCAAGAGCCTATTCGGCCAGACCCTGCTCGTTCTGGTCGCCGGTTTGATCGTGTCGCTCCTCGCGGGATCGTGGATCTATTCGCTGGACCGTAGCCAAGCGGTGCGGGCGGTCGGTGGGTTTACGGCGGCACAGCGCATTACCAATCTGACGAAGCTGGTACAGGACGCTCCGCGCGAATGGCGCGAGCGGATCGTTGCTGGCCTGAGCGATCAGACCTTTCGCGTATCGCTCTCGGCCTCGCCCCCAGCGATCGTGCCGAACGACGATGACACAACGGTTGCCCAGGCGATCAAGGAGTTTCTCATCGATCAGCTTTCGCTAACATCGGCGCGCGAACCGCGCGTATCGGCATCGCCGCCAGACAGTCCTATGTTTGGCGGCTGGCGCCCGATGATGGGGCCAGGCCCGATGATGCACGGATTCCGCGGCTTTGGCGGTTTTGGCGGCTTTGGTGGTTTCCGTGATCTGCAGGTTGCGGTCCCGCTGCCCGATGGCCAATGGCTCTCGTTCGCGACCGCACTACCGGAGAGCGGCTCGGCTTTTTCACGCCAGTTCCTGCTTTCGATGGGGATTATGGCGATTGTCATTCTCGCAGTGTCGGTATGGGCGGTGCGCCGCGTGACGGCGCCGCTGGCCGCGGTGTCGGTAGCGGCCGAACGGCTCGGCAATGATTTAAATGCTCCAGCAATGCCGGAGACCGGCACGATCGAGACCCATCAGGCCGCGCGCGCGTTCAACACCATGCAGGCCCGGCTGCGCGGGCTGATCGAAAATCGGACGCGAATGCTGGCGGCGATCTCGCACGATCTACGCACGCCGTTGACGCTATTACGCCTGCGCACCGAAAACGTTGAAAATCGGCAAGAACGCGACAAGATGCTGGCCACCATCGCTGAGATGGACTCGATGGTTGGCGCAACGCTGCAGTTCGCCCGCGACGAGGCCACAACTGAGTTATGGCGTCCCACCGACATCGCGGCGCTTGTTCAAAGCATCGTCGACGACATGGCGGATGCTGGCCTGCCGGCAAAGATGGAGCCAGCCCGGCCTGTTGCGTACGACTGCCGGCCTGATGCCTTGAAGCGTGCGATCCGCAACCTGCTCGACAATGCGGTCAAGTATGGCAAGGCAGCGAGCGTGGCGATCCAAACGACGCCGAAAACGATTGAAATCATCATCGATGACGAAGGTCCCGGAATCCCCGAACAAGAGCTCTCGCGCGTGTTCGATCCCTTCTATCGGCTTGAGGAGTCACGAAGCCGAGAGACAGGCGGGGTTGGCCTCGGCTTGTCGATCGCCCAGTCGATTGTGCAGGCCCACCGTGGCGAGCTCGTCCTCAGCAACAGACCAACCGGAGGCATTCGCGCCAGTATCGTATTGCCTCGATGAAAGACTGATTGTGAGCCGCCAAGGTCTATGAGCGCGGGCCTCTGCTCGCAAGTTCGGCTGCATCAGCTTGAGCGCAGCCTTTGCTCTGCTAATTGCTCCTCGGTAATAGCGCGCGTTCATTCTGGGTCATGAACTGCCCTCGCGCGGGGTCGGGCGCGACCAGCACGTCGGTTGCCGGAAGCGCGTCGCCGCGCAGCACGGACTTTGCATTCGCCACCGCCCGCGCGACGATCCCGGAAAAATTGTCGAGCGTCGCTCCGGCCAGATGAGACGTGACCACGGTGCGCTGGTGAAACTTATCGATGACGGCAACTGTAACGTCCGGCATTTTCTTATCCCATCCGCGAACTGGCTTTTGCGTTATCTGCATAAGACAAGCCGCCGAAACGATAGTAATGCATCATATTGTAAATGGCTGCTATCTTGCGCAGCGTTCGTACCATGGTTGGATGTCCGCGCCACTCCTGTCATGCTGCACGCAAGATAGAAAAACCCACCGAATTACTGGGGAGGCTTATCAATGACCACGACCGT
>JACRAS010000110.1 GCA_016234705.1 Betaproteobacteria bacterium | reverse complement strand
TCCGCGCGGACGGGTCGCCGTCCGCGCAAGCTCGATCGCTGCAGCTCGATGTGTCGTCCTACGTCGATCGATGCCGACGTAGCGGCCATTGCGCGCTGCGCGCGCCAACCGCGTTTTCTGTACGGATAAAAAACGCATCCGTACAGAAAACGCGGTTTTGGAGAAAGGCAATAACGGCTAACACCGTGGTTTTTTACAAAATCGAAACTCGGCAACGAAGGGGACGCGATCTAAGTCGCCGTGTATACCCTTCGCGGCTCAGGAATTCTGATAGCTGCGCTTGGTGCGCCGCGGCTGCTTGCGCGCGGGGCGTTTCTTCGGGATGGTCGCGGGCGGTTCCGGATTTTCGCGGTACACGACCAGAATCTTGCCGATATGCTGCACGGGCGAGGCGCCGGTGCGGTTGCAGATCTCGCCCAGCAGGCCTAGGCGCGCGTCACGGTCATCCCCGGTCACGCGGATCTTGATCAGATCGTGCGCCTTGAGGCTGGTTTCTATTTCCTTGAGCACCGGCGGCGACAGGCGTTCGTTGCCCACTGTGACTACGGGACTAAGCGCGTGCGCGCGTGCTTTGAGCAATTTGCGCTCGGCGGAGGAGAGGGATTTCATAATCGTTACAATGGCAAAACTGGATTGTAACAGGCCGACAAAAACATGAGCCGCAGCAAGACCAGCAAGGCGTGGATGCGCGAGCACGTCAACGACCCTTATGTGCAAAGGGCCAGGGCCGAAGGCTATCGTTCGCGCGCCGCCTATAAACTTCTGGAACTGGACGAAAAAGACCGGCTGCTCGTCCCTGGGCAACTGCTGGTCGATCTGGGCGCGGCCCCCGGGAGCTGGTCGCAGGTGGCGCTGGCCAGGCTCGGGAGCAAGGGCAGGGTGGTGGCGGTGGACCTGCTGCCCATGGAACCGCTGCCGGGCGTGCATTTCGTCCAGGGCGATTTTCGCGAGCAGGCGGTGCTCGATGCGCTGATCAAAGCCCTGGGCGGGCGCAAAGCAGACCTTGTAATCTCCGACCTCGCCCCCAATATCTCAGGGATCGGGGTGAGCGACCAGGCGCGAGCCATGCATTTGGCCGAGCTGGCGCTGGAGTTCGCCCGGCAATGCCTCAAACCCGGCGGCTCATTGCTGGTGAAGGTGTTCCAGGGCGCGGGTTTCACCGAGTTTCTGGCGGCCATGCGCAAGGCGTTTGCTAAAGTGGCGTCGCGCAAGCCCGAAGCCTCGCGCGGGCGCTCTAGCGAGGTGTATTTGCTGGGGAAGGGGCTGAAGGGCTAGGGCTTGGGGCGGGTGCAAATTACCCGGCGTTGTGGCAGCTAACCCCTGTGCGCGGTAACCCTGTAAAATAGGCAACGAGCGGCAATAGTGGCGTAGGAACCAGATGAACAATATGTTTAAGAATCTCGTAATCTGGCTGGTGATCGGCCTGGTGCTGATGACCGTGTTCAACCAGTTCAACACGCGCCAGACGGCCCAGGCGCCGATGGACTATTCGCAGTTCTACGAAGAGGTCAAAGCCGGGCGTATTGCCGAAGTGGTGATCGAGGGCCGCAGCCTCAAGGCCAAGACCACCGAGGGCAAGACCGTCACCAGCTACTCCCCCGGCGACATCTGGCTCATTTCAGATCTGCTGAAGTACGGCGTCAAGATCAAGGCCAAGCCGGAAGAAGAGCCTTCCTTGCTGATGAACATTTTCGTCTCCTGGTTCCCGATGCTGCTCTTGATCGGCGTGTGGGTGTTCTTCATGCGCCAGATGCAAGGTGGGGGCCGTGGCGGGGCCTTCTCCTTCGGCAAGTCGCGCGCGCGCATGCTGGACGAGTCGACCAACACCGTCACCTTCGCCGACGTGGCCGGCTGCGAGGAGGCCAAGGAGGAGGTTTCCGAACTGGTTGATTTCCTGCGCGATCCGTCCAAGTTCCAGAAGCTGGGCGGGCGCATACCCAAGGGCGTGCTCATGGTCGGCAACCCCGGCACCGGCAAGACCCTGCTGGCACGGGCGATCGCCGGCGAAGCCAAGGTGCCGTTTTTCACCATCTCGGGGTCGGATTTCGTCGAGATGTTCGTCGGCGTGGGCGCGGCGCGCGTGCGCGACATGTTCGAGCAGGCGAAAAAGCATGCGCCTTGCATCGTGTTCATCGACGAAATCGACGCGGTCGGCCGCCAGCGCGGCGCGGGCCTGGGCGGGGGCAACGACGAGCGCGAGCAGACGCTGAACCAACTGCTGGTCGAGATGGACGGTTTCGAAGCCACGGCCGGCGTGATCGTGATCGCCGCCACCAACCGACCGGACGTGCTCGACCCGGCGCTGTTGCGTCCGGGCCGCTTCGACCGCCAGGTGGTGGTGCCGCTGCCCGACATTCGCGGCCGCGAGATGATCCTGCTGGTGCACATGCGCAAGGTGCCGATGGCCCCCGACGTCAAGGCCGACATCATCGCGCGCGGCACACCGGGCATGTCGGGCGCCGATCTCGCCAACCTAGTGAACGAAGCCGCGCTGTTCGCTGCGCGGCAGAACAAGCGCCTGGTCGACATGGACGACTTCGAGCGCGCCAAGGACAAGGTCATCATGGGCGCGGAGCGGCGCTCGATGGTGATGCCGGAGGAGGAAAGGCGCAACACCGCCTATCACGAGTCCGGCCACGCGGTGGTGGCGAAACTCCTGCCCAAGACCGATCCGGTGCACAAGGTGACGATCATTCCGCGCGGGCGCGCGCTCGGCGTGACCATGCAGTTGCCGGTGGAGGACCGTTACAGCATGGACCGCGAGCGCCTGCTCTCGACCATCGCGGTGCTGTTCGGCGGGCGCATCGCCGAGGAAATATTCATGCACCAGATGACGACGGGCGCGTCGAATGACTTCGAGCGCGCCACCGAGATGGCGCGGCGCATGGTGACGCAATGGGGCATGTCGGATGCGTTGGGACCGATGGTGTATGGCGAAAACGAGGGCGAGGTGTTCCTCGGCCGCTCCATCACCACGCACAAAAACGTTTCCGAGGTGACCATGCAAAAGGTCGACCAGGAGATCCGCCGCATCATCGACGAGCAGTATGCCCTGGCGCGGCGCCTGATCGAGGAGAACAGCGACAAGGTCGAGGCGATGGCGAAGGCGCTGCTCGAGTGGGAGACCCTGGACGCCGACCAGTTGAACGACATCATGGAAGGCAAGGCGCCGCGCGAGCCCAAGCCGAAGCAATCCGGCACCACGCCGCCGCCAGCGCAGAAAGACGGCACCACCGGCGCTGCGGCGCCCGCGGCGACCTGAACTCTCCCACGCTACGTTGCGGCAGGTTCTCGCTGTCGCTGGCGAAGCCGCTGGTCATGGGCGTGGTCAACGTTACGCCCGACTCCTTTTCCGACGGCGGCAGGTTTCTAGACCCGGCTGCCGCCATCGCGCAAGCGCACAGCTTGATTGAAGAGGGCGCCGACCTCGTCGACATCGGCGCCGAGTCCAGCCGGCCGGGCGCTGCCGCCGTGGTCGGCGCGGACGAAGAGCTGCGCCGGCTGCTGCCGGTGCTGCAGGGTTTGCGCGGCGTGCCGGTGCCGGTGTCCGTCGACACGATCAAGCCGGAGGTGATGCGCGCCGCGCTCGCCGAGGGGGCGAGCATGATCAACGACATCTACGCATTGCGCGCACCCGGTGCCCTTGCCGCCGTCGCGGCCGCCGGCGCCGCCGTGTGCCTGATGCACATGCAGGGCACTCCCGGCACCATGCAGCAACATCCGAGCTATGGCGACGTGGTGGCGGAGGTGAAAGCCTTTCTGTCCGAGCGCGTCGGCGCCGCGCGCGCCGCGGGGATTGCGCCAGAGCGCATCGTCATCGACCCGGGCTTCGGTTTCGGCAAGACGCTGGAACACAACCTCGAGCTGCTGCGCCACCTGCGCGAATTCGATGCGCTCGGCTTGCCGCTGCTCGCCGGCTGGTCGCGCAAGTCCTCGCTGGGCAAGCTTACCGGCAAGCCCGCAGGCGATCGTCTTGCAGCGAGCATTGCCGCGGCCCTGATCGCGGCGCAAAATGGCGCCAGGATCCTGCGCGTGCATGATGTGGCGGCGACGCGGGACGCGCTTTCAGTGCTTGCAGCCGTGGAAGAGACTCGATGACAAGAAAATATTTCGGAACCGATGGCATTCGCGGGCTGGTGGGCGAGCCGCCGATCACGCCGGATTTCATGGTGCGCCTGGGCTTTGCCGCAGGTGAAGTATTAGTGCGGCACGCGAAGCTGCAGCGGAAAGAAAAAGCGGGCGCACGCCCCGCGGTGCTGATCGGCAAGGACACGCGCATTTCGGGTTACATGCTGGAAGCTTCGCTGGAGGCAGGCTTTGCCGCAGCCGGGGTGGACGTGATGCTTACGGGGCCGATGCCGACGCCCGCAATCGCCTATCTCACGCGCGCGCTCCGGTTGCAGGCGGGAGTGGTAATCAGCGCCTCGCACAATCCCTATCCCGACAACGGCATCAAGTTCTTTTCCACCGACGGCGACAAGCTGCCCGATGCGGTGGAGGCCGAGATCGAGGCGCAGCTCGTTCTGCCGATGCGATGCCGCCCTTCGGCGCAATTGGGCAAGGCGCGGCGCGTAGACGATGCCGCCGGGCGCTACATCGAGTTCTGCAAGAGCACTTTCCCCAATAGGCTCGATCTGCGCCGCCTGAAGATCGTGGTCGATTGCGCCAACGGCGCGGCCTACCACATCGCGCCGCATGTGCTGCACGAGCTGGGCGCCGACGTGGTGACGGTAGGCGTCAGTCCCGACGGATTCAACATCAATGATCAAGTCGGCGCCGGCAATCCGCAGTCGCTGCAAACGGCTGTGAAGCAGCACAATGCGAGCCTCGGCATCGCGCTGGACGGGGACGCCGATCGCCTGCTGATGATGGACGCGAACGGCAGGGCCTACGACGGCGATCAATTGCTGTATATCATCGCGCGGCTGCGCGCCAAGCAGGGTGCGGTTCCCGGCGTGGTCGGCACGCTGATGAGCAACCTTGCGCTGGAGCGCGCGCTGGACAAGCTCGGCATAGCCTTCGCGCGCGCCAAGGTGGGCGATCGCTACGTGCTGGAAATGTTGCACGAGAAGGGATGGCAGCTCGGCGGCGAGAACTCCGGGCACATCATTTGCCTGGACAAGCACACCACCGGCGACGGCCTGGTGTCGGCATTGCAGGTGCTCACCGCAATCTGCGAGACCGATACAACCCTGGGAGAGCTGTCGCGCGACCTGGTCCTGTATCCGCAGAAACTGGTCAACGTGAACGTGGGCAAGGGGTTCAAGTGGGACGCGAGCAAGCTAGTGTGCAAGGCCAGGGACGCGGCCGAGCGCGAGCTGGGCAAGACCGGACGGGTGCTGTTGCGGCCTTCGGGCACCGAGCCGGTGCTGCGGGTCATGGTCGAGGGCGAGGACGGCGCCAAGGTGGAGGCCCTGGCGGCGATGCTGGCCGAGAGCGTGCGCATCGCTGCTCAGCCGTAAGTCGGCAGTCCTCTATCCGAATCGGCCAGTGATATAGTCCTCGGTCTCTTTCTTGCCGGGGTTGATAAAAATCTTGTCGGTAACATCGAATTCGATCAGTTGGCCCAGGTACATATAGGCGGTGTAGTCGGACACGCGCGCGGCCTGCTGCATGTTGTGGGTGACGATGGCGATGGTGTAGTCGGCCTTGAGTTCGTTCAGCAATTCCTCGATCTTTGCGGTGGAGATGGGGTCCAGCGCCGAGGTCGGTTCGTCCAGCAGCAGCACTTCGGGCTTGACCGCGACCGCGCGGGCGATGCACAGGCGCTGCTGCTGGCCGCCCGACAGGCTGAGTCCGCTTTGCTTCAGCTTGTCCTTGGCTTCGTCCCATAGCGCCGCCTGGCGCAGCGCCCATTCGACGCGCTCGTCCATCTCCACGCGGCTGGGTTTTTCGTACAATTTGACGCCAAAGGCGATGTTTTCGTAAATCGACATAGGGAACGGCGTCGGCTTCTGGAACACCATGCCCACCCTGGCG
>JACRAS010000107.1 GCA_016234705.1 Betaproteobacteria bacterium | reverse complement strand
CCGCAAAGCTGGAGGGCCTTGCCGGCCCGTCGCAATTCCTTGTGCGAACGCGACCCGGACCGCGCACAATGCACATTATGTTAATTTCACTCCGCTACGCACTCCCGGCGGGGGCGATGGGAGCGAGTTTAGTGGTAAATTGCTGGGCAATCAATTCCAACCGTCACAGCAAGGCAAGTTCTGCCCCGCACCCTCGTTGATCCGGGGCGTTGCCTTTGTTCAGCAACTCAGGCGATATCGGGAACGGGATGGTAGGTCCATTCGTGCACCGGCGGTTTTGATCCGCCCATGCCCTTTACCTCCCTCGGTGGCGCGCGCTGATTCTGTCGCACCTGACGCGGCGCCCAGCGACCCAGATGTTCGAGGATTCGGCGAATGACTGCGACGTCATCGATCAGCGCGATTACGTGCATCGGCGCACCGCACTTGGCACATACCAAAGGATCGACCTCATAGACCTTGTGGATCAATCGTGCCCACGCCGATCGGGCGCGGGCGGCAACCACTGATGCGTCCTCCGGTGCTTGCACCGCTGCTGCCGACGCGGCGGCGCGTGCCCGCTCGCCCCGGCAGCGGGTTGAATACCATCCCACATACCGTACAAGGTGCTCAAAGCGGTCCGGAATATGCCGGCAGAGCATTTCGAGCCATTGCGCGCCGGGCATCAACTGGAAATTGCGCTTCAAGCCCTTGTGCATGTGCGAGCGGTACATGACCATTCCGGTTTCAGGGAGGTAGATCATCTTCTCCAGCGAAAACGGCGCGCGCAGCATGTACTGCGCGAGTTTCTTGCGGCCCTCGGCGTCGCTGGCGCGAAAAGATCGGCCGCAGGATTCGCGGCACGGTGAAGACGTATTGCCGGTGCGGCACTGGCGCAAGCACGTTTTCCTCGACCCAATCCCCATAGGCAAGCACGCGCTTCTGGTGGCAGCTCGGGCAGAAATACCGAGCCTTGCAGGAAAACGCGAGCAGGTAGTCGTGCCGGCATTCGGGACAATAGATTCGCGCGAACCCGTAGTGCGGGTCCCCGCATTTCAGGAAACGATCGATGACGCGCTCTTCGAGCAGCCGCTGCAAGCGCCCCTCGGATCGCAGTTGCACCATGTGGCGATCGGCGCATTGGTAAAGCGGGCTCGCACAGGGCTTGCGCGGGCGATACACACCGCCTTGCCGCATCCTTCCCGCCGCTCCCGCACTTGGCTCGCAGCATCTTGACATGATGCGAACAACGCGGCGACGTGTGCGCCGGTGTCATCGCAACGCCTCGATTGCAACAATCGAGTGCCATCGTGCGTCAACGCGGCAGAACCGAAGTTGGTTAAGTACGTGATCGGCATCGTCTCCTGGAACCCGCCCAGCGTTGCCATGAGTCCGGAGATCGGGCCCGACCTTGATTAACGGTGAAAGCCGAGCTTGCTCGGATGTCTGTCCGATTGTTGTCCGACCGACAGTCGCTGCGTGCAAGCATTGCCCGTTTCATTCGATTGTGTTCCCATACGACCCTCAAGCGCACCCGAAACGAATCGCCCATGATCGAAATGCACACCGGCCGCCCGCCGACACTCGCCCCGCGCGGCATGGTCGCCTGCCCGCACGCGAGGGTTTTCCGGTGACCGAACGCCTCGCGAACTGGATCGCCGCGACCGCGCCGGAACTGGCGCAGAACCGGGAAGCCGCCGCGATTTTCCTGAAGAACGGTGAAGCGCCGCGCTGGCTCTCTGGCCGCTTCGCGCTGGGCGAATCGCGCGACCTGCTCAACGTCGAGGGGCGTTATCCGGAGGCCACACTGAAAGAACTCGAGCGCAGGGGCCATGTGCTGAACCGCTGGGGGGCATGGAACGAACTGGCCGGCCATGCGCACGGCATTACGATCGACCCCGTCACCGGCGCGCGCTGGGGAGCGTCAGATCCGAGGAGCGACGGGGCGGCGATAGCGTATTAGCGCGTTGCAACTCGAAGCATCTGCGCACGTCCGTCGATGGGGCCGTGCAAACATTGCGCGCTCTGCGCGCCAACCGTGTTTTCCATACGGATGAAAAGCACATCCGTAGGGAAAACACGGTTCTGGTTAACACCAAACAGGGCACGGGGGTTTTATACAAGATCGCCGATTGCGTACGGATGTGCTTTTCATCCGTACGCAATCGGTGATCCGCGCGGACGGGGCGCCGTCCGCGCAAGCGCGAAGGCAACAACGGCCATGGCCCTAGCGCATCCCCGGTATCATCCCCTTCATCCCGCGCATCATCTTTGCCATTCCGCCCTTCTGCATCTGCTTCATCATTTTCTGCATCTGCTCGAACTGGTTCAACAGGCGATTGACCTCCTGCACCTGCACGCCCGCGCCCGCGGCGACGCGGCGCTTGCGCGTAGCCTTCATCAACTCCGGATGCGCGCGCTCTTGCCGGGTCATGGAATTGATGATGCCCTCGATGCGGCGCATCTGCTTTTCGCCCATGTCGGCCGACTGCGCCTGCGCTGCCTGCGCCAGTTGCGCCGGCAATTTGTCGATCATGGAGGAGAGCCCGCCCATCTTGCGCATCTGGGCGATCTGCTGCTTGAAGTCCTCCAGGTCGAAGCCCTTGCCGCGCTTGATCTTGTCGGCGAGCTTCTGCGCTTCCTCGACATCGACGCTCTTCCTCGCCTCCTCCACCAGCGACAGCACGTCGCCCATGCCGAGAATGCGCGCGGCCATGCGCTCCGGGTGGAAGGCTTCCAGCGCGGCGAGCTTCTCGCCCACGCCGGCGAACTTGATCGGCTTGCCGGTGACCTGACGCACCGACAGCGCCGCGCCGCCGCGCGCATCGCCGTCGAGCTTTGTCAGCACCACGCCGGTGAGCGGCAGCGCGTCGCTGAAGGCCTTGGCCACGTTGACCGCGTCCTGGCCCTGCATCGCGTCGACCACGAACAGGGTCTCGACGGGACTGAGCGCGGCGTGCAGTTCCGCGATCTCCCGCATCATCGCCGCGTCGATCGCCAGGCGGCCGGCGGTGTCGACGATGAGCACATCGTTATAGTGTTTCTTCGCATAATCGAGCGCGGCCAGCGCGATATCCAACGGCTCTTGTCCAGGCGTCGATTCGAAGAAATCAACTTCCAACTGACGCGCAATGGTGCGCAGTTGCTCGATCGCGGCCGGGCGGTAGACGTCGCAGCTCGCGAGCAGCGGTTTCTTCTTCCGCTCGGCAAGGAACTTCGCCAGCTTGCCGCTGGTGGTGGTCTTGCCCGAACCCTGCAGGCCGGCCATGAGGATCACCGCGGGCGGGGTGACGGCGAGGTTGAGCACGGCGTTTTCCCCGCCCATCAGGCGGGCGAGTTCGCGCTGCACCACGCCCACCAGGGCCTGACCGGGCGTAAGGCTGCCGATCACCTCCTCGCCCATGGCTTTTTGCTTCACCGCGACGATGAAATCCTTCACCACCGGCAGGGCAACGTCGGCCTCGAGCAGCGCCATGCGCACCTCGCGCAGCGCGTCGGCGACGTTGGATTCGGTCAGGCGCGCCTCGCCGCGCAGGGTCTTGATGACCTTGGACAAGCGGTTGGTCAGGTTGTCTAGCATTCTGTAGTGTAAAATTTGGACATGTCCGGCATTTTACCCTATGCGCTCACCTCGCTTCTGTACGCGACGCTGGGATGGCATTTCTGGAACACGCGCTGGAGAGCCCGCGCCGAGGCGGCGGGCGCGGGCGTAGGGACGGGCATTGCCTCCTGGGAGCGGCTGGCCATACTGGCGCCGTTCACGCTGCATTCGTACTTGCTCTATGCCGAATTGTTTGCCGCGCCCGAACTGCGCTTCGGTTTTTCCCAGGCCCTGTCGGTGATGCTGTGGCTGACGGTGCTGATCTACTGGGTGGAAAGCCTGATCTACGACGTCAAGGGCATGCAGGCGCTGGTGCTGCCGCTCGCCGCGGTGTGCGCGCTGCTGCCGGCGTTCTTTGCCGGTCCGGAGACACCGGCCTATACGCAATCCTTCCAATTCAGAGTCCATCTGCTGGTGGCGATGCTCGCCTATAGCCTGTTCACCATCGCCGCGCTGCATGCCGCCCTGATGACGGTGCTGGAGCGGCGCCTGCACGGTGGTAAGCATGCCGGCGGGCCTTCGGGCGAGTCACTCGCCGGACCTTGGGCCTCGCTGCCTCCGCTGATGACGCTGGAAGTGCTGTTGTTTCGGATCCTCACCCTCGGCTTCGTGTTGCTGACCTTGACGCTGGGGACGGGCTTCGTATTTTCCGAGGAGTTGTTCGGCAAGGCGGTGCGCTTCAATCACAAGACGGTGTTCGGCATCATGTCCTGGTTCATTTTCGCCGCGCTTCTGGTCGGCCGCTACGGCTGGGGCTGGCGCGGTCGCACCGCGCTGCGCTGGACGCTCGCAGGCTTCCTTACGCTGCTGCTCGCCTACGTCGGCAGCATGTTCGTGCTCGAAGTCATCCTTGGAAAGGTTTAGGGCTACAAGTGCAAAGCGAGAGGCAAAGTTGCGGGTTTCGCTTTGCATTCTGAATTTGTTGCATCCTGCACCTGACTGCTAGCGCTGGTCGCGGCCTCATATGGACGACATCCCCTTATCGGCGCAGTTCGGCGCGCTGATAGTGCTTCTGATCCTCTCCGCGTTTTTCTCGCTCGCCGAGACCAGCATGATGGCGCTCAACCGCTATCGGTTGAAGCATTTGGTCAAACTCGGCCATCGCGGCGCGAAGCTGGCGCATGTGCTGCTCGCCCGCACTGACCGGCTGCTGGGCGTGATCCTGCTCGGCAACAACCTGGTCAATGCCGCGGCCGCGACGCTGGTCGGCCTGATCACCATCCAGTTCTTTGGCGAGGACAAGATCGCGCTCGGTCTGGGCACCCTCGCGGTCACCTTCCTGATTCTGGTGTTCTCCGAGATCACCCCCAAGGTGATCGGCGCCGCCTACGCCGAGCGCATCGCGCCTGTCGCCGCCTATGTACTGGTGCCTCTATTGCAACTGCTGAGTCCGGTGGTGTGGTTCGTCAATCTGTTCGTTTCCGCTCTGCTTACCTTGCTGCGCATCAAGCCTCCCTCAGGCGGCGAACCGCAGCGCCTCTCCAGCGAGGAACTGCGCTCGCTGGTACTGGAGGCGGGCCACTACATCCCGAAGAAGCACCGCAGCATCCTGGTCAACCTGTTCGATCTGGAGCGCATCACGGTGGAGGACGTGATGACTCCGCGCGCGCAGATCGAAGCCATCGATCTGGAGGCGCCGCTCGAGCGCATCGTCGAACAGCTCGCCACCAGCTATCACACGCGGCTCTTGGTCTACCGCAACGAGCTCGGCAACATCGCCGGCATTTTGCACCTCCGGAAGGTGCTCGCGCTGATGCGCGAAGGCGATCTCGAACGCGACAAGCTTGCCGAACTGCTCACCGAGCCCTACTTCATTCCGGCGAGCACGCCGCTGTTTGCGCAGCTGCAATACTTTCAGGAAAACCGCCAGCGCTTCGCCCTGGTGGTGGACGAGTATGGCGAACTGCAGGGTTTGATGACGCTGGAGGACATCATCGAGGAAATCATCGGCGAGTTCACCACCAATTCCCCTTCGGTCGCCAGCATTCGCGCCTGGGACAAGAACGACAGCGCGCTGGTGCAAGGCGCGAGCCCCCTGCGCGAGCTTAATCGCAAGCTGGGCCTGGCGCTGCCGCTGGATGGCCCCAAGACCCTGAACGGCCTGATCATCGAACATTTCCAGGATATTCCGGAAGCCGGCGTCAGCCTGAAGATCGCCGGCGTGCCTATGGAAATCGTGCAGACCCAGGACCGCGTGGTGAAGACCGTGCGCCTGTTCAAGCCCAAGGCGCAGGTGCTCCCCACGCCGGGAAAATCCTGAACTGGCCACCGGGCCAACGAGGTGCGTGAATGCTTGCGCGGAGTTATTTGAAACGTTATTATCTTCAATAGATTAGACGAGCATTCTCAGGCTTTACTAAAAACCTTGGGCAGTGCATCATGAATCAATCGGTAATACAATAAGCGGCACGCGTCGGGAGACAATATGGCCACAGCTACAGCCGCAGCGGGAAAAGACAAAGTCAAGGACTTCACCTTTGTATATGAGGGGAAGGACAAGTCGGGAAAGGTCGTCAAGGGCGAGATGCGCGCCCAGGGCGAGGCCGTGGTCAACGCCACGCTGCGCCGCCAGGGCATCCAGATCACCAAGGTCAAGAAGCAAAAGGCCGGAGGCGGTGGCAACGTCTCGGAAAAAGATGTCACTTTGTTCACCCGCCAGCTCGCCACCATGATGAAAGCCGGCGTGCCGCTGCTGCAGTCTTTCGACATCGTCGGCAGGGGCCACAGCAACCCGGCGGTCGCGCGGCTGCTGATGTCGATCAAGACCGACGTCGAGACGGGCTCCAGCCTGACCCAGGCGTTCCGCAAATATCCCCTGTATTTCGACGCCTTGTTCTGCAACCTGGTGGGCGCGGGCGAGCAGGCCGGTATTCTGGAATCCCTGCTCGACCGCCTGGCGAGCTACAAGGAGAAGACGCAGGCGATCAAGTCCAAAATCAAGGCTGCGCTGTTCTACCCCATCGCAATTATCGGAGTGGCCTTCATCATCACGGCCGTGATCATGATTTTCGTGATCCCCGCGTTCAAGCAGGTGTTTACGAGCTTCGGCGCCGACCTGCCCACGCCGACTCTGGTGGTAATGGCAATATCGGACAACTTCGTCAGATTCTGGTACATCATCTTCCCGGCGATCTTCGGCGGGGTCTACGGCTTCATGTACTCGTGGAAGCGCTCGCTCGCGGTGCAGATCTTCATGGACAAGCTGCTGCTCAAGGCGCCGGTATTCGGCCATCTGATACGCATATCGACCATCGCGCGCTGGACGCGCACGCTCTCGACCATGTTTGCAGCCGGCGTGCCGCTGGTGGAGGCGCTCGATTCGGTAGGTGGTGCCGCGGGCAATTACGTCTACCTGGTGGCGACCAAGCAAATCCAGCAAGCGGTCAGCACCGGCTCCAGCCTGACCGTGGCCATGACCGACGTGGGCGTGTTCCCCAGCATGGTGATCCAGATGGTGCAGATCGGCGAGGAGTCGGGCGCGCTCGACGGCATGCTGTCCAAAGTCGCCGACTTTTTCGAGGCCGAGGTGGACGACGCCGTGGATGCGCTCTCCAGCCTGATGGAGCCGGTGATCATGGTGGTCCTTGGTACGCTGATCGGCGGCATGGTCATAGCGATGTACTTGCCGATCTTCAAGCTCGGCCAAGCGGTCTAGACCGGGAAGGGAAAGGGTGAGGATAGAGGGGGCAAAGCGCCTGACCCGCATACCTCCTCTCCCCTCCCTTCTTCCTCCTCCCCGCATATGACGTCCCTCGGGTCGCTGACCCATCCGGCCATTTTTCCCTGGATCTGCCTCGCTTTTGGGCTGTGCGTCGGATCGTTCCTGAACGTGCTCATCTATCGCCTGCCAAAGATCATGGAGCGCGACTGGGAGGTCCAATGCGCCGAGCTGCGCGGCGAGGAACCACCCAAGCAGGACACATTCAATCTGGCGCAGCCGCGCTCGCGCTGTCCCGCCTGCGCTCACCCGATCTCGGCGCTCGAGAACATCCCGATAGCAAGCTACCTCGCGCTGCGCGGCAAGTGTTCGGCCTGCGGCGCGCGCATCAGCCCGCGCTATCCGCTCATCGAAGCCTTGAGCGGAGTGGCGAGCGCCTACGCGGCGTGGCACTTCGGCTTCAGCCTCGCCGCATTCGCGGCGATGCTGTTCCTGTGGTGCATGATCGCGCTGTCGTTCATCGATTTCGACACCCAGTTGCTGCCCGACTCGATCACGCAGCCGCTCCTGTGGGCCGGGCTGTTGCTCAACCTCGGCGGCACTTTCGTCGACCTCGGCTCGGCGGTGATCGGCGTGGCCGCCGGTTATCTCTCGCTGTGGAGCGTGTATTGGGGGTTCAGGATCACCACCGGCAAGGAGGGCATGGGGTTTGGCGATTTCAAGCTGCTTGCCGCAGTCGGCGCCTGGCTCGGCTGGCAGATGTTGCCGCTGGTGGTGCTTGCCTCGTCTCTTGTCGGCGCCGTGTTCGGCATCTCGCTCATGCTGCTCGCCAAGCACGGACGCAACGTTCCCATTCCGTTTGGCCCTTACCTCGCCGCGGCCGGCGTCATCGCCCTTTTCTGGGGCCAGCGCCTCAATCAACATTATCTGGGTTTATTCTACTAATGCCATTTACGGTTGGTGTCACCGGTGGAATCGGCAGCGGCAAGAGCGCCGCGGCGCAGGTGTTCGAGGAGCTCGGCACAACGGTAATCGACACCGACGCCGTCGCGCATGCGCTCACCGGCCCGGGCGGGGCCGCGATCGAACCGATCCGGGCTGCCTTCGGCGCGGCCTACCTCACGCCCGAGGGAGCGCTCGAGCGCGCGCGCATGCGCGAACTGGTATTCGCCGACGCGTCGAAAAAGCGCCTGCTCGAATCGATTCTGCATCCCCTGATTCGCGCGCGAACGAGCGAGCTCGTCCGGGCCGCGCGCAGCCCGTATGTCATCCTGATGGTGCCGCTGCTGGTCGAGTCCGGCGATTACCGCAGGCGCTGCCAGCGCGTCCTGGTCGTGGACTGCCCGGAAGAGCTGCAAGTCGAGCGCTTCATGGCCCGCAGCGGGCTTGCCGCCGGGCAAGTGCGCGCCATCATGGCGAACCAGGTCACGCGCGAAGCGCGCCTCGCGGCAGCCGACGATGTGGTCGACAACAGTCAGGACCTGGCGCAGCTGCGCCGTCAAGTCGAAGCGCTGCACGCGCGCTATCTGCAGCTCGCCGCGGCAGGCGGATGAAGTTGTAAATTACTGACGAATCGGTCAAAATCCTCAAAATCGACCTTCACCCTGGGCTACTGGCGCGATAGTGATCACTTACGAGTATCCCTTCAACGAGCGCATCCGCACGCTGTTGCGCCTGGAGGATCTGTTCGACCGCGCGCGTTATTTTCTCGCCCGCCAGGATGCGCTCGATCACCACGCCGCGCTGCTCACCCTGTTCGAGATTCTCGAGGTCGCAAGCCGCGCCGACCTGAAGTCCGACTTGCTGCAGGAACTGGAGCGGCAGAAGCAGGTGTTGCTGTCGTTCCGCAACAACCCGGAAATCTCCGAAGAAGTGTTGAATCAGGTAATCGCCGAGATTGAGCAGGCGAGTTCGTCGCTGTTCAACATGACCGGCAAGATCGGCCAGTATCTGCGCGAGAACGAGTGGCTGATGTCGATCAAGCAACGCACCGGCATTCCGGGCGGCGTCTGCGAATTCGACCTGCCCTCGTATCACTACTGGCTGCATCGCGATTCGGGCTCGCGCGCGTTCGACCTGCACGGCTGGATCAACCCGCTGTACCCGGTGCGCGACGCCTCGGCCATCGTGCTGCGGCTGCTGCGCGAGAGCGGCAAGCCGTCCAAGATCGTCGCCCAGCAAGGCCTGTTTCAGCAGATGCTCGGCGGCCGCGTGGTGCAGATGGTGGGCATACGCCTGCCGCAGGATTCGGAATTCATCCCGGAGATCAGCGCCAACAAATACGCGCTCAACATCCGCTTTGCGATCTTCGGCGACGATGCGCGCCCGCACACCAGCAGTTCGAACGTGGAATTCGAACTTACGCTGTGCAACCTATAGCGGCGTCTTCTAACCTCCGGCAGCATCCGGACCTTCCCTCCAAGACCCGCATTTATTGCAGGTTTTTGTTTTCGCATAGCACTAAGACGCCATATTCACGCCATTTGGACCCACCCTGACCCATTGGCAGGGGCTTGGCGCTTCCTCGAAGAACGCGGGGAGACTGGCGAGGCGTGGTTCATCTGGGGCGAACGGGCGAGTGCAAGAAAAGGTACTAAAAAAACAGCCGTCCAATAATGCACATCGATTTCCGCCCGCGTTAGGATTGCTTTGGAATAAGCGATAGAACTTGAGTGTTTGCTCCATGCGTCAGTACGGGGCGGATCCAAACCTTACTCCGCCGTTTCCGTTTAAGCGCAAGGGGATCACCGGCATCCTCGTCGGTGATGTGAATAACGGCCGGATGATTCCGGCGTGATCGTGGCTGTTGTGATCTGCAAAACTTAATCCGGGGAAAACCTGTGAGCTTCCATATCTACCGACTTAACGAGTTGTACTCCAACGCCGACGGTTCGATACAGTTCATCGAACTGGTGGTGGGTAACGTCAATGGCGAGTCCTTCTGGCAGGGGCAAACAATTTCGGCCACCCAGGGCAGTACCACACACACCTACACATTTCCGAACGACTTGGGCAGCGCGGCGACCGCCAACCGGTCGGTCTTGGTGGCCACGCAGGGATTCGCCAATCTGGGACTTGTTGCTCCAGATTTTATCGTTCCGGCCCAATTCCTGTTCACCAACGGTGGAACCGTCAACTTTGCTGGCGTGAGCAGTGTCACCTACGCATCACTGCCGACTGATGGCTCCCGCTCTCTGAACTCCAATAACACGACAGGAATCAACTCGCCGACAAATTTTTTGGGATTGGTGGGCACCGTCACCAACACCAACAACGCCCCAACTGGCAGCGTGATTATTTCCGGCATGACAACCCAAGGTCAAACCGTCACGGCATCGAATACCCTTGGCGATGCTGACGGCCTGGGTACCATCAGCTACCAGTGGAAAGCCGGCGGCAGCAACATCAGCGGCGCGAAGGGCAGCACCTTCGTCCTTACCGAAGCCCAAGTTGGCACGGCCATCACCGTCACCGCCAGCTATACCGACGGGCGTGGTACGGCCGAGAGCGTAACAAGCGTTGCTACGGGGGCGGTGACGAACGTGAACGATGCGCCCACGGGGGCGGTGACGGTCGCGGGCACGACCGCACAAGACCAGACCCTTACCGCAGCCAACACCCTGGCCGATGCCGACGGCCTGGGCAACATCAGCTACCAGTGGAAGGCCGGCGGCAGCGCCATCAGCGGTGCGACGGGCAGCACCTTCGTCCTAACCGAAGCCCAGGTCGGCAAGGCGATCACCGTCACCGCCAGCTACACCGACGGGCATGGTACGGCCGAGAGTGTAACAAGCGGAGCTACAGGGACGGTGACGCAGGCGCAGACGCTCACGCCAGCCTTCGGTCTGAAATACATCGCCTCGTATCCCGACCTGATCGCGGCTTTCGGTACCAACGCCGCGGCCGGAATCGCGCACTATGTCCAGAACGGATTGCATGAGGGACGCACCGCCACTTTCGATGGACTGAAATACATCGCCTCATACCCCGACCTGATCGCAGCATTCGGGATCAACGCCGAGGCCGGCATTGCACATTATATCCAGAGTGGATTGCATGAAGGACGCACCGCCTCCTTCGATGCACTCAAGTATACCGCCAGCTACGGTGACCTCATCAATGCCTTCGGCACCAACACCACTGCCGCCGAAACGCACTACATCGGCAACGGCTATGCCGAGGGCCGTATTGCCACCTTCGATGCACTCAAGTACACCGCCAGCTACGGTGACCTCATCAACGCCTTCGGCACCAACACCACTGCCGCCGAAGCGCACTTCATCAATAACGGCTTTGCCGAGGGCCGTACCGCCACCTTCGATGGACAGTCCTACGTCGCGGCAAACCTCGATCTTCTCGCGGCGTTTGGCCTCGACGCCGCGGCCGGGGCGCGACACTACATTCAGGATGGCTACCGCGAGGGGCGACAGGCCTCCCTAAGCAGCATGCAGCATGGCGGCGCCGGCGACGATATTCTGATCGGCACAACAGGCAAGGATCTGCTCGACGGGGGCGCGGGACACGATACGTTCTCCGGAGGGGCAGGACAGGACATTTTTGTGCTTCGAGCCGGCGACGGGGGCGCTACCCTGCAATTGGCGGACGTAATTACCGACTTTCAGGACGGAACAGACCGGCTTGGTCTGGCAGGCTCATTGGCCTACGCAAGCCTGAATATTCAGCAAGGTAACGGCACCCACGCTGCCGATACGATTGTCAGCACTAGCTCAGGCGAATATCTCGCCATTCTTAATAACCTACTGGCTACGAATCTCAACAGCCAAGATTTTGTGCACCTCTAGGTTGATTGCCATGGAAGCGCGCCAATACTGGCTCTCAGGCCGATTGACGAATGTCGGGGGTGGGACGCAAATGTGAGCACTATGGCTTTCATACGGATCGAATTGATGGCCGGTGTGTAGCACACGATAGCGTCGGAGACGATTTCCCGCGCCTGTTCTGGGCCCCAAGGCGTCCGAATCAATTTGTTCCAGATCAGTTCGAAAAACTCCGCCATGGGCGTCTATAATATCAAAAGGGTTGACACATTCGCGTTCAACTGATTCAGGCGGGAGAACACAATGGACTTCGAGAAATTGATTGTTGTCACACCCGACATCCGCAGCGGAAAACCCTGTATCGTCGGCACACGTATCACGGTCTATGACATTCTGGAATACCTCGCCGGCGGAATGACTGAACAGGAAATCCTCGACGATTTTCCGGTGCTGCGCCCAGAGCACATCAAGGCAACTCTCGCTTTTGCCGCTCAGCGTGAACGTCGCCTGGCGGCATGAATCGCCGTGCGTCTGCTATTCGACGAGAACCTGAGCCCGCGCCTTCCAAAAAGACTGGCGGCGGCGTTCCCGGATAGCCGGCATGTGGACGATGTCGGGGGCTGCACGGTCGGACCGACACCGACCTCTGGAAATACGCAGGCGAGCACGGTTTCATGCTCGTTTCCAAGGACAACGATTTCCGCCAGTTGAGCTTCCTCCATGGCGCCCCGCCCAAGGTTGTCTGGCTACACATCGGCAACGCGCCCACGCGCGATATCGAGGCGCTCATTCTTGCTCGTCGCAATCGTATTCAGGACTTCTTCAATGACCCTGAGAGCGCTCTCCTGGTCGTCGAGCCCTGACGAATGGCCAAGACCCAATCCAATGCGATACGCTGCTTGACCTGCAACACCTTCCTGTCGCCGAGCAGGGTTTCAATCGACAAGGCGTGCTTTGAAATTGCGCTGGCGGTACTGATTAGCACACTCCATTATTTTCCTTCATACAGTATTGACATAAAATTCGGCCGTGCCAAGTGCGATTGAGACCTGCACTGTCAGAGCGAGCAATCTGTGACCCAGAATAGCCCCACCGTCAGCTGCCCGCGCTGCGCCAAGCTGGTGCGCTGGGGGCCGGAATCGCCTTTCCGCCCGTTTTGCTCCGAGCGCTGCAAGATGATCGACCTCGGTGCCTGGGCGAACGAAGAATATCGCGTAGCGGTCAAAGGCAACGACGAGGATCCGGACGCGAGGTCCGCCGGATCCGAGTCCGACGCACCTTAGGCTTCACGCGCCCTGCCAGCTGCCGCGTACCATGGCGATGCCGTGCGCGCCGCAGCGCCAGGCGGTTTCCAGGTCGCCCGGCACCATCCCGCCCAGCGCAAGCACCGGCAGAGTGGCCCCGCGCGCCAAAGCGGTAAAACCTTCCCAACCGAGCGGCGTTGCATCAGGATGCGAAGGCGTTGCCTGGACCGGACCGAGTACGGCGAAATCGACGCCGAGCCGCGCCGCGCGCGCGAGTTCCGCCGCATTGTGGCAGGAGGCCCCGCACCAGCCCAGCGCCGGCCGGTGCTGCAGACGCGCCAGTTGCGCCGCGGCCAGATGCACGCCGTCCGCGCCCAGGCGCTCGGCCAGCTCGATGTCGGAGTTGATCAGCACGCGCGCGCCGTGCAGCCGCGCTTTGGCGATCACCGCCGCGGCAAAACGCTCCAACTCAGGCGCATCCATGCCTTTCTCGCGCACCTGAATCAATCTCAATCCCTGCGCCAGCCGCGCGTCCAAGCGGCTCAACTGTTCTGCTACTCCGACCTCACCCGCATGCGTGATGGCGTACTCGAACGGAAGCTGCAAGGCGCGCAGCACCGGCGCGTTGGCAGGCAATAACGGCGCAACATCGACCGCGGCTGCGCGCTGCCACGCAAGCTGCTGCTCTTCCTTGGCGTGCGGCTCTCCGCGCCAGGCGCGCACGCGAAAAAAATTCAGGCGCACGGTCGCGTGCGCGTAGGTGTACATCTGCACGATCCAGGGATGCGCGATTTCGACGTCGATGCCGAGCTCTTCACGCAGCTCGCGCGCGAGCGCCGCCGCGAGCGGCTCGTCCGGCTCGACTTTGCCGCCGGGGAATTCCCAGAAGCCCGCGTACACCTTGCCCGCAGGGCGTTGCGCCAGCAGGAAACGTCCGTCCGGCCGCTCGATCACCGCGGCGACGACTTCGACGATAGCGGTGTTCAACCGCGCTTCGCGCGGGGAGCGCCGGCGGCGCGCAGCCGCCCGGACACGTCGCGCGCGAACTGCCAGGCGACTCGGCCCGAGCGCGAGCCGCGCGAGAGCGCCCACTGCAGCGCTTCTTCCTGCGTGGCTGCTATTTCCCGCGGCGAGCAGCCCAGCTCGGTGAGCCAGTGTTCGACGATGCCGAGATAGTCGTCCTGGTCAAACGGATAGAACGACACCCACAGGCCGAAGCGCTCCGACAGGGAAATTTTCTCCTCCGAGGTCTCCCCCGGATGGATCTCTTCGCCCACGTGCTTGTATTCGAGGTTTTCCTGCATGTACTCCGGCATCAGATGGCGCCGGTTGGAGGTGGCGTAGATCAGCACGTTTTCCGAAGTCGCCGAAATCGAGCCGTCCAGCACCGCCTTGAGCGCCTTGTAGCCGGCCTCCGCCGCTTCGAACGACAGGTCGTCACAAAATATGATGAAGCGCTCGGTGCGCTCGGAAATCTGATCGACGATGTCGGGCAGGTCGATCAAGTCGTGCTTGTCGACTTCGATCAGGCGCAAGCCCTGGCGGTGGAATTTGTTGAGCACGGCCTTGACCAGCGACGACTTGCCGGTGCCGCGCGCGCCGGTCAGCAGCACATTGTTGGCCGGCAACCCGGTCACGAACTGGCGCGTGTTCTGTTCGATCAGGTGTTTCTGCCTGTCCACGCCGCGCAGATCGGACAGCCGGATCTTGTGCGGGTGGGCAACCGGCCGCAGATGGCCGTGCCCGCCCGCCTTGCGCCAGCGCAAGGCGATGCTCGCGCCCCAATCCACCGGCGGCTGCACCGCCGGCAACAACACTTCGAGCCGCGCGACCAATGCTTCGGCCCTTTCCAGAAATTTGGACAATTCGCTCATACAAGTCAGCTGCGGTAATCCGCGTTGATGGAAACGTATTCGTGCGACAGGTCGCAGGTCCACACCGTGGTCTTCGCCGAGCCGCGGGCGAGTTCCACGCGCACCGTGATTTCGCTTTGTTGCATCACGCGCCGGCCGTCCTCTTCGCGGTAGGCCGGATTGCGGCTCCCGTCCTTGGCCACGAGCACATCGCCCAGATGCAACTGCACGCGGCCGACGTCGAGGTCGGGAATGCCGGCGTAACCGATGGCGCACAGCAGCCGCCCCAGGTTGGGGTCGGAGGCAAAGAACGCCGTCTTGACCAGCGGAGAATGCGCGATGCCAAAGGCGACCTTGCTGCATTCCTCTTCGGTTTTGCCGCCTTCCACCTGCACGGTGATGAACTTGGTCGCGCCTTCGCCGTCGCGGATGATCGCCTGGGCGAGCCAGACGGCGACTTCAGCGACGGCCGCGGCGAGGGCCGCGTAATCCGGGTGGCGCTCATCGTCGATGGTGCGCGTGCCCGCGGCGCCGGTCGCGATCAACATGAAGGAATCGTTGGTAGAGGTGTCGCCGTCCACGGTGATGCGATTGAATGAACGCGCAGCCGCCTCGGCCAGCATTTGCTGCAGCGCCGCCCGGCTCACCGTCGCATCGGTCGCGACAAAGCCGAGCAGGGTCGCCATATCGGGATGGATCATGCCGGCACCCTTGGCCATGCCGGTCACGGTCACGGATTTGCCGCCGAAGCTGAGCCGCCGCGAACACGCCTTAGGCACCGTGTCGGTGGTCATGATCGCCTCTGCCGCGCTCGCCCAGTTGTCCGCGCGACCATCGGCGAGGGCGCGCGGCAGCGCCGCGACGATACGCTCAACCGGCAAGGGCTCCATGATCACGCCGGTGGAAAACGGCAGGATCTGCGAACTGTCACAACCGAGCAACAGGGACAATTCGGCACAGGCCTCGCGCGCGCGCGCCAGACCGTCGTCGCCGGTGCCGGCATTGGCATTGCCCGTATTCACCACCAGCGCGCGCACCGGCCGGGCGAGCGACAGGTGTTCCTTGCAAACGATCACGGGCGCGGCACAGAAGCGGTTCTGCGTGAATACGCCGGCGACGCTCGCGCCTTCGGCAAGCCGCACCACCAGCAGGTCCTTGCGGCCTGCCTTGTGCACACCGGCCTCGGCAACGCCCAGCGTCACCCCTTTCACCGGCAGCAGATCTTCAGGTTTTGGCGGAGCTAGATTCACCGGCATGGTTGCCCCAGGTTCACGTCAATTTCCCGTGGCACTGCTTGTATTTCTTGCCCGAGCCGCAAGGGCAAGGGTCGTTGCGGCCGATCTTGCCCATCTCGCGCACGAACGGCCGCTCCTTGGCTTGTTTTTCCTCGACCGCATCGGCCGCCAGCGCCTCATCGTATCCGGCGTGCTGGTATTTGACGTTTTCTACCGCCGGCGCCGTTTCGGCGGCGACTTCGGCCAGTTCGGACTCCGAGCTGATCTGCACCGCGGTCAGTGTCTTGGTTACTTCCAGCTTCACGCTTTCCAGCATGCTCGCAAACAGCTCGAACGCCTCGCGCTTGTACTCCTGCTTCGGGTTCTTCTGCGCGTAGCCGCGCAGATGTATGCCTTGGCGCAGGTGGTCCAGCGCAGCCAGGTGCTCGCGCCAATGCTGGTCAAGGCTGGTGAGCATGACCCAACGCTCATAAGGGTGCAGGGCTTCGCTCGGGGCGAGGGCGAATTTCTCCCGGTACAGGCGGTCGGCTTCGGCAACCGCTTTCTCGAGCAGCGCCTGGTCGTCGAGGCTGGAGTCGGCGTCGAGCCAGGATTTGACGGGAATGGCGAACTGCAGCTCTGCCAGGAAAGCCTTCTCCAGGCCGGGCACATCCCATTGCTCCTCCACGCTCTCCGGCGGAATATGGGCACGGAAAATGTCGCTCACCACGCCCTGGCGCAGCGAGGTGAGGGTCTCGCTGACGTCGGCGCTTTCCAGCAGTTCGTTTCTCTGCTCGTAGATGACCTTGCGCTGGTCGTTGGCGACGTCGTCGTACTCGAGCAGTTGCTTCCGGATGTCGAAGTTGTGCGCCTCGACCTTGCGCTGCGCCGATTCGATCGAACGCGACACCCATGAGCTCTCGATCGCCTCGCCTTCCGGCATTTTCAAACGCTGCATGATAGCCTTCACGCGGTCGCCGGCAAAAATCCGCAGCAAGGGGTCCTCCAGCGACAGGTAGAAGCGCGACGAGCCGGGATCGCCCTGGCGGCCGGAGCGGCCGCGCAGCTGGTTGTCGATGCGGCGCGACTCGTGGCGCTCGGTGCCGATAATGTGCAGCCCGCCGGCGGCGATAACCTTGGCGTGCAGCCCTTGCCATTCCTCCCGCAGCACCCGCATGTGGCTCTCTTTTTCCGCTTCGTCCACGCCCTCGGCGGCGCGCAGCATGTCGATCGTTTTCTCGACGTTGCCGCCGAGCACGATGTCGGTGCCGCGGCCGGCCATGTTGGTGGCGATGGTGACCATCTTCGGCTGCCCGGCCTGCACCACGATTTCGGCTTCGCGCGCATGCTGCTTCGCGTTCAGCACCTGGTGCGGCAGCTTGTCCTTCTCCAGCATGCCCGAGAGCAGCTCGGAATTCTCGATCGAAGTGGTGCCGACCAGCACCGGCTGATCGTGCTCGTGACAGTGCTTGATCGCGGCGACGATGGCCTCGTTCTTTTCCTTGATCGTCTGGTATACGAGGTCTTCGCGGTCGTCCCGGACCATCTGCATGTGCGTGGGCACCACCAGCGTTTCCAGGCCGTAGATCTCCTGGAACTCGTAGGCCTCGGTGTCGGCCGTGCCGGTCATGCCGGCGAGCTTGGTATACATGCGGAAATAGTTCTGGAAGGTGATGGTGGCGAGCGTCTGGTTTTCGTTCTGGATCGAGACGTTCTCTTTGGCCTCGACTGCCTGGTGCAGGCCGTCGGACCAGCGCCGCCCCGACATCAGGCGCCCGGTGAACTCGTCGACGATGATGACCTCGCCCTGCTGCACCACGTAGTGCGTGTCGCGCAGGAACAGGTGGTGCGCCCGCAATGCCGCGTACAGGTGATGCATCAGGTTGATGAAGGAGGGCTCGTACAGGCTGCGCCCCTCGGGCAGGAGGCCGACGCGCGCAAGCAGCTGCTCGGCATGCTCGTGGCCGGATTCCGTCAGCAGCACCTGGCGCGTTTTTTCGTCCATGGAGAAATCCCCCGGACCGTCCTCCTCCGCCTGGCGCGCGAGCAGCGGCGCCACTTCGTTCATGCGGTAGTAGAGGTCGGTGTGATCCTCGGCTTGGCCGGAGATGATCAGCGGAGTGCGCGCCTCGTCGATCAGGATCGAGTCGACCTCGTCGACGATGGCGAAATTGAGGCCGCGCTGGTAGCGGTCGGGCACCTGCATCGCCATGTTGTCGCGCAAGTAGTCGAAACCGAACTCGTTGTTGGTGCCGTAGGTGATGTCGGCGGCGTAAGCCTGCTGCTTCACATCGGCGGCGCTCTGCGACAGGTTCACCCCGACCGAGAGTCCGAGAAACCGGTAGACGCGGCCCATCCAATCGGCGTCGCGGCTCGCCAGGTAATCGTTTACCGTGACGATGTGCACGCCCAGGCCCGATAGCGCATTCAAATAGGCTGGCAGCGTTGCCACCAGGGTCTTGCCCTCGCCGGTACGCATCTCGGCAATCTTGCCGGCGTGCAGGATCATGCCGCCGATCAGCTGCACGTCGAAATGGCGCATATTGAGCACGCGCTTGGCCGCTTCGCGCACCACGGCAAAGGCCTCGGGCAGCAGGTCTTCCAGCACCTCGCCTTTGGCCAGCCGCTCCTTCAATTCCGCGGTCTTGGCGCGCAGCGCATCGTCCGACAACGCGGAAATGGCCGGCTCCAGCGCGTTGATGCGCTGCACGGTCTTGCTGTAACTCTTGATGAGCCGGTCGTTACGGCTGCCGAAAATGCGCGTGAGGATGCGGGTGAACATTAAAAGGTGGGGGGCGGCGGCGGAGAAAGAAGTGAAATTTTACCATGCCTGCCCAGCGCTAAACGGCGAGAGGCGTTAAGTCTTAGGGAAAGACGTGAAAGGAGGACGTGCCTAGGCGCAGGTCAAATCCAATAACGCACAACACAGGAGGAGCAGCGGCGGGCGGCGCGGGACCGCGCCGCGCTAATCAGGCTTCACTTGAGCACTCATTTCGCCCTGGCGGCGGCGGCAGAAACCTGCAGGAAGCGGTTGGGATTCTGGGCGACGCCTTTGTAGCGCACTTCGAAATGCACGTGCGGCCCGGTGGAACGGCCGGTGGAGCCGGATTCGGCGATGATGCCGCCGCGCTGCACCAGGTCGCCGGCCTTGACCAGCAACTTGGAAGCGTGGGCGTAGCGGGTAGTGAAGTCGTTGCCGTGGTCGATATCGACCACATAGCCATATTGGGGATGAAATTCGGCAACCACGACCAGGCCGCCGGCCGCGGCGTGGACGGGCGTGCCGGTGTCGACCAGAAAATCGACGCCCTCGTGCAAGGCGTTCTGTCCGGTAATCGGATCGATGCGCCAGCCGAAGCTGGAGGCGTTCCAGTCTACGTCGACCGGCTTGACCGTCGGCATGAGCTTCTTCTTCACCTTCGCATCGAACAGCCGGTTTTCGAGAATGCCCATGTAATCGTAGCGGTTTTCCATATGCTTGGAAAGCGCGTCGAGTTGCCAGGTGAAATCGTGTATGGACAAGTCTTGTACCGGGATGCTGGTGGACAGCGCGCCGCCGCGGCCAGGGGGCTCGCTCATGCGGAACTCCTGCGGTTTGATGCCGGCAAGCGCCGACAGGCGCTCGCCCAGCGCGTCCAGGCGCATCAGTTGCGCCTGCATCTGACCCAGCCTGACCGCCATCGCGTTCAGGTTCTCGCGCATGAAGTCTTTGGCATTCTGGCTCTGCTGTTCCTGCGCCGACAGTAGCAGCGTCTGCACCAGCGGCAGCTTGATCTCGGCCGCATGGCGGAATACCAGATAGAACATGGAACTGGACAGGACCACGACGGTAGCCGCCAGCAGCGCCACCCCCAGCAGCAGGTGATGCGGTCCGAGCGAAATCGATTTGGCCGTTGCCAGCCGGTTCGATACCAGAATAATATGCATGATCCCCTCCGAGAGATAGCTCCATGCATTCCAAGAATCTTCGTGCCTATCTGGACTCGACCGCTGGTATAGCGGCCTTGTTACCCCAGGCGGAACGCCTCATCGAATTGCGGTGCATCTATAGCGAACTCGTGCCGCAACAGTTGTTGCGATCCTCGTCGATCGTGAATTATAAACGGCAAACTATCGTAATTTTTGCGGAAAACAACGCGATCGCAGCCAAGCTAAAATTGCTAAGTCCTGGACTGGTCAATGATTTTTCAAAGCGTGGCGTGGAGGTTACCGGAATTCGCCTTGAAGTGCAACCCCGTCGGGAACCCCAGCAAGCGCTCACCCCAAAGCAGGCCAAGCTCAGCGCAGCCGGGGCCGAAAGCCTGCAAGCCCTGGCCAAGCGCCTGCCGGAATCAAGACTCAAACAAGCCCTTACAGAAATGGTCGGGCGAAAAAAAAACTAGAACACGCCGCGGATCAGGCGGGTTGGGCGAGAAAGCGGGTGAGCCCGGCCGGGGCATCGTCCGCGTGCTCGAAGCTCACATACTCCCAGGCATCGGCATCGGCCAAGGTAGCGCGCAACAGGGTGTTGTTCAGGCCGTGGCCGGACTTATGCGCCGAAAACGCCCCGATCACGGGATGGCCGAGCAGATACAGGTCGCCGATTGCGTCCAGTATCTTGTGCTTCACGAACTCGTCGGCATAGCGCAGACCATCGGTGTTCAGCACGCGGTATTCGTCCATCACTACGGCGTTGTCCAGACTGCCTCCCATGGCCAGGCCGCTCGCGCGCAGGCTTTCCACATCCTGCATGAAACCGAAGGTGCGCGCCCGCGCCACCTCCTTGATATAGGAGGTCTCGGCAAAATCGACCACGACTTGCTGGCTGGATTTATCGAACACCGGATGGTTGAAAACGATGGAAAAAGACAGCTTGAAACCGGGGTAAGGCTCGAAGCGGGCCCATTTGTCGCCTTGTCTTACTTCCACCGCTTTCTTGATGCGGATGAAGCGCTTGGCGACCGGCTGCTCGACGATGCCCGCCGACTGCAGCAGGAACACGAAAGGCGAGGCGCTGCCGTCCATGATGGGCACTTCCGCCCCAGTGAGATCAACATAGGCGTTGTCCACGCCCAGCCCGGCGAAAGCCGACATCAGGTGCTCCACCGTCGCCACCTTGGCGATGCCGTTCTCCAGCGTGCTGCACAGGCGCGTGTCGCCGACCTTGTAGGCGTCGGCGCGCACGTCCGCGGGTTGCGGCAGATCCAGGCGCCGGAACACGATGCCCGTGTTCGGCTGCGCCGGACGCAGCGTCAATTCCACCTTCTCGCCCGAATGCAGCCCGACGCCGGTGGCGCGAATGAGGGATTTGAGGGTGCGCTGCTTTAACATGAATGTCTTATTCTTGTAGCTTGATTGCAATAAGCGAATTTTAACATATACGTGACGACTTAAATCGCGCCCCTCCGTTATTGCGCAGTTACGATGTTGCGCGGACGAAAAACCGTCCGCGCGGATGTGGCAATCGTTGCGGAGTAATTGCATAACCCTGTTTTTTGTGCGGATGCGCTTTTCATCCGCACGAAAAACAGGGTTGGCGCGCGCAGCGCGCAGGTCTTCTCGTGGCATGCGACAGCACTTAACACCCCGTAGACATGCGGGAGGCCGGCCGCGCGGCCCGGAGCGCGACCAGCCTCCCCCTGACGGAACTTTAGTCAGCCTGCTTGCGCAGGAAGGCCGGGATGTCGTACTTGTCCACCCCGCTCTGCTGCAGCGCCTCGATGGTCGAGGCGCGGTTCTTGCGGATCACCGCCGGCATCGCGTCCAGCGCCGCGTAGTCAACGCCCGTGACGGCCATGTTGTCGGTGCCGTTTTTCACCACCAGTTGCGGCTTCGTTTGGCGTATGGCTGCCGGCTGCCCGAGCCCGGTCGCAACCACGGTCACCCGCATTTCGTCGCCCATGTTGTCGTCGTAGACCGCACCCAGAATTACGGTGGCATCGTCGGCGGCGAAGCTGCGTATGGTTTCCATCACTTCCTTGGTTTCACGCAGCTTGAGGCCGGATTTGGCGGCGGTAATGTTGACCAGCACGCCGCGCGCGCCGGAGAGATTGACGCCCTCGAGCAACGGGCAGGCCACCGCCTGCTCGGCGGCGATGCGCGCCCGGTCCATACCCGAGGACGAGGCCGAGCCCATCATCGCCATGCCCTGCTCATGCATGACGGTCTTGACGTCCTGGAAATCGACGTTGATCAGGCCGCGGATATTGATGATCTCGGAAATACCCGCGACCGCATTCTTCAGCACGTCGTCGGCCGCGCCGAACGCCTCTTCCATCGATACGTCCCCGCCCAGCACCTCTTCCAGTTTCTCGTTGAGGATCACGATCACCGAGTCGACGTTCTGCGCCAGTTCGTCGATGCCGCCCTCGGCCGCCTGCATGCGCTTGATGCCCTCGAAGGAGAACGGTTTCGTGACCACCGCCACCGTCAGGATGCCCAATTGCTTCGCCACCTCGGCCACCAAGGGCGCGGCGCCGGTGCCGGTGCCGCCGCCCATGCCGGCGGTGATGAACACCATGTGCGCCCCCTGCAACGCCTCCTCGATCTGGTCGCGCGCCTCCAGCGCGGCCGCGCGCCCGGCCTCGGGCTGGGCCCCCGCGCCCAGCCCGGAAGCGCCGAGCTGAATCTGGTTCTTCGCCTGCCCGTACGCGAGCGCCTGGGCGTCGGTGTTCATGGCGATGAACTCCACCCCCTGCACGGTGTTGCGGATCATGTGATCGACGGCGTTGCCGCCGGCGCCGCCCACGCCAACCACCTTGATCACGGTACCGTTGTTTTGTACATCCACGATTTCAAACATAGTGCCTCCTTCCGGGTCTTGGTTAAAAAACGAACTGCGAATTCACCGCCGATTGCGGCCGGGAACTGCGAACCGGGGGGCTGCACCAAGCGCCGACCGCGGCGCTCGCCCCCAGCTTGCAATCCCTGGTCACTAAAAATTGCGCTGGAACCATTCCTTCATCCTCGACAGCACCTGCCTGAACGACGCGCCCTGCAGCGCCTGGATTCCGCGCTGGGTCTGCGACTGTCCTTCGAGCAACAGTCCGATCGCCGTGGCGTAGCGCGGGTGTTTCACTACATCTGCCAGCCCGCCTGAGTAGCGCGGCGTGCCCAAACGCACCGGCATATGAAAGATTTCCTCGCCCAGCTCGACCATGCCCCGCATCACGCTGGAGCCGCCGGTGAGCACCAGACCGGACGACAGCAATTCCTCGTAGCCGGACTCGCGCAGCACTTTCTGGATCAGGGAATACAGCTCTTCCACGCGCGGCTCGATCACTTCGGCCAGGGTCTGCCGCGACAACTGGCGCGAGCCGCGATCGCCGATGCCGGGCACCTCCACCAGCTCGTCGGGATCGGCGAGCTGGCGCAGCGCGCAGCCGCTTCTGATCTTGATCTCCTCGGCCTCGGCGGTGGGCGTGCGCAGCGCCATGGCGATGTCGTTGGTAATCTGATCGCCGGCGATGGGAATCACCGCGGTATGCCGGATCGCGCCCTCGCGGAAAATGGCGATATCGGTGGTGCCGCCGCCGATGTCCACCAGGCACACGCCCAGTTCCTTTTCGTCCTCGGTGAGCACGGCGATCGACGAGGCCAGCGGCTGCAAGATCAGATCGTTCACCTCCAGGCCGCAGCGGCGCACGCACTTGACGATGTTCTGCGCGGCCGACACCGCGCCGGTGACGATGTGCACTTCCACTTCCAGACGCACTCCGCTCATGCCCAGGGGCTCGCGCACGCCGTCCTGGCCGTCGACGACGAACTGCTGGGTGAGAATGTGCAGGATCTGCTGGTCGGTGGGAATGGGCAGCGCGCGCGCGGTCTCGATGACGCGCTGGACGTCGAGCGCCGACACTTCCTTGTCCTTGATCGCCACCATGCCGCGCGAATTGAAGCTCTTGATGTGGCTGCCGGCGATGCCGGTAAAAACGCGCGCGATCTTGCAATCGGCCATCAATTCGGCCTCCTCCAGCGCGCGCTGGATCGCATTGACCGTGGCTTCGATGTTGACTACGACACCCTTTTTCAGGCCCTTGGACTCGTGAGCGCCCATGCCGATGATGTTCAACCGGTTGTCGGGCAAAAGCTCGGCGACGATCGCCACCACCTTGGAGGTGCCGATATCGAGGCCGACGACCAGGTTCTTGTTTTCCTTGCTCATGCCTTTTCCCTGCTGCCGCGTTTGTTTCCCATGCTCTTTGGTTGCCTGACCGAATGCATGATCTCGGGTACGCGCAGCGCAAATCCGTTGGGATAGCGCAAGTCGACGTAGTCGAGCCTGCGATTGAGGCTCCCCAGCGTCTGCGCATAGGAAGCGACAAAGCGCGACAACCGCTCCAATACCGGCTCCTTCAGTTGATCCCGCCCCAGTTCCAGAGTGAGGCCGTTCGACAGCCGTATCTGCCAGGCATAGCGCGGCGAGAGCAGCACTTGGCGCGGCTCGAGCCCGAGCGGCGCAAGCGCCTGGCGAAACGCGCCATAACGGCGCGTCAGCTCTTCGGCGCTGCCGCCCGGGCCGGCGAACTGCGGCAGGCGGACCGCATCGGGCAATTCGCCCTCGAACACTTCGCCGTAGGTATTGACCACGCGCTTGGCTTTCGTATCGCTTCCCCAGCGCGCCAGCGCCACGTGCTCTTCTATCGCGACCTGGACGCGGTCGGGCCACAGGCGCCGCACCTCCACTTTGCGCACCCAGGGGAGGGCCTCGAACGCGCGCCGCATCGCGTCCAGGTCGGTGCTGAAGAAGGTGCCGACGGCGCTCGCGCGCGCGGCGACCTCCGCCTGTTCGCGCGTGACATGCGCCAGCTCCCCTTGCAGCGCGAGTTGGCGCAACGGCAACAGCGGCGAATGGATCACCACGTGCGCGCCGGCATAGATCAGGGCTAAGGCGGCGAGCGCGTAGAGCGCGTTGGCGCAGCCGTTCAGGAAATCGGCGCTATCCCACATGCGCGAGTTCCAGGATGCGCACTGCCAGATCCTCGAACGACAGGCCCGCATGGCGCGCCGCCATCGGCACCAGCGAGTGATCGGTCATGCCGGGCGAGGTATTCACTTCAATGAACCAGGGCTTGCCCGCGGCATCCAGCATCAGGTCGACGCGTCCCCAGCCGCTGCAGCCGAGCGCGCCGAATGCGGCCAGCACCTGCTGCCGCAGCGCGCTTTCCGCGTCGGCCGCGAGGCCGCAGGGAATGATGTAGCGCGTGTCGTCGGCCAGGTACTTGGCTTCGTAGTCGTAGAACTCGCGCGGCGTCTCAAGCCGGATCAGCGGCAGCGCCTCGCCTCCGAGCACCGCGGCGGTGAGTTCGATGCCGTCGATGAACTGCTCGGCGATAACCACGCTGTCGTAATTGGCCGCGAGCGCATAGGCCTCGTCCAGGCCGGAGGCGGCGCGCACCTTGCTCATGCCTATGCTGGAGCCCTCGTTGGCAGGCTTGACCATGAGCGGCAGCGACAGGCGCGCTGCCACGGCCTTGAGATCGCTTGCCGCAGTGAGCAACTCGCAGCGCGGCGTCGGAATGCCGGCCGCCTGCCACACGAGCTTGGCGCGCCACTTGTCCATGGCGAGGGCGCTGGCGAGCACCCCGGAGCCGGTGTAGGGAATGCCGAGCAATTCCAGTGCCCCCTGGATGGTGCCGTCCTCGCCGTAGCGACCGTGCAGCGCGATGAACACGCGGCCGAATTTCTCCGCGATCAGTTCCGCCAGGCTTCTTTCCCGCGGATCGAACGGGTGCGCGTCGACACCCCGGTTGCGCAGAGCGTTCAACACCATGGTGCCGCTCCTGAGCGACACTTCGCGCTCGGCCGAGCGGCCGCCTAGGAGTACCGCGACTTTGCCGAAGGCCTTGCTATTCATGCCTTCACTCCAATGATTCGCACTTCGGCGATGAGATCGACGCCGTGCCGCGCCAGCACGGTATGGCGCACGTGCGCGATCAGGTTTTCGATGTCGGCGGCGCTTCCCCGGCCAGCGGCATTGACGATGAAGTTGGCATGCTTTTCCGACACGCGCGCGCCGCCGATGGCGTAGCCCTTCAGGCCGCAGGCCTCGATCAGGCGCGCGGCGTGATCCCCCGGCGGATTGCGGAATACCGAGCCGGCGTTGGGCAGGGCGAGCGGCTGGGTGCTGATGCGCTGTTGCAGCAGTTCCTTGATGCGACGCAGGGCGGCTGCGCCGTCGCCGCGCTCGAAATGGAACCAGGCGGCGGCAAACCATTCGTCCGCGCCGAGTTCGGCGCCCTTCAACGCGACATGGCGATAAGCGATGTCGAAGTCCGCGGGTTTGCGCTCGCGCAGTTCACCGCTGCGGCCGAGCATGAGCACGCGCTTCACCCGGTCCCAGGTCTCGCTGCCATAGCAGCCCGCGTTCATGGCCAGCGCGCCCCCTACGGTTCCCGGAATGCCGGCGAGGAACTCGGCACCGGCGTAGCCGCGGGTCGCGGCATAGCGCGCTACCTTGGGACTGGCCGCGCGTGCTTCGGCATAGACAAGCGTACCGTCCATGCGCATGGCCGCATGACTTGAGTGCATCAGCATGACCGTGCCGCGGATACCGCCATCGCGCACCAGCAGATTGCTGCCCAGGCCGATGAAATAAACGGGCTCGCCCGCCGGCAGGCTGCGCAGGAACTGCGCCGCATCGTCCAGGTCGGCCGGAACGTAGGCCCGGTCCGCGCTGCCGCCGGTGCGCCAGGTGAGGTGCTTGCGCATCGGTTCTCGGTACAGGAGCCTGCCGCGCAGCGCCGGGTTGGAAAGATGTGTTTGCTCAGCCATGTGCATCTATCACTCCGCGGCCTTGACGAGCAAAGTCGGGGCAAGCGCAGCCGGCACGCCGCCGATCGAGCCCGCGCCCATGGTGAGCACCACGTCGCCGTCCTGCGCCGCCGCGCGGATCGCAGCCGGCATGTCGGCGATGTTCTCGACGAACACCGGCTCGACGCGGCCGGCGACTCGCACCGCGCGCGCCAGCGTCCTGCCGTCCGCCGCTACGATGGGCGCCTCGCCCGCGGCATGGACTTCCGCGAGGAGCAGCGCGTCCGCGCCCGAGAGCACCTTGACGAAGTCTTCGAACAAGTCGCGCGTGCGCGTATAGCGGTGCGGCTGGAATGCGAGCACGATGCGGCGTCCGGGAAAGGCGCCGCGCGCCGCATCGAGCGTCGCTTGCATCTCCGCCGGATGATGGCCGTAATCGTCGATCAGGGTGAACGTGCCGCCGCCTTTGGCGGCGATCGCGTCATAGCGCTGGAAGCGCCGGGCGACGCCGCGGAAGTCCGCCAGCGCGCGGACGATGGCCGCGTCCGCGAGGCCCAGTTCGGTGGCGACGGCGATCGCGGCGAGGGCGTTCTGCACGTTATGCCGGCCCGGCAGGTTGAGCGTCACCTCGAGTACCCCGGCCTTGCCTTCGCGCACCGCATCGAAGCGCATCTTGCCGCCGCAATGGCTGACGTTCTCCGCGCGCACCATGGCATCGGCGCCGAAGCCGTAGCTCAGGATGGGCTTGGACACGAACGGCTGGATTTCGCGCACGTGCTTGTCGTCGGTGCACAGCACCGCCGCGCCGTAGAAGGGCAGGTTTTGCAGGAAAACGACGAACGCCTGCTTCAGCCGCGCGAAATCGTGCTGGTAGGTCTCCATATGGTCGGCGTCGATGTTGGTGACCACCGCGATCACCGGCTGCAGGTGCAGAAAAGAAGCGTCCGACTCGTCCGCCTCGACCACGATGAACTCGCCCGCGCCCAGGCGCGCGTTCGAGGCGCTGCTTGTGAGCCGGCCGCCGATGACGAAGGTGGGATCGAGCCCGGCCCCGGCGAGCACGCTCGCCACCAGGCTGGTGGTGGTGGTCTTGCCGTGGGTGCCGGCAATGGCGATGCCCTGCTTCAGCCGCATCAGCTCGGCCAGCATCAGCGCGCGCGGCACCACCGGAATGCGCCGTGCGCGCGCTGCCATCACTTCCGCATTGTTGTTGCCCACCGCGGTGGACACCACCACGACATCGGTCTGGGCCACGTGCTCGGCCGCGTGCCCGATATGCACCGCGGCGCCCAGGCCGGCGAGGCGCCGGGTCGCGGCGTTCTCGCCCAGATCGGAGCCCGTGACCTGGTAGCCGAGGTTGAGCAGCACCTCGGCGATGCCGCTCATGCCACTACCGCCGATCCCGACGAAGTGAATACGTTTGACTTTATGCTTCATGCTCGGTCCAGTCGGGAGCGGCGGTTCGAAAAAGCCGGCTCGCCGATCCCGACGAAATGAATACGTTTGACTTTATGCTTCATTTCGCCAACTCGATGCAGGCGCGGGCTACTGCCTCGGTTGCGTCCGGCTTCGCTAGCGAGCGCGCCTTCTCAGCCATCTCAAGCAGCCGTTCGCGCGTGAGCCCGCGCAGCAGATCGGCTAGCCGCTGCGCGGACAATTCGGCCTGCGGCAGCAGGATGGCCGCGCCGCGCGAGGACAGGAATTTCGCGTTCGCGCTCTGGTGATCGTCCACCGCATGCGGAAAAGGCACGAGAATGCCGGCGACGCCGGCGCAGGCGAGTTCGGCGACGGTAAGCGCGCCGGCGCGGCAAAGGACGACATCGGCTTCACCGTAACGCCTCGCAATGTCGTCGATGAAGGCGAGCGCTTCGGCGCGTACGCCGGCCGCGGCGTAGCCGGCGCGCAGGGCCTCGATGTGCTTTGCTCCCGCCTGGTGCGTGACCTCCGGCCGCGCCTCCTCGGGCAAGAGCGAGAGCGCCTGCGGCACCGTTTCATTGAGCGCTTGCGCCCCCAGGCTGCCGCCCAGAACCAGCAGTTTGAGGCGGCCGGCGCGCTTGCCAAAGCGCTCGCGCGGCGCAGCCGGCGCGGTGATCTCCCTGCGCACCGGGTTGCCGCAGAATTGCGCGCCGGGCAAAGAACCGGGAAACCCTTCCAATACCTTGTCGGCCAGGCGCGCCAGCACCTTGTTCGCAAGGCCGGCGACGGAATTCTGCTCGTGGATCAGCAGCGGGCGGTGCAGCAGCGAAGCCATCATGCCGCCCGGGAAACTGATATAGCCGCCCATGCCCAGAACCACGTCGGGACGCTGCGCGAGAATCGCGCGCGCGCTCTGCCAGAACGCGACAAGCAGCTTGAACGGCAGCAACGCAGCACGCATCAGGCCTTTACCGCGCAGCCCGGAAAAGCGCACCCAGGCAACTTCGTAGCCATACTTGGGTACCAGCGTCGCTTCCATTCCCGTTTTCGCCCCCAGCCACACTACGCGCCACCCCTGCTGTTTCAAATATTCCGCCACCGCCAGCGCGGGAAAAACGTGCCCTCCGGTCCCGCCTGCCATGATCATGATGGTGCGTGCCATGCTTCTGTCGTCGCTTTCATGCGGGTTGCCCCCGCATCAAAGCGCGGTTCTCGTAGTCGATGCGCAGCAGGATCACCAGCGCCAGGCAATTGGAGAGAAGACCGCTGCCGCCGAAGCTCATCAATGGCAGGGTCAGACCCTTGGTCGGCAGCACCCCCATGTTCACGCCCATGTTGATCAGTGTCTGCACCCCGAGCCAGACGGCGATGCCCTGCGCCGCCAGCGCCGCGAAGTAGCGTTCCGACGCGGCCGCCTGGCGGCCGATGGCAAATGCGCGCAGCACGATCCAGGTGAACAGCGCGACGACCGTCACCACGCCGGCCAGTCCCAGTTCCTCCGCGATCACCGCGAGCAGGAAATCGGTATGCGCCTCGGGCAGGTAAAACAACTTCTCCACGCTCGCCCCGAGTCCGACGCCCAGCCATTCGCCGCGGCCGAAGGCGATGAGCGCGTGCGACAACTGGTAACCCCGGCCATAGGGGTCAGCCCAAGGGTCCATGAAGCCGAAGATGCGCTGCATGCGGTAAGGCGAGCTGAGGATGAGAACGAGGAAGCCTCCGAGGGAAAGCACGAACAGCCCGGCAAACCATTTGCCGTTCATGCCGCCGAGGAACAGGATCGCCATGGCGATCGATGCGATCACCACGAAGGCGCCGAAGTCGGGCTCGCGCAGGAGCAGCCAGCCGACCACCAACATCACCGCAAGCATCGGCAGCAGGCCTTTCTTGAAGCTGTGCATCAGCGCCGACTTGCGCGCCGTGTAATCGGCGGCATAGAGCACCGCGGCGAGCTTCATGAATTCGGAAGGCTGCAGATTGGCCAGACCGAGGGAGAGCCAGCGCTTCGCTCCATTCACCTCGCGGCCCACGCCTGGGATCAGCACCAGCACCAGCAACACAATGCCAAACAGGAACAGCCATGGCGCCAGGCTTTGCCAGATGCGCACCGGCACCTGGAACGCGATCAGCGCGGCGATCAGGCTAACCCCGAGAAATAGCGCATGCCGCAGCAGAAAAAAGGCCGGTTGATTGCTGGCGAAACGGCTCGCCTCGGCGGTGGCGATCGAGGCCGAATACACCATCACCATCCCCAGCAGCAGCAGGATGAACGCGGTCCATACCAGGGCCTGGTCGAACTCCGCCAGGGACCTGCGCTCGGCCTTAATGTAACTGAGCATGGGCCATTTTCCTCACGCATCCGGCGAACACTTCGCCACGGTGCGGGTAGTTGCGGAACATGTCGAAGCTGGCGCAGGCGGGCGACAGCAGCACCACGTCGCCGGGCTGCGCCTGGGCGCGGGCCTGCGCCACCGCCTCCTCCATGCTGCCGGCGCGCAGCAAGGCAACACCGCTCGCGCCGAGAGCGCGCGCGATCTGGTCGGCATCGCGCCCAATCAGCACGACCGAGCGGGCATAGCGGGAAACCGGCCCGGCGAGCGGCGCGAAATTCTGCCCCTTGCCCTCGCCGCCGGCGATCAGGACCACGCGCGCGCCGCGCGCGCCGAGCTCGGCAAAACCGTTCAGCGCCGCGACCGTCGCGCTGACATTGGTGCCCTTGGAATCGTCATAGAAGTCGATGCCATCGAATTCGGCCACTTTCTCCAGCCGGTGCGGCAGGCCCTTGAAATCGCGCAGCGCGGCCAGGAGCGGCGTATAGGACAGGCCGAGCGCGCGCGTCAACGCCAGCGCGGCGAGCGCATTGGCGGCGTTATGCAGCCCTGCGAGCGGCAGCTCCTTCAGCGCCAGGAGCGGCGTCGCGCCTTGCGCCAGCCACAGCTCGCCGGCGACGCGCAGCAAGCCGAAATCCTCGGCCCGGCGCGGCGCAGCCAGGCCAAAACTCACCTGCTTGCGGCCGGCCACGGCCATGTTCATGCTGCGTGCGTCGTCGCGATTGAGCACCTGGATGCCCTCGCCCCTGAAAATCCGCGCCTTGGCGCGCGCATACGCATCCATGTTGTCGTAGCGGTCGAGATGGTCTTCGCTCAGATTCAACACCGCGGCCGCGACCGGATTGAGCGTGCGGGTGGTCTCAAGCTGGAAGCTGGAGAGCTCCAGCACCCACACTTCCGGCTTGTGCCGAACATCCTCGCATTGCATTAGCGCGTCCAGCGCCGCCGGGCTGATATTGCCCGCCACCTCGGTCGCCAGCCCGCCGCGCTTGCACATGGCGCCGGTAAGCGCGGTTACCGTGGTCTTGCCGTTGGTGCCGGTGACCGCCAGCACCTGCGGCGGCGAACTTGGCGGCGGACTCTGCGCGCGGCTGTCGCCTTCGCGCAGTGCCTGCGCGAACAGTTCGATATCGCCGACCACCGGCACGCCGCGCGCCGCAGCCGCGCGCACCTGCGGCGTCGCCAGGGGCACGCCGGGGCTGATGGCGACGAGATCGACGCCTGAGAAGGATGCGTCGTGATAGGCGCCCAGTGCAAGCTCTGCCTGCGGCAGGTGCTGGCCCAGCGCAGCCAGCCTGGGCGGGTCGTCACGGGTGTCCGCCACGCGCACGCGCGCGCCGCGGCGCTCGAGAAAGCGCGCCATCGACAAGCCCGTTTCGCCCAAACCCAGAACCAACGCGTTTTTGCCGGCCAGATTCATCTGAGCTTCAATGTCGACAATCCGAACAACACCAGCATCATGGTAATGATCCAGAAACGCACCACGACTTGTGACTCCTTCCAACCCGACAGCTCGTAGTGATGATGCAGCGGCGCCATGCGGAAAATGCGCTTGCCCCCGCTCCACTTGAAGTACAACACCTGCAGCATCACCGACAGCGTTTCGGCGACGAACACCCCGCCCATGATCAACAGCACGATTTCCTGGCGCACGATCACGGCGACCGTGCCCAGGGCCGCGCCGATGGCGAGCGCACCCACATCGCCCATGAACACTTCGGCCGGGTAGGCGTTGAACCAGAGAAAACCCAGGCCCGCTCCGATGAGAGCGGCGCAGAAAACGGTCAATTCCGCGGCGCCGGGGATGTAAGGCAATAGCAGGTACTTCGAGTAGTCCACGCGCCCGATAACGAACGCGAACACCGCCAGGCCGCCCGCGACCAGTACCGCCGGCATAATCGCCAGCCCGTCCAGCCCGTCGGTGAGATTGACCGCGTTGGAAGTGCCGACGATGACAAGATAGGCGAGCGTGATGAAGCCAAACACGCCCAGCGGGTAGGCGATGTTCTTGAAGAAGGGCAGGATCAGGTCGGCCTTGGGCGGAAGATTCATCATTAGACCGCTCTGCACCCAGGCTGAGAACAGGTCGAAAATCTTGGCGTTGCTCGGGGCCGACACGGCGAAAGCAAGGTACACCGCCGCGGCAAGGCCTATTACCGACTGCCAGAAGAACTTCTTCCCGGCCGACAGGCCCTTCGGGTTGCCCTCGACCACCTTGCGGTAATCGTCGACCCAGCCGATCGCGCCGAAGCCCAGCGTCACCACCAGCACCGCCCAGAGAAAGCGGTTGGACAGGTCGCCCCAAAGCAGCGACGTAACGCCGATCGAAACCAAGATCAGCGCCCCGCCCATGGTGGGCGTGCCGGCCTTGGTCAGATGCGACTTCGGGCCGTCGTCGCGCACCGACTGGCCGATCTTGTAGGCGGTAAGCTTCCTGATGACCAGCGGGCCGGCAATGAGCGAAATGGCGAGCGCGGTCAGGCAGGCCAGCACCGCGCGCAGCGTGATGTAGCCGAACACGTTGAAGGCGCGTACGTCGCGGGCGAGATACTGGGCGAGTTCGAGCAGCATTCAGCGCCCTCCCGTCTGCGCGCCGGTGAGCGCCTGCACTACGCGCTCCATGCGCATGAAGCGCGAACCCTTGATGAGCACGGTCACGCCCTGCGCAAGGCAGGGCTCCAGCTCGGCCAACAGCGCATCGATATCGCCGTAGTGCCGCGCACCCTCGCCGAACGCCGCCGCCGCATGCGTGCAAGACTCCCCGAGAAGGTACAGGCGGTCAATGCCGGCGGCGCGGGCGTGACGGCCGATCTCGGCATGAAAAGCCGCGCCGTGCGCGCCGACTTCGCCCATATCGCCAAGCACCAGGAATTTCGTGCCCGCGGCGTGCGCGAGCACCTCGATCGCGGCGACGACCGAATCCGGATTGGCGTTGTAGGTATCGTCGAGGACGATGGCGCCGCACTTGCCGGTCTGTTTTTGCAACCGCCCCGGCACCGGTTCAAAAGCGGCGAGCCCGCGCGCGATTGCACCCAAGCCGACGCCCGCGGCCGTGGCCGCCGCGGCCGCGGCGAGGGCATTGCGCACGTTGTGCACCCCGACCGCGTGCAAACTGATCGGCGCATCCCCCTCTGGGGCGCGCAATATGATTTCGCTGCCGAAATCGCGCAATTCAAAACGGCCGCCCACGGCGGCGGGCCGCTCGAGACCGAAGTCCAGCACCCGCCGTGTGCCGCATACGCCGCGCCAATACCCGGCATAGGTGTCGTCGGCATTGATCACCGCCACACCGTCCGCGGGCAGGGCCGCGAACACCGCGCCGTGCTCCTGCGCCACGTTCGCCACGCTTTGCATGAACTCCTGGTGCTCGCGCTGGGCGTTGTTCACCAGGGCCACGGTCGGCTGCGCGATGCCGGCGAGATAGGCGGTTTCGCCGGCATGATTCATGCCCAGCTCCACCACCGCGCAACTGTGTTCGGCGCGCAGGCCGAGCAGGGTCAGCGGCAGGCCGATGTCGTTGTTGAGGTTGCCCGGCGTGGCGTAGGAGCGCCCGGCCCCGGCGTGTTCGGCGAGGATGGAGGCAATCATCTCCTTCACCGTGGTCTTGCCGTTGGAACCGGCCACGGCGATCAGCGGCAGTTTGAATTTTCGGCGCCAGTAGGTGGCCAGCCTTCCCAGGCCGAGCCGCGTATCGTCCACGAGCAGAAGCGGCAACGGCGAATCGCCGCCGGCCGATGGCGCGCGCCGGTCGACCATGGCGGCCACGGCGCCGCGCGCGCGCGCCGCGGCGATATACTCGTGGCCGTCGAAGCGTTCACCACGCAGCGCCACGAACAGTGCGCCCTGCGCTATCGTGCGCGTGTCGCTCGATACCGCGACGAAGCGTGCGTTGGCCCCACGCGCTTCGCCGCCGGCGCCCTGTGCAGCTTCGCGCATGTCCATCATCGCTTCCATGCCGAGAGCGCCTCGGCCGCCACTGCCGCGTCCGAAAATGGAATGCGCCGGCCGGCGCTCTCCTGATAATCCTCGTGGCCCTTGCCCGCAATGAGCACTACGTCGCCGGCGGACGCGCCCTCGATTGCGGCGGCGATCGCTTGGCGCCGGTCGGCGATGACCAGCGGTGCCTGCCCCGATCGAGTCTCGCCCAGCACGCCTTCCAGTATCTCGGTGATTATTTCCAGCGGGTCTTCGCTGCGCGGATTGTCACTGGTGAGCACCACCCTGTCGGCGTTGCGCGCCGCGAGCGCCCCCATCAATGCGCGCTTGCCGCGATCGCGGTCGCCGCCGCAGCCGAAGACGCAGACGAGCCGGCCTCCGTCCGGGTTCGCTAGCGGGCGCAGACCGATCAGCACCTCCTCCAATGCGTCCGGGCTGTGGGCGTAGTCCACCACCGCGAGCGGCTTGCCCGCGCCTCCCAACCGCTGCATGCGCCCGGGCAGGGGTGTGAGCGCCGCGAGCGCCGCAACTGCCGGCGCGAGCGCCACCCCGGCGCCGAGCAGCACGCCCAGCACGCCGAGCAGGTTGGCCACGTTGAAGCGCCCGAGCAACCCGCTCGCTACTTCGGCACGGCCCCAGGAGCTCACCAGGCCGAAGGCGAGGCCCTCCCGCGTCAGGCGGATGTTCTCGGCCTCGAGGAAGAATTCCAGTCCGGCGGCGCCGGCAACCCCGGCATGGGCGCTGTAGCCGGCGCACGCTACTTTGCTGCCGGCGAGCTTTTGCGCGATGCGCACGCCCAGCACGTCGTCCATGTTGAGCACCGCGCCGGAGAGCCCCGGCGTATCGAACAATTGCGCCTTGGCCGCGGCGTAGCGCTCCATGTCGCCGTGGTAATCCAGATGGTCGCGAGAGAGATTGGTCAGCAGCGCCACATCGAACTGCGCGCCGTTGACGCGGCCCTGATCCAGGCCGATGGAGGATACTTCCATGGCCACGCCCTGCGCTCCCGCCTGCAGGAATTCGGCCAGCCGGCGATGCAGTTCGATCGCATTCGGTGTGGTATTCACCGATGGTGCAAGTTCTGCCGCCGGTTCACCCCCCGGCGCAGCCGGGAAGCCGCTGCCGAGCGTGCCGATCACGGCGGTCTTGCGTCCAAGGGAGGTGAGAGCCTGTGCAATCCATTGGCTGCAGGAAGTCTTGCCGTTGGTGCCGGTGACGCCCGCCAGCCAAAGCTTTTCGGAAGGGCGGCCGTAGACCTCGTGCGCGATGTCGCCGGCCAGGGCGCACAGGCCGTCCACGGCGACATTGGGTACGCGCCAAGCCTCGTCCCAGGAAAAACCGTCGCGTTCCCACAGCACCGCGACCGCGCCGCGGGCGATCGCATCGGGAATATGGCGCCGGCCATCGGCGCTTGCGCCTGGATAGGCGACAAACGCGTCGCCCGCGCGCAAAGCCCGGCTGTCGGCGCAAACACCGCCAAGTTTCGCGCCGCGCTGCTGCAACTGGCTCAATAGATCGGTCGCTGTCTTAGTCACGACATTTCACCGACACAAGACACCCGATTCGAGACGCGATAACGCGATGCAGGGAATTCGCAATTCGCGTTGCTCGTTTCATTTCAAACACCTTCCTTGATCTCGGAACCCTCGGGCGGCAGCTCCAGCGGTTTGAGCGGCGCATCCGGCGGCACGCCCAGCATGCGCAGCGCCCCGCCCATCACCGCGGAAAATACCGGCGCGGCCACCGCACCTCCGTAGTACAGCCCCGCGGAAGGCTCATCGAGCATTACCGCGATGACCAGTCTGGGATCGGAGACCGGCGCAAGACCGACAAAGGAAGACACATACTTGTGCGCGGCATAACCACCGTTTTCTTCCTTGTGCGCGGTGCCGGTCTTGCCGGCCACGCGATAGCCCATCACACGCGCCTTGGGCGCGGTGCCACCGGGCTGGACCGCGAGCTCGAGCATGTCGCGCAGCTTGCGCGCGGTAGCGGGAGAGATCACCTGCCGGCCGGCGAGCGGGGCATCGACCCGCAGGAGCGACAGCGGCATCAGCTCGCCGTCGCGGGCAAAAATGGTATAGGCGCGCGCCAGTTGCAGCAGCGACACCGAGATGCCGTGGCCGTAGGCCATAGTGGCCTGCTCGATCGGGCGCCAAGTCCGGTACGCGCGCAGCTTGCCGCCTGCTTCGCCGGGAAAGCCCAGGCGCGGCGCGCTGCCGAAACCGACCTGGTCGAACATGCCCCACATTGCCGCGGCCGGCAGCCCAAGGGCGATTTTCGCTGCGCCGACGTTGCTCGAGCGCTGGATCACCTGTGTTACGCTCATGTCGCCGAAGCGGTGCGCGTCGTGGATGGTTGCTTTGCCGATGGCGAAGCTGCCGGACGCCGTCGCTATCATCGACTCCGGCGTGATCTTTCCCAGCTCCATGGCCAGAGCCACGGTGAATGGCTTGAGCGTGGAGCCGGGCTCGAACGTGTCGGTGATGACGCGGTTGCGCAATTGCGCGCCCGACAGACGGCTGCGATTGTTGGGATTGTAGGTAGGCAGGTTAGCGAGCGCCAGCACCTCGCCGGTCTTGGCGTCGAGCACCACAATGGCGCCCGCCCTGGCTTTGTTCGTCTCCACGGCGAGTTTCAATTGCGAGAAAGCGAGGTTTTGCAGCTTCGCGTCCAGCGCCAGCGCCAGATCGCGGCCGTTCTGCGCCTCGCGGATCGATTCCATGTCTTCGACGATCTGCCCCATGCGGTCCTTGATCACGCGCCGGCTGCCCGGCTTGCCCGCGAGCACCGACTGAAAAGCGAGTTCGATGCCCTCCTGGCCGGTATCGCTCGCCCCGGTGAAGCCGAGCATGTGCGCCATCACCTCGCCGCCGGGGTAATAGCGGCGGTACTCGCGATTCTGGAACAGGCCCGCGATGCGCAGTTCGTTCACGCGCTCGGCCACTTCCGGCGGAATCTGGCGCTTGAGGTAGACGAAGGATGTAGCTTCGTTCAGGCGCTTGTCGATTTCCTGCGGCGGCAGCTCCAGCAGCGCGGCGAGCTTGGCGCGCTGCTGCGAGGAATATTGCACCTCCTCCGGGATCGCCCACACCGACTTCACCGGCGTGCTGATCGCGAGCGCCTCGCCATGGCGGTCGGTGATCCGGCCGCGGTTGGCGCTGATCTCCAGCACGCGGCTGTAGCGCGACTCGCCCTTCTGCTGCAGAAAATCGTTGTTCAGGCCCTGCAGGTAGACGGCGCGGCAGGCTAACACCACGAATCCGCCGGCGATGAGCGCGAGCAGCAGACGCGAGCGCCATAGCGGCAGCCGCGGCACGAGCACCGGGCTGGAGGCGTAATTCATCGCGTTGCCTCCGCTTTTGCCCCTGGGTCCGCCGCGGGCATCACCACCTGAGTGCGCCTCGCATCGGGCACACTCATGCGCAGGCGCTCGCGCGCGATCTTCTCGACGCGTGCGTGCATCGCCCAGGTACTCTGCTCCAGTTGCAATTGCCCCCACTCGACCTCGAGTTGCTTGGCGCGTTCCTGCTCGCGCTCCAGTTCGGCAAACAGCGTTCTCGCCTGGTGCTGCGAGGTCACCAGGCCGAGCGCGCAGGCGGTGAGCGCGAGGAGCAGGATGAGGTTGATCCGCGCCAACTCAGGCCCCGCTGCGTTCGGCGACGCGCAGGGTGGCGCTGCGCGCGCGCGGGTTGGCCGCGATTTCGCCCGCCGAAGGGCGTACCGGCTTGCCGATCAGACGCAGCCTGGGCTGCGGCAGCTCGCGCGCGCGCAGCGGCAGGCGTATCGGCACATCGGCGCGCGCGGCTTCGCGCATGAAGCGTTTCACCATGCGGTCCTCGAGCGAGTGGAAACTGATCACCGCGAGGCGCGCACCCGGTGTCAGCAAATCGAGGATTTGCGGCAGGGCTAACGACAAGTGCGCAAGCTCCTGATTGAGGTAAATCCGTACAGCCTGGAAGGTGCGCGTCGCCGGGTCCTTGTTTTTTTCCCGCGTGCGGACGGCCGCACCCACGATCTCGGCAAGTTGCCCTGTGGTGACAACAGGTCCTCTTTCCCGAGCAGCAACAATCGCCTTTGCAATCTGTTTAGCAAACCGTTCTTCACCATAGTCGCGGATCACCTCCCTGATCTCGGCTTCACCGGCTGGGCCCAGCCACTGTGCGGCGGTTTGCCCCCGGCTCGTGTCCATGCGCATGTCGAGCGGGCCGTCGCGGCGAAAACTGAAGCCGCGCGCGGCGTCGTCGAACTGCGGCGAGGACACGCCCAGGTCGAGCAGCACCCCATCCACACCCTCCAGGCCGAGGCGCTCGAGCACTCCGGCCAGTTCAGCGAAACTCGCGTGCACTACGCTGAAACGAGCATCGCTTATTCTTGTTGCAGCCGCGACCGCTTGCGGATCCCGGTCGAACGCGACGAGGCGCCCGCTCCGACCCAGCCGGTCGAGGATCAGGCGGCTGTGTCCGCCGCGGCCAAAGGTTGCATCGACGTAGGCGCCATCGGGACGTATTGCCAAAGCATCGACCGCCTCCTCCAGCAGCACCGTCTTGTGCGAGTCTGGCGCCGACACGGGGCGCGTGTCCTCAGCACCAAAGGCGGTCACAACGCAAAATCTTCCATCCCCGGCGGCAACTGGGTCTGCGCCGTCAGCTGCCGCAATTGTTTTTCCCAGATGTCCTGGTTCCAGATCTCGAAATGGCTGCCCTGCCCGACCAGCATTACCTGTTTCTCCAGGGTGGCGAACTTGCGCAATTCGGGGGAGATCAGCACGCGCCAGGCGGCGTCGATTTCGACTTCCTCGGCGAAACCGACGAGCAAGCGCTTCCACACGGAGAAGCGCGCATCGAGCGCGGGAAAGCCCATGACACGGGCGCGCATCGGTTCCCAGGCGCTCGCCGGGTAGAGCAGCAGACAGCCGTCCGGGTGCGCAGTGAGCACGAGACTGGAGGCAGCGGGGGAAGACGTTCCCTGCAGCGTGTCGCGATGGCGCGAAGGAACAGTAAGGCGTCCCTTGGCATCGAGGCTTAGCGCTGCAGCACCCTGAAACATCGTCTCCCTTTATTGTTGGTGTCAAAAGCCTAAGTGGAAAATCCCATAATTTCCCACTAAAAGCTATTATTTCCCACTTTAGAGGAGTTAATTACACAGGTCAAGCACTCAATTAAAGATTTCTCCAATTGGGACAAAGACTTAAAAGCGATTCTATCAGCAATGTTTAGAATTAAAAATTTATTAAAAAACAAATAGATAAAATATATACCGAAAGTAAACTATTAATATAGAAACGCTCGACCGTCCCACTTTTCCCATTGAGGCAGAGGCGCCAACACCAGAGCCGCCTCCCACCTCGGGCGCGGACGCCAGTCACGAATACGTGTTCCGATTCGAGCACCTGCTTCTTCGCCGCATCCGCCTATAATCGTTTCGTTCGACGAAACAGACCGGTCATGGCGCTTGGTCCCGAAGACATGGACCTGATTTTCCGCAATGCTCGCAGCTAAAACGGCTGGCAGGCAAAGTCGGTCGGCGACGAACAATTGCGCGAGTTCTACGAACTGATATAGAACATAATCCGCTTCACCCACAAGAAACGAACCATGTCCCGAGCAGCAGCGCCACCGAAGAAGACAGCCACGCAAGAACGGCGCAAGACGCCCAAACGAGGCCTGGCGTCAGACGCGCCAACGCGGGCCACCGACGCCGGCTTTCCGAATGAAGCCGCCGAGGCGCGAGCCGCGTCGCTGAGCCTGAAGGAACTTGCCGCGCTGCTGAAAATCGGGCTCGACGGCGCCAACATCGACCCCAGCGTGAGCTTCACGCTGCGCCGCGTGCAACAGGGCGTGGCCTTGTATCGCGCGGGCGATCCGTTCGGTCCCATTTACGCCATCCGGTCGGGCACTTTCAAGAACGTTTTGCTCGACGCGAACGGCAGCTGCCAAGTGCTGGGTTTTCCGATGACGAGCGATGTGCTCGGCCTTGACGGGCTTGAAGCGCAGCAATATCGAACCGAGGCGGTGGCCCTCGAAGACAGCGAAGTGGCGATCATCCCGTTCCCGCGGCTCGGCAACCTGGGCGGCAAGACCGGAGCGTTACAGCAGTTCGTCTATCGCCTGCTCAGCCGCCAACTGGCGCGCGAACACATGCAGATGTGGCTGCTGGGCTCGCTCGGCGCCGAGTCCCGGGTTGCGGCCTTTCTGCTGATCCTGGGCGAGCGCTACGTGCGCCTGGGTTATTCGGACACCCGCTTCAATCTGCGCATGACGCGGCTCGACCTGGGAAGCTTCCTCGGCCTGACCCAGGAAACAGTCAGTCGGGCCTTATCCGGGTTCAGCGAAACCGGGGTGATCCGGGTGAAGAACAAGGAACTGCAGATTCTCGACGCCGAGAAGCTGCACCAGATCGTCGCGCATTCGCGCCACTCGATTTGAACGCTGCGCGCCTTGGCTCTGGGCCGCGCAGACAGCTAGGCCCGGCGCAAGTGAATCTGTCACCAAGCGCAGACTTGGCGTCGAAATCCGGTTCGGTTTTACGCACGGTCGATAACAGCGCGGTTCAATCGTCCCGCATTTGATCAAACTCATAACTGCTGCTCCCGCTTCAGGTAGATTCTGGAATCCGTCTGTGTCATCGGAGACGTGAGGCAGTGTTCGTGGACCGGGTCGATGCGGCGCAACGTCTCGCCAAGGCATTGGCGCCATACCGCGGGCAGCACCCGCTGGTGCTCGCCATACCGCGCGGCTCGGTACCCACGGGAAAAATCATCGCGGCCGCGCTGGCGCCGAACGAGCCACACCGCTCCCGGTTCATGAGCGGGGTCAATCCGGGCGCTTGCACGATATTCGTGGAACAGGGCAAGATAATGGAATTCGGGTAGTCGTGGCGAAGTCTCCGGGGAGGTGCCATGTTTATCGAGAACCGTTTAGCGCAATTGGCCATGCGGCTGAGGAATACCCACCCAACACCGTTGCGGCTTTCGCTATGGGATGGGCGCAGTCTCGATTTCGGTCCGGATCCGAAGGTGACCATCGTGGTTCCGCAGAGGGGCGCGCTGCGCTGCTTCCTGCCGCCCGATCTGATGAAGCTCGGGGAAGCCTATGTCGAGGGCAGGATCCGCGTGGAAGGTTCGTTGCGCGACATCTTCGAGGCCAGCGCCCGGTTCGTGCACGCGGCGGCGCGACCCGATCGCATCCGGCGTATGCTGTGGGCGGTCACCCATACCCCGCAGGGTGATCGCACGGCAATCCAGTATCACTACGACGTATCCGACGAGTTCTACCGCTTGTTCCTCGACCGCAACATGGTGTACTCCTGCGCCTATTTTCGCAGTGATGCCGACACGCTCGACCGGGCGCAGGAACAAAAGCTCGACCACATCCTCGCTAAATTGCGCGTTCAGCCCGGTCACCGGCTGCTGGACATCGGTTGCGGCTGGGGCGCGCTGATCATTCGTGCCGCGGCAAAATACGGTTGCTTTGCCACCGGAATCACCCTGTCGCGCAACCAATACGAACTAGTGCGCGAGCGCATCCGGGCCGAAGGACTGGAGGGGCGCTGCGAGGTACGGCTGCAGGACTATCGGGATGTCCCGGAAACAGATAGCTACGACCGGATCGCCAGCGTCGGCATGTTCGAACATGTCGGGCTGAAAAACCTGGCCGCTTACTTCCGCAAGATGGATGCCCTGCTTGTGGAGGGTGGGGTGGTGCTGAACCACGGCATCACCTCGGCCCATCCCGACAACCGGATCGTCGGGATGGGCGTGGGAGAATTCATCGACAAATACGTCTTCCCCGACGGCGAACTACCGCACATTTCCCTGGTGCTGCGCGAGATGTCGGCGGCCGGCTTCGAGGTCACCGACGTGGAAAGCCTGCGGCGCCATTACGCCCGTACCTGCGAGCACTGGGTCGAGAACATCGAGAAAAACCGCGCCGAGGCAATGCGCATTGCAGGCGAGAAACGCTACCGGATCTGGTCGATCTACCTCGCCGGTTGTGCGTTTGGTTTCGCGCGCGGCTGGATGAACATCTACCAGGTGCTGGCGGTCAAGGCGCGCCGCCCGAATCCGCTGCCGCCCACCCGCGACTGGATGTATCGGCCGGCAGCCAAGCTGCCTTAACCGCTTAGACGGTCGTGGAGGGGTTCAGGCGCGACAACCGAAGCGGTCACCAAGGCGCAGCCTGATCTGTACAGACCGCTCGCCGAACCCACTCGTATATTGCACTGCCGAAAAGTTAATCTGCTGTCTGATCCGGGGCACCGCGATCGGTTGAGAATTGTCAATCATCCGCGCAGCGATTTCCGTTAGAATGAACTTCGCGCCGACGAATACGCGCGAAACCAAAGCCGCACATGCCAGAGGACAGAAAAACCAGGATTCTGATCATTGACGATGACATCGGTTTTCGCGACCTGCTGCGAATTCATCTGACGGCGGCGGGCTACCAGGTGCAGGTCGCCGAGGACGGGGTCACCGGCGGTCGGGCGCTGCTCGCGCAAACGCCCGACCTGATCGTCTCCGATGTCAATATGCCGTTTCTGGACGGCTTCGAATTGCTGTCGCTGATGCGCTCGGACGCGACCACCGCCTCGATCCCGGTCATCTTGCTTTCCGGCCGCAGCGACGGCGACACCATGGCCAAGGCGGTGGATCTGGGCGCCGCGGATTTCCTCACCAAACCGGTGACGCGCGACCAGCTGCTCGAATCGATTGAAGCCTGCCTGGCGAGGACAAGAAAAGGCCGCAGCACGCCGCCGGATTACGGCTCGACCCCGCCGGTCTAAGCCAGACAGGGTGCAACGGGGAGGCAACCCGACAGTTGGTTACTTACTTTGTCTGCCCCAGAGAAAGTAACCAAAGAAAAGGGCCCCCCACGGGGACGGTCGCGGGTCTGGGCCGCTTGCAGCCTGAAAGTGCCGCCGTAAATAAAATGTAAGGCGACGCCGCGTCGCCTCGGTGGCTCAGCCTCGCCTCGCAGCCGCGCGCTTCAGTGCGTCGGCTGCGAGGCAGAATTAGCCGTCTTTCCACTTCGCTACGACATCGAATTCAACCAGCTCTTTCTTCGAGTTCCGCTTACGGATGGCGCGGCGCTCAACGCTTTCGAAGCCTAGCGCAGCCAACATTTCAGCGTACAACAACTCTGTGGAGACCAATGATCCGTAGAAGGTCGAATTTCCAACGATGTAGTGCAATTCAGCGCCAGGAGCAAGGATAGTAGTCAAGTCTCTGAAGTGTGCCCACATGTCGTCAAAGTACTTGGCGACGTACTTAGCCAACAATGCACCATTCTTGTTGTCCGCATGCGCAATTCGATCGACTGCATTGGAAAGATGCTCGCTCCTAAAGCGCTCGGTTGAGCGCTCCCAATCTATGAGACGGCTCGTAGCGACACCCCAGGTGCCACCAATGGCAGTCCAGTCCATTTCGCCGGCGTCTCGCCCATTCTGCAGGAAACCTAGCCAGTACATGTAGGGCCGCAACTCACGAATGTAGGACATTCGATTTGCGTACGGCGGTGAAGTGATGACGAGATCGAACGGGCCTTTGACTACCTTACTGGGCTCTCTTGAATCCCCGTAGACCACCTTGCCGACCCCGGACGGGTTCTCGCATGCGCCACTCAAGACAAAACGCACATCTTCCGCAAAACCACCAGCCATATCGATATCGAGCTCTAGGGTGAGTTGGTCGTCATTCTTGAACGACATCGACTGATGATTGAAGGCGGCGTTCGATTGCTCGATCAACGTTCTACAGAACGCTATCAGCAACAGCGAGCGTTCCGCCGAACCGTCTGGTGTCGCCTTCGCCACTGCCGCTCGAAGTAGTCGCAAGAACACTAGCGTCTTCGGACTCCACCATCGTTCGATGTTGAAGATCGGCGGGGCGGGAACAGGTTCGACGGCCTGCCGCAAGACTAGGTCGAGCGCTTCAGCACAGGCATCTCGGGTTGCAGCTATTTCACGTGTCGAGTAACGGGCGGTCTTGGCTTGAGCAAACCAAATGAGGAACGGATTGATGTCGGTGGTGACTCCCTCGTGCCCGTGATAGGCCGCACTGAGAGCGGTCGTGCCAGTGCCGCAAAATGGATCGAAGATTCGCTTTGCTTTACCGTGATTGACGATCAGCTCTTCCACAATCTTTAGCGAGTACGCAGGGGTAAGACGAAGCCAGCCATGCCGTCCGGTCTTGGCGTTGAACTTGTGGGTGTAGTCGGCTCGCTGCCGTAGCTGACCTGGCGCCAAGACAGCGCTCATCAAGCAGTCTCCGGTGCCAAGAGCGCGTTCAGTACGCTGTCGATCTCTGCGCGGAACGTCTTGCTGTTTCTCTTGAAGAAGGCAGCGAGATCGTAGCCAACCACCTCCTTCATGAAGTCGTAGGTGGAGATCAATGGATCTTTGGCCCCCACGATACCGGTGACAACCGCCCACTTCTCGGCACGGTAGCGCAGGAGGATATCGCCATCAATTTGCGCTGACAAGATTGCCGCACAAGGAAGGTAGGCATTCGTATAAGCCGTTGCGGCATTGGCAATGTCGGCGTTTTGTCGCTTGGAGTCCTTGCTCTTGTACCCCTGACGAACCTCAAATATCGTGCCAGTTAGAGTTGAGAAAACTTTTCGGTTGACCCCTAGAACGTTAGCTGACTGCCTCATCCAATCGTGAAATTGTTCGCGCTTTGCCTTGTCGGCGATCTTGTCAAGCGGAACACGACCATCAAGATAAAGCCTGCGCTTCTTTCCGCTGGCGAGAAGAATCTCATAGGACCACGTAACGTCTGCGTCTGTCAGCCCCAGCGAGTCCCGCAACACAGTCCGAAACAGCTTTTCGCAGCCGATCCCGATTTGCCGGTAGACGCTTGTCATCCCTCCTGCCGCTTTGTGTGCGGCGTACATCATCGGGTTGTCCAGGCCGAACCAGTTGTAGAAGGGGTCGCTTTGGTACAGGGTCTGAAACTGCTCCAGCGTCAAGCCGCCACCCTTGGCGCCCCGACCGAACTTCGGCTTGTATCTCGCGCAGACCTTGATTGGTTCCAAGACCAACTCAAGGTATTTCGCATCGTTTAGCTTCAATCGCGAGGCTCCTGGTGCAATTTTGTGCAACGGTAAGCTGCCCCGAACGGCACTGCAGCGAAGGGCGGCTAACGTTCAATGATCGGCCAAAAAACAGTCCTATTACGACGAACCAGTTTACGCCTCGCTGGAAACACATGCAAAAACATCGGACCAGTTACTTTTCTTGTCTCGCCAAGAAAAGTAACTCGCCTGCCGGGGCCGGACCCGGCTCACTTGTGCTTGAACTTCGCCTTGCGCTTTTCGACAAACGCGGCCATGCCTTCCTTCTGGTCCTCGGTGGCGAACAGCGAATGGAACACGCGCCGCTCGAACAGGATGCCCTCGCTGAGCGTGCTCTCGTAGGCGCGGTTGACCGATTCCTTGGCCGCCATCACGACGGGCAGCGAGTATTCGCTGATCTGGTCGGCCGCGGCCAGCGCTTCGTCGAGCAGCTTGTCCGCCGGCACCACGCGCGACACCAGGCCGGCGCGCTCGGCTTCGGCGGCGTCCATCATGCGCGCGGTGAGAACCAGATCCATGGCCTTGGATTTGGACACCGCGCGCGGCAGGCGCTGCGTTCCGCCCGCGCCGGGGATGATGCCGAGCTTGATCTCCGGCTGGCCGAATTTCGCCGTCTCCGCGGCGATGATGAAATCGCACATCATGGACAGCTCGCAGCCGCCGCCGAGCGCATAGCCCGCCACCGCGGCGATCACCGGCTTCCTCGCCGAGCGGATGCGCTCCCAGTTGCGCGTGATGTACTCGCTCTTGTACACATCCATGTAGCTCCATTCCTTCATTGCGCCGATGTCGGCGCCGGCCGCGAAGGCCTTGTCGCCGCCGGTGATCACCATGCAGCCGATGTTTTCGTCGGCGTCGAATTTCGCCAGCGCATCGCCCAGCTCGTCCATCAGCGCGTCGTTGAGCGCATTCAGCGCCTTGGGGCGGTTAAGCGTAATCAGGCCGACGCGGCCGCGGGTTTCAACCAGGATGTTTTCGTATGACATATGCACTCCTAGAAGCGGACGATAGAAGCGTTAACCGCGAGAAACACAGAATACGAAGGGAACCAAGATCTACGTTCCGCTCCTTCGCCGCGTTTTCAGGCGCCGGATTTTTTGTTTTTCCACTCCGACAGCGGCAGCACCTCCGCCAAGGACAGACGCTTGCGGCCGGGTTCCTCCTCTGTCAGCGCGACCGTTTCGCGCAGGCTCGCCAGGCTCCTGCACGTGAGGTTCTGGTAGTTGCGCGTAGCATCCACCTTCCATGCCAATTCGTCGGCGCTTAGATCGCGCATCACTTTTGCCGGAATACCCGCCGCCAGCGTGCGCGGCGGCACCTGCATCCCTGCCTTGACGAAAGCCATCGCGGCGACGAAGGCCGATTCGCCGATTACCGCATTGTCGTTGACCACCGCGTTCATGCCGACCAAGACGTTGCGGCAGACGCGCGCACTGTGAATGATGGCGCCGTGACCGATGTGGCAGTCCTGCTCGATCACCGTGTCCGCATCGAGAAAGCCGTGCACCACGCAGCAGTCCTGGATATTGGCGCCGGTCTCGATCACCAGGCGCCCGAAATCGCCGCGCAGGCTGGCTGAAGGCCCGATGTACACGCCGGCGCCGACGTGCACGTCGCCGATCAGCACGGCGCTCGGATGAACATAGGCATCGGGATGGACGACGGGGGTGAGGCCGTCGATGGAATAGACTTTGACCATGAGGATGTCGCCCGCGGCAAAGCGTTCATTTTACTGCTGTTAGTGTATGCTCTGAAACCTTAATTTTTCGTCTGAAGCGCTGCGACCATGGGAAGCGCAGACTCGACGCGGCGCACCAGGCCGCGCCTTCCCTTGGCCTCTCGTGCGTCTCTTGCACTCAGGGATTCTGGATTGAACATGCACAAAACACCGCAACAACTGGCCGAAGCCGCCGCCGCGGCGATGCACGCGCGCGATCGCGCATCGCTCGCCCTCGGCATGAAGCTGCTCAAGGTAGGCCCTGGTTTGGCGAGCATGCAAATGGCGATTCGCGAGGATATGGCGAACGTCCACGATACCTGTCATGGCGGGCTCATCTTCACGCTTGCCGACTCGACCTTCGCCTACGCCTGCAACAGCCACAACAAGAACGCGGTGGCGGTCACCTGCATGATCGAGTACATGCGCCCGGCCTACGTCGGCGACGTGCTCACGGCCACCGGGCGGGAACAGGGACTGGAGGGCCGCAACGGCGTGTACGACATCCGCGTCGAAAACCAGAAGAGCGAATTGGTGGCGCTGTTCCGCGGCAAGTCGACCCAGATCAAGGGCGAAGTGACGGACCTGAACAAGTGATCGCGCCCGACTACAGCCATAGCCTGCCTTATATCGCCATATGTCGGTTGCGAAACTATGTGTCGATCAACGCGTAGCCTGGACTGAGCACAGCGAATCCCAACGATGCAACGCCGCCGATGGTGGCTTCACTTGCGGTAAAGCTTTCTCACCTGCCGCAGCACGTCGGTGCCGGAGGCCTGCAGAACCCGTTTGAAGACGCCGAGCACGTAATTGTCTTCGGGCAGCATCTGGAACCCGCGCCAAGGCGTGGCGAGCACTGTGTCCATGCCGAGCGGGCGCGCCAGGGTCAGAAAGGCGCATTCGAGCTGCAGCTTGAGGTCGGAGCCGTCGGCCGCCTTGGGCGGAAGCTGCTGTGCAATATTGCTCAAGCCCCCGCAAATGTGTATCCCCTTCAGCTCCGGATCCGAACCGATCAGTCCGATCGCCGCCAGCGCCTCGCGGTTCATGCCCGCCGTATCGGCGATGAGGGCGCTGATCGAGACATCGATGATGACATCGTCCAGCGCCAGGCCGTGCTCGCGCGCGAGCCGCAGCGCCGCGCGCTTTGCGGTGCCGGCGATCTCGGCGGCGGTCTTGTTCGGCTTGCCGATCCCGTTATCGAGGCGCTCGGAGGCCATGAGCATCACCCTGCAGGGCCGGATCGGCAGCAGCTCGGCCATGGACCAGCGCGTCTCGGCCATCGAATTGATGATCGGCTTGGCGCCGCCGGCCCGGTCGGCGTCGTAGGCCTCGAGGCAAACCGCCTGCACCGCGGGTTCGGGATAGTCGAAGCAGATCGGCGCGCTCACCGCGGCCTGGACCGCGCGAATGACTTCCACCAGGAACTGCGGATCGTCCTTGGCGCGCGGGCCGATGGTGAAATCCAGCGCCGCGGCGCCCGCATCGACCTGCCGCTTTGCCAGCGCCTGGACGCCCGCCATGTCGCCGACATCCAACAGCGCCGTGGTGCTCTTGAATCCCGGATTGATCCGGTCGCCGATGATGGTGAACGGCGCTGCGTTCGCGTTCGATGGGCCCGCTTCATTCAAAACCGATTCTCCCCATGAAAACTCGTTGAAAGCCGGGCAGCGACCCGAGTTCGAGATAACGGCAGCGCAGGGCGAGGCGCCTGGCGCGATCGCGCAGCGCTGCCGAGGCGAGTGCCATGCGCACGCCGACGCCGGCGGCATTGCCGACCTGCTCGATGCGGGCAAGCGGCAGGGCCGGAAGCAGTCCGATCCTCACCGCGCTTTCCAGTCCGATGTAGCTGCCAAAGGCGCCGGCGATCACCACGCGTTCGATCGCCTCCTCCTCCAGTCCCGCTTCGCGCAACAGGCAATCGATGCCCGCGCGTATCGCCGCCTTGGCGAGTTGGACGGCGCGCACATCGTTCTGCGTGAAGGCCACCCCGGGCGCGAGCAGCACTTCGCGCTGCTCGTCTCTCTCCCGCACCGCCTGATGTCCGGCGCCTATCCTGCCGTGCCGGTTGAGGATCCCCAGCTCGAGCATCGCAGCCAGGACATCCAGCACGCCGGAGCCGCACAGTCCCACCACCTCCGCGTCGCCGCCGATGACTTCGATTTCGAGGAGGCCGTTCTGCGCGCGCACCCGCTCGATCGCGCCTTCGGCCGCGCGCATGCCCGCCCCGATGTGTCCGCCTTCCAGCGCCGGCCCCGAGGGGCAGGAGACGGTGGTAATACTATCGCGATGGATGAGGGAGATTTCGGTGTTGGTGCCGATGTCCATCACGATCGTCGTGGTCTTCGCCCAGCGATTTTCGGTGGCGAGGAGGACAGCGACGTGATCGCCGCCGACGTAGCCGCCTACATTGGGCAACAGGTGTACGTACGCCCCCGGCGCGGTGGCGAAGCCGAGTTCACGCGCCTTGATGTCGATCGCCGCGCACATTGCCGGAACGAAGGGCGCCCGCCCGAGCTGGGACAGCGGAAGTCCGAGCAGCAGGTGATGCATCGCGGTATTGCCGCAGACGGCGACCTCGACAATGTCCACAGGCGCGGCCGAAACCGCCCCGCACAGATCACGGGCGAGACCGACGATCGCCGCGATTGCGGCAGTCTGCAGTTCACTAGCGCCGACAGGAGAGCGGATGGCATGGTTGACGCGGCTCACTAGGTCGGCACCGTAAGCGGCCTGGGGATTCTCGATACCCAGGCTGGCCAGGCGTGTTCCTGTTTCCAGATCGACGAGGAAGCCGGCGCAGTTGCTCGTGCCCAGATCCACGGCGAGGCCCAGGCTGCGGCTGCCGCAGGGGCGCACACCGATCACCTCGTCGCCCCGCACCATAGCCCGCAGGCGCCAGCCGGTCCCGCGCAGCAGTCCGGGTAACTCTCGCAGAGCGTACAGGTCGATGCGCGCGGCCCCGTCATCGCGCAGGGCATCGATGACACGGTCGGCATCCGCGCCGCCGCCCTGTCCCTGCCCCATAATCGCCGGCGCAAGGACCACGTCGTGACTGCGTACGACGGAGTCGGGGGTGATCATCACTTCCTGCCCGCCGACCTCGGCACGCACGACGGCGGCGATCGAACGTGGCGCGATCTCCACGACGCAGTCGCCAGCCGGGCGCGCGAGGCAGGCGCGCACCCATTCTTCGGTGCGCGCAGCCGTACCGGCGCCGGGGGATTCGGACCCCAGGACATCGCACTCACCTGAGGTGATGCGCACCATGCATGTGCCGCAGACGCCGCGCCCGCCGCAGGCGCCGACGATGCGCACGCCGGCGCGACGCGCGCTGTGGAACAGCGTTTCGCCTTGGTTGCACTCCGTCTCGCGGTCCAGATTTTCGAATCGGACCTGGAACCAGGGCGCTGGCGGTTTCATTTCACCGTGCATCGGTCCCTGGAAGGGCAGCAGTTGCAGCGCCCCGGAGCGGGGCGTCTACGCAGATCCGGACCCAAAGCGACGAGGAAAGACAAGGACTTCATCGGCGAGAGCATTCCCGCGCCGATGGCGTGAATGCCGATTCGCGCCGCATCGGCTAGCGCAAGCACGCGAGCCTGCTGCTCGAGCGGCACACCCGGGTCCCCCGGGCTGACTTCGATGCCGATGCCCAGACCTGAGCGCCGGACCTCGCGCCGGATGGTTGCGAACGCCCGGTCGGCGAGGCGAAACAGCAGTTCGTTGGCCAGCGTGTCCAGGGCCAGACCAAGCGAGCGCCGGCGCGCCGCGAACAGCGCCGAGATTCGTTCCTGGATCGCAGAGCCCAGTGTGCACGCTGCCGCCGCCACGGCTTTCAACCCGCCGATTTCGGCAGCGAGCACCGGCGCATCCAGCGCCACGCTGCCGAGGTCGATCGCGTCGCCTCGAACAGCCTGCACCGGGACAATCCGGTAGCCGAAACGAGGCCTCGCCAGCGTCTCGCGCGCTATCATCTCGAGCGCCTGGTTCCGGGCGCGCGCATCGCAACGCAAGGGGCAAGGGCGCGCGCAAAGGTGCCGCAGCGTGAGTGAACGGTCGGCCAATTGAATCATCGAGACTAGTGACTTAGGGCTGGTACTTGCGCGCCGCCTCGAACATCGCCCTGACGTTCTCCGTCTTGGCCTCGTCCGGGATGCCGATGCCGCCGTCGAGGATGAACCCGCCGTCTCTGCCGACCTGCTCGATGAGCCCGCGGCAGCAGGCGTCCACGTCATCCGGGGTACCGGTAGTGAGCATCGAGGCGGGCACGTTGCCGCGCAGGCATACGGTCCCCCCCAGGACTTCCTTCGCCCGGAGGAGGTCGGTGCGCTCGAACCAGTAGACCGCCTTGGCGCGGGGAATGTCGGCGATGACTTCCAGGCGCGAAGTGCAGTCGCCTTCCCAGAGCACCAGCGGAATGAATCCGCCGTCGATCAGGCCGAGGAGAAGTTTGCGAAAAGACGGCCAGAAGAACACCTTGAACTGGGCGAGGGACATGAATCCGTCGAAAGCCCAATGGATCGGGATGAACACGAACTTGCTCGGACTGCGGACGCCCGCGGCACACGCCTGCCGCAGAATGAAGACTCCGGCCTTGTCCATTGCGGCGATCAACTGGTCCTTGCGGCGGTACATGTCGAGCATGATCCCCTTGGAACCACGGAAGTTATCGCCGAAATAATCGAAGGGCGCGTTGGCGGTTGGGCCTTGCGCCTGCGGAAAGCCCAGTTCCGCCATCTCCTTGCCGAAAGCCGCGGCATGAGTGAGCATCCGGCGCGCTTCCTCACCGGCATCGCGCATCGCGGCGAGTGCGCCGACCACCTGAATGTCGGCATAGCGGTGCATGCCGAGAATCAGGGAGAAATAGTACTGTCCGGGCAGGTTCTGCAGCCGGGCAAGCCCATCGAATTCGGCGGCAACGCGCGGCAGATACTTGGCCAGATAGAAGCCGGTCGGGTCGAACAGGTAGTCCTCGTATTCCTCGGCCTTCATGTACTCGCGATCCAGGTACTGGTAGGAGACGTTATCCCCGGTGCCGTGGCCGGGCCATTGCATCTGCCGGTACCCTATCTTTTCCATCACCGGCCCGACTGCGGTGACCAGGTGCGGATGGGCATACACGTCCGGCTGCAGCTCGAGCAGGGCTCGCCGCGCGATTTCGGCCAGACAGTCGTAGTTGTACATCGCCTCGCGGCAGCTGATGCCACCGAAGCGCGCGAGCCAGAACATGTTGAAGAAGGCCACCGGCACCCGATCGGGCTGCCGCAGTTCAACCGCGTCCATGATCCGCTTCATCCGCTCGGCGTAAGCCGCCGCGCCGCCGCTCGAGGTAACCGGTTTTTCATCCATTCGCTTCACCCCTCGGTTTTCCCCATTGATGTCAGCCCGGTAACCATTGGCGGCACAACGTCAGGGCCATCACGGCGTTGCTCCCGTAAGCATCCGCGCCTGTGTAGGTTCGCACCGCCTCGTCCACCTGTCCGCCGCCGATCATGATCTTCATTCGGTTGCGCAGCCCGGCCGCCTCGATCGCCTGCACCGTTTCCTTCATCGAATCGAACGCAAGCGTGAGAAAGCCGCTCAAGCCGACGACGGAGGGCTTGAATTCACGGATCTCCTGCACGAACGTCGCCACCGGCACATCGACGCCGATGTCCTTCACCTCGAACCCATTGATGTCGAGCATGAAAGAAACGATGTTCTTGCCGATGTCGTGCAGGTCGCCGTGCACGGTGCCGATCAACACCCGGCCCAGCTTTTTCGCCGCGCCACCGGATTTCTCCTGGATGAGGGGCTTGGCGATCGCGCCGATGTTCTCGAGCATCTCGCCCGCCAGGACCAGTTCAGGCAAAAAGTACTCCTGGCGCTCGAAGCGTTTGCCGACGATTTCCATCGCCTCGCGGCACAGCTCCAGCACCCGGACCGGGTCGTCGCCCCGGTCCAGCATCGCCTTGGCGAGCGCGAAGGCCTCCTCCTCGCGCATTTCCGAGATCGCCTCGATCAACTGCTTTTCGTTTTCGATCATCACCCACCTCGCCAGAAAACAGAATTCATGAGCCGGTACTCACGAGCACGCCGCTCGTGTCGGCCGAACCCGGCGAGGAACTGGACCTTGTCGTTGACGACCAGCTCTTGCGCCAGGCGTTTTAACCAGGTTCCTTGGTGCATGGTGGTCTCCTCAAAAAAACGAAAGATTGCAATATCGCCAATTGTTTGCAATATTGGACGACGCACATTCTATTATTGCACCAGAACGGTTCCGCGAACGGCGAAAATCCGGACTAGATGCACTCAACCAGACCGGCTTTTTTCCTTCGTCAATCAAATCAGCCCAAAGGAGACTACATGTCACAACGCACGATTCCGCCTTTTCGCGCCGACCATGTCGGCAGTTTTCTGCGCCCGAAAGGGCTTCTGGATGCGCGCGAGCAGCAACGGCAGGGCAAGATTTCCAGGCAGCAACTACGCCAGGTCGAAGACCGTGCCATTCGGGACATCGTCAAATTGCAGGAGTCGCTCGGGCTGAAGGGCATCACCGATGGCGAGTTCCGACGCACCTATTTTCACATCGATTTTCTGGAGCAGCTCGAGGGTGTCGAAACGAAAGGCGGTATTGCCGTCAGCTTCAAGACCGCCGCGGGCAACGTCGATTTTGCGCCGCCGGTGATGCAGATCACGGGCAAGATCCGGCACGCGAAGCAGATCCAGTTGGAGGACTTCAAGTTCCTGCGCTCGACCATCACCAAAGGCATTCCCAAGGTGACCATCCCGTCGCCGACCATGCTGCATTTCCGCGGCGGACGCGGCGCGATCAGCAAGGAGGCTTATCCCGACTTGGACGCGTTCTATGAAGACGTTGCCGCGGCCTACCGGGACGAACTCAAGTCGCTCGCGGATGCAGGCTGCCGCTACCTGCAACTCGACGACACCAACCTCGCCTACCTGTGCGACGAAAAAATGCGCGAAGGCGCGCGAGCGCGCGGCGATGACCCGAACGAGCTGCCGCGCCGCTACGCCAAGCTCATCAACGCCGCGATCAAGGACCGCCCCGCCGACATGCGCGTTTGCGTGCATCTGTGCCGCGGCAACTTCAAGAGCGCCTGGGCCGCCACGGGCGGTTACGAGCCGGTCGCCGAATCGCTGTTCAACGAACTCGCCGTGGACGGATATTTCCTCGAATACGACGACGCCAGATCGGGCGATTTTTCTCCCTTGCGCCACGTCCCGAAGAACAAGATCGTGGTCCTTGGCCTGGTCAGCACCAAGCTGCAGTCGCTCGAATCGAAGGACGAGCTGAAGCGCAAGATCGACGCGGCCGCGAAGCTCGTGCCGCTCGAACAGCTGTGCCTGTCTCCCCAGTGCGGCTTCTCCAGCACCGTCCACGGCAACGACATAGCGGTAGAGGCTCAGGCGGCAAAGATCCGGCTGGTGGTCGAGACCGCGCAGGAGGTCTGGGGATCCGTATAGCGCCCGGTTGCAGCGCCTGCGGCACAAATCAATCTTTCGGTACCTGAACGGTGCAAGAGTCGGACGCGGGCCCGGAGGCGGCGGCTACCTGGTGCCGCGCCCCGCTGCGGCGGGTCTCGCGCTCGCAGCCTCGGGCCATTCGCGCCATCCGAGCAATCGCACGCCCCTGAACTCCATCGAGCGGCTGCCTCCATACACGACGGCGGGGCGGCGCGCGCGCCGGCCGGCCCAGGCGAGCCACTTGTGCAGGACAGCGAAGTAATCGCCGCTCGGAGTCTGTCCCGACTTCATTTCGACCGGCTGCAGGCTGCGGCCGTGGTCGAGCAGGAGATCGATTTCGTTGCCGACGTTATCGCGCCAGAAAAACGCATTCGTCGGCAATGCCAGATTGAAGCGGTGTTTGAGCCATTCGGACACCATCAGCGACTCGAACAGCGCGCCGCGCGCGGGGTGCGTCTCCAGCTGCCGGGATTCGCGGATATCCAGGAGGTAGCTCGCGAGCCCGGTGTCGTAAAAGTAGAGCTTCGGCGTCTTGACCAGACGCTTGCCGAAGTTGACGTGATAGGGCGGCAGCAGGTGCACGATGTAGCTCGCTTCGAGCACCGTCAGCCATGCGCGCGCGGTCACGTGCGAAATGCCGCAGTCGTTCGCCAGGCCGGACAGGTTGAGGAGCTGCCCGCAGCGGGCGGCGCACATCCTGAGAAAGCGCCGGAATGCCGCAAGATCGGAAATCGCGGCCACCTGACGCACGTCGCGCTCGACGTAGGTCGAAACGTAGCTTGCGTACCACTGCGGCGGCGCGACACGGCGCGAAACCACAGGCGGATACAGGCCGCGGAAAATGACCCTGGACAGGGACGCGTCGAGCTTTCCCTGCGGCTTCAGTTCGGCGAGTGCGAATGGCAGCAAGTGCAGAAGCCCCACCCGCCCCGCGAGCGACTGGGTGATGCTTGCCATCAGACCAAACTGTTGTGAACCGGTGAGCACGAATTGCCCGGCCGAGCGCCGTTCGTCCACCCGCGTCTGCAGGTACGAGAACAGCTCGGGGGCGCGCTGGACCTCGTCGAGTATGGCGCCGCGCGCAAAACGGCCGAGGAAGGCGCGCGGGTCCTCGAGCGCGAGCGCGCGCTCGTCCGGATCCTCGAGCGAGACGTACACCTTGCCGGGAAATGTCGCGCGCACCAGGGTGGTCTTGCCCGACTGCCGCGGTCCGGTGACCGCCACCACGGGGAAGCCCCGCGCTAGGCGGCGCAGGGCGGCGGTCGCGTCACGGGGGAGTAGTTGCATGACGCTATCTTACACTTTGAAGATCGCACTTTCAATCTGTAAAAACGCTGGCGGTTTGGCCGCGCTGTTGAATACGCGGTGGAATTCCGCTCGCTACACAAGGACGGCCGTTGTGCACCCCGCTTCTCAGGCCTCGCTCTCCTTCATCGGCAACAGCCACGCGAGCACCGCGCACTGCGCCGCGGCGATCAGGCCGAAGGCGAGCATGTAGCCGTCGGGGGAGTAGCGGCCGTCGACCACCGCAAACATGCGCAGCACCACGCCGATGCCGAACTGGCACAGAAACGAGACGAAAAACATCGCCACGTTGGCCGCGGTATTCACGCGGCCGGTCATCTCCGGAGGGAAATGCCGGGTGAGCAGCGCGTAAGCGAGCGCGGCCGAAATGCTGCAGAAACCGTACACCATCAGCAACGGCATTTTCGCCGGCACGAGGTCGAAAGCGATCGCGACGAACGCGGCGACACTGATCGCGGTGCCCAGCTTGTACAGACCCAGCCGCGACACGCCGCGATCGGCCAGGAAGTCCGCGAGCCAGCCATAGAACAGCGCGCCGATCGCATACGCGAGCGCGGTGGCGAACAGGTGCGCGGCCATCGCGGCGCGCGCAAGGCCGCCGACATCGGTGAGCCACGGCGCGAGCCACAGTCCCTGCATCGCCTGGTAGGCGCCGTGGCCGACCATCAGCGGCAGGCCGATGCGCCAAAACGACGGCGTGCCGAAGATACGGCCCACGCGCGCGAATGCCACGCCCCAGCCCTCGCCTGCGCCCGGCAACGGTTTTTCCGGCACGACGAAGAAAATCGCCGCGGCGGCCAAAGCGCAGCCTGCCGCCATTCCGACAAACACTGCGCGCCAGCCGAGCGGCGTGAGCAGCGCCTCGAGCGGCGAGGTCGCGGCGAGACCGCCGAGGCCGCCGAAGGCAATAATCCATCCGTTCAGCGTTGCCAGCCGCGCGAGCGGAAACCACAGCGTGAACGCCTTGATGCTGCCCATCAGGCAGGCCGAAACGCCCAGGCCGATCAGCGCGCGGCCGAGCGCCAGCTCGCCGAAGCTACCGGCCAGAGCGAATCCCAGCGCGCCCAGTCCGGCGATGCACAACAGCGATGCCACCACGCGGCGCGGCCCGTAGCGGTCGAGAAACACGCCCACAGGAACCTGCATCACGGCGAAGCTGAGCAGGTACATGCTGGTGAGCAGGCCGACGTCGGCGGGCGAGAGCGAGAACTCGGCCGCGAGGTCCTTGGCGATGACCGCGTTGACGTTGCGAAAGACGTAGGAAAGGAAGAAGCCCGCCGCAAACGGCGCGAACACCAGGGCGAGAAGCCGCGGCGGAAGCGAACGGTCGGCGCACGGTTGAGCTGGGGAAGACACCTTCCGATTCTAAGCGAAGCGGGCAAGCTTTGCCGCATACGCATAGATCCGCGAGTCTTGGCTGTGCCCCAGCAAGTAAACCGGCCGATGCCGATGAAGCCGACTGCGCATTTTCCCCTCGCCGGAGCTCATTTCTTGTGATCGACCTCGGCGAAGACTTCTTTCGCGACGCGCATGGCGTCGAGCGCGGCGGGCACGCCGCAATAGATGGCCGACTGCAGGAACACTTCGCGGATTTCGACCCTGGTGAGGCCGTTGTTCAGCGCGCCGAGCACATGCAGCTTAATTTCGTGCGGGCGGTTCAGGGCGGTGAGCATGGCAAGGTTGAGGAAGCTGCGGGTCCTGCGATCCAGTTCCGGCCGGGTCCAGACCGCGCCCCAGCAGTATTCGGTGACAAGATCCTGCATCGGCTTGCTGAATTCGTCGGCCGAGCGGACCGCTTTGTCGACGTATTCGGTTCCCAGCACGGCCCTTCTGACGGCCAGTCCTTCGTCGTAGGTTTTCTTGTCCATGGTTCTGCTCCTTTGTCTGTGGGGAGAGTTGACCGGTGTTGCTTGCCGGGTGTCGCGTAATTTGCGCCCGGCCTTAACGCCCGCGGCGCCGCCGGCATTCAGCCAGACTATTGGTGTGCCGCGTCCGGGCCCAGCAGTGCGGCGCGGAAGCGGTTCTTCAGCAGCGAGCCTTCCCGCGGCGGCAGCACCAGCGGCAATCTCTCCGCATCCACCTTGACCTGCGCGAACAAGGCGCCTTCGCCCGAATAGATACGCTTCTTCAGCCGCGACACGTCGGCTTGCGTGTTCACCTTGAGAGTCCGCGCAAAGCCCGCGGCCTGCGCCATTCCGGCGAGGTCGACGCCATGACCGGTATGCGTCTCCTGCATGCCGGTTTCGCCGTAGCGCTCGTTGTCGAGGACCACGATGGCGAGGTTGCGCGGCTTTTGCACGGCAATGGTGGCGAGCGCGCCCAGGCCCATGAGCATCTCGCCGTCGCCGGTCAGCACCAGCACCTTTTTCTTCGGCTGCGCCAGCGCCACGCCAAGGCCGATCATCGCCGCCCCGCCCATCGCCCCCCACAGCGGAAAGTTCAAGTCACGATCGCCCGCATCGGTGATGTCCCAGGCGGGCGCGCCCAGCCCGGCAATTACCAGCAGATCGCCGCGCTTCGCCAGCAGTTCGGCTACGACTTCACGACGGTGCAATAATTTGCTCATTGGGGCACGCTCTCGCTGAGTTTCCTGAAATCCTTGGCGCCGAGCAGACGCTGGCCGACGAGCACCGCGACAGGACGATACGTGTTGAAGGCGAGGCGCATCGCGCCGGACACGACTTCCGCCACGTCTCCGGCCGTATCGGCGCGCTTGACGATCACGCCCAGCGCCTCGAACACAGCCTGCGCCGCATTACCCATGGGAATCTGCGCCGGATTGAATTCGCCGAAGTCGCCGCGCATCGTGACCAGCATCAGCAGCGGAAACTGGCAGGCAATAGGCAGCGCAAGCATGTTGATGCAATTGCCCACGCCGCTGCTTTGCATGAGCAGCACGCCCTTTTCGCCGCCGAGCCAGGCGCCTGCAAGCAGTGCCACGCCCTCTTCCTCGGTGGTGAGCCTGACCACCCGCATGGCTTTGTCTTTTTCGCACAGCTCGATCAGGCGCGCGTGACCGGCGTCCGGGACGATTGCGACCTGGCGGATGCCGTCAGCCTTGAGGAGCGCGTGCACCTCATCGGGCCAGGCGGGTTCGGCAGTTTTTTTCATTTAGGTTCCGTGAACAGACGGGAGTGAACGAAGCCGATAATACAATAAGTCGATGGCACCCGGATGTCGTGTGTGCGTGTGGCGCGCGCCCCCTCGGAAAAGGAGCACGGGGGGATTTGCCGTCAGTGCGGTAAAATCGCGCATGCATACCGCTACGCGCCGTCACAACCATGAATAAGCCCACCGACGCGGCCGCCGCGCACGTCACCAACTTCATCCGTAACGTCATCGACGCGGACCTCGCCGGTGGCAAGTATGCGTCGCGCACCTGGGGCGGCCGCCCCGGCCTGGCCGCGACGCACGCCGGCGCGCCGGGCGATCCGGCGAAAATCCGCACGCGCTTTCCGCCTGAACCCAACGGTTACCTGCACTTCGGCCACGCCAAATCGATCTGCCTCAACTTCGGCCTCGCGCGCGACTACGGCGGCGTCTGCCACATGCGCTTCGACGATACCAATCCGGAAAAGGAAGAGCAGGAGTACGTCGACTCCATCCTCGATGCAGTGCGCTGGCTAAGCTACGGCTGGAGCGCCAACGGCACCGAACACCTGTATCACGCTAGCGACTACTTCGATGCCATGTACCGGGCGGCAGAGTATCTGGTCACCTCAAGCAACGCCTACGTGGACGAACAAAGCGCCGAGGAAATGCGCGCCGCTCGCGGCACGCTGACCGAGCACGGGCAAAACAGCCCCTGGCGCGATCGCCCGGCGGCGGAGTCGCTCGCGCGCCTGCGCGAAATGCGCGCGGGCAAGCACGCCGACGGCAGCATGGTGCTGCGCGCGAAAATCGACATGACCTCGCCCAATATCAACCTGCGCGACCCGGCGATTTACCGCATCAAGAAAGCCACGCATCACCGCAGCGGCGACAAATGGTGCATCTACCCGATGTACACCTACGCCCACCCGATCGAGGACGCGCTCGAGCAAATCACCCACTCCATCTGCACCCTGGAATTCGCGGACCAGCGCCCGTTCTACGACTGGCTGCTCGAGCGCCTGGCCGAAGGCGGATTGCTGGCGAAGCCCTTGCCGCAACAGATCGAATTCGCGCGACTCAACCTCTCCTACGTCGTGCTGTCCAAACGCAAGCTCGTTCAGCTGGTCGACGAAGGGCACGTCGAGGGTTGGGACGATCCGCGCCTGCCCACGCTCGCCGGGGCGCGCCGGCGCGGCTACACCCCCGAGGGCTTGCGCCGGTTCGCCGAGCGCATCGGCGTATCCAAATCCGACTCCTGGATCGACTACGGCGTGCTCGAGGAATGCATGCGCGAGCACCTTAACGAAGTCGCGCCGCGGCGCGTCGCCGTGCTCGATCCGCTGAAGCTCATCATCGACAATTACCCCGAGGGCGCGGAAGAGGAATGCCTTGCGCCCAATCACCCGCAGAAACCGGAGCTGGGGAAGCGCCCGCTGCCGTTCTCGCGCGAGCTGTGGATCGAGCGCGAGGATTTCATGGAAACCCCGGCCAAGGGTTATTTCCGGCTCTATCCCCCCGGCGTAACACCCGCCGGGGACCCCCGTCCCGGAAACAGGGTGCGGCTGCGCCACGGCTTCGTGATCGAATGCGCCGGCTGCGACAAGGACGCTTCGGGCAACATCACCGCGGTGCGCTGCAACTACTTCGCCGACAGCAAATCGGGCACCCCCGGTGCGGACACTTACAAGGTCAAAGGCAATATCCACTGGGTCTCGGCCAGGCACGCCTGCCGGTGCGAGGTGCGGCTCTACGATCGATTATTCCGCGTTCCGCGCCCGGGTGCGGGTGAGCGCGATTTCCTGCTGGACCTGAACCCGGAGGCGAAGAAAGTCATCAGCGCGCAGATCGAGCCCGCGCTGGCGCACGCCCCGCCGGAGGCGCGCTTCCAGTTCGAGCGGCATGGATACTTCGTCGCCGATCGCATCGACTCGAAACCCGGCGCGCCGGTGTTCAACCGCGCGGTAACGTTGAAGGATGCCTGGCAAAAATGACAGGCTGTACCTGGCGACTTGAAATGTGCACCCGTTTTCTTTGGAGTTGCGATGTTGCGCGGACGAGAAACCGTCCGCGCGGATCGTCGAGTGCGCGCGGATGAAAAGCACATCCGTGCGCACTCGACGATCTTGTATGGAAACCCGCGCCGTTCCCGCTTATTAACAATAACCGTGTTTTCTGAACGGATGCGCTTTTCATCCGTTCAGAAAACACGGTTGGCGCGCGCAGCGCGCAAGGCCGCTCGTCGCATGCGACGGTATTTAAGACGCTGTTCCAGTCAGCCTGAAACAGCCTTTAAAAACAACCGACACAGGAGACACACATGAAAGCAGTCGGACTCTACCGCTATCTTCCCATCGACGATCCGGAGTCCTTCCTCGACCTGGAGCTCGACACGCCCGGCGCAACTGGTCGCGATCTGCTGGTCGAAGTGAAGGCCATCTCCGTGAATCCGGTCGACACCAAGCGGCGCGCGCCCAAGGATCTGGTCGAAAAAAACCCCAGAGTGCTTGGCTGGGACGTCGCCGGCGTGGTCAAGTCGGTCGGAGCGGAGGTGTCGCTGTTCAAGCCCGGAGACGCGGTGTATTACGCCGGCAGCATCCTGCGGCCGGGCGGCAACAGCGAATTCCACCTGGTCGATGAGCGCATCGCGGGCAGGAAGCCCGCCAACCTGGGTTTTGCCGAGGCCGCGGCGCTGCCGCTCACCACGATCACCGCCTGGGAAGGCATGTTCGACCGCATGGGCATCTCCAGAACCGGCGCGCATGCGGGCAGGACCCTCCTCATCATCGCCGGCGCGGGCGGCGTGGGCTCGATCGCGATTCAGTTGGCGAAGAAACTCGCCGGCCTCACCGTTATCGCCACCGCCTCGCGGCCGGAATCGGTGGCCTGGGTGCGCGCCCTCGGAGCGGACCAGATCATCGATCACGGCAAGAACCTGGCGCCGCAACTCGAAGCACTGGACATGAAGGAAGTCGATTACATCTTCTGTCTCAACAACACCGACCGCTGGTTCCCCGCATTCGCACCCATCATCAAGCCGCTGGGCAGGATGTGCGCCATCGTCTCGGCGCTTAAACCGGTCGATCTGACCCCGCTGATGGGCAAGAGCGTGAGCCTCGCCTGGGAATTCATGTTCACCCGCTCCACCTTCCAGACGCCGGACATGATCGAGCAGCACAATCTGCTCGACGAAACGGCGGCGCTGATCGAAGCGGGCACGCTGAAAACGACGCTCGCAACCCATCTCGGAAAGATCAACGCCGCCAACCTGAAGCGGGCGCACAAGCTGCTCGAAGGCGGGCACACGCTGGGCAAGATCGTGCTCGAGGGGTTTTGACCGGCTCCTATCGCGCCGCTTCCGTCAACGGCATCGCCTGGAACCTGCTCCACATCGCGATCGTCGCTACGCTGCTCTACCGGTCGCGAGCGCGCACGGCATTTGCCGGGTAAACCAGCCCCAGCGCCGCGGCGCGCCGCTCAGCCGTGCCGGCCGTTCTCGCGCGCCGGCTGCTCGGCGAGTTTCCAGGTGTCGCGGAGCACTCCCAGCAGCGCGCGGATCACCGGATCGTCCTTGCGCGCCAGGAGGTAGATGAACCAAAGCGTGCTTTCGAGCCGCACGTCCCGCCACAGGCATACTTGGCCCGCTGCCTGTTTCTCCAGCGCCAGTTCCTCGCGGATCAAGGACAGCCCGACACCGGATACGACCAGGTTCGAGATCACCGATTCCTGGTCGGCCTCGACCACCTTGGTGGGCTCGATCCCGTGCTTGTCGAACAACGCGCGCACCAGCTTATGGTGGGTGCTGATCGACGGCGTGATGATCCAAGGTTGCAGCGCGATTTCGCTCCAGTCGGCATCGGCCACGCGCCTCTTCCATGCCGCCGGCGCGGCGACGCGATAGGTGCTTCCGCGCAGCCGCAGTTTACCCACGCCCGGGTGTTCGAGATCGCCATAGTAAAAGCTTGCGTCCAGCTCTCCGTCGCGCACCTTCGCGAACGCCGCGCCGGTGATCTCGTGGTGCAGTTCGACCTGAAGCAAGGGATAGCGCTCGACCGTGGTGTTCAGAAATTCGCCGACGCGGATGAAGCCCGGATCCGACATCGTGCCCACGCGCACCTTGCCGGCGACCTCCCCTTTGAGGGCTTTCGCCTCGTTGCGCATGGCCTGGGCCGCTGCCAGTACCTTCTCCGCGTCCGCCAGCAGCCGCTCGCCGGCCGGGGTCAGCACCATGCCGCTGGAGGTGCGCTCGAACAGGGCGAGTTCGAGTTCGTCCTCAAGCGCCTTGATCTGCGCGCTGACGGCCGGCTGGCTGAGGTGCAGCTTCTCCGCGGCACGGGTCAGGTGACCGGCCTCGGCCACGGCGACAAAGCTGCGCAGTTGGTAGATCTCCATATCAGATCCGATTTTTCGGTGGAACAATAGCCCGGCACTGACCTAATTTGTTGCGTTGCATCATAGCATTACGCACAGTATAAGCTAAAGCGATCCCAGCCATCCGAACATGCGATTGGACTACCCCGACCAAGGCCCATATTATTCTAATCATAAGGGACGATACCTGTTCTGAATCAACTGGATTTTGAAGGAGTTTGCCATGAGACTTTATGCCCCAATATACGAAGGTGATAGCATCCTGCGTCCCGAGGCTGCCATAGGCATGTCCACTCGCGCGCTTTTCAAAGCTCCCGCTCCTGCAACCGATCTTGTGCGAAGCAATATCCCTTTCGAAGGCGCGAGCGAGACTGCGCTCGGTATCCATGACCATGCCACGGTAGAGGCCGCCCGCGACCTGCGCAGCGCCGAACTGGCGCACCTGTTGCAAGGCGCCTACACCGCCGTGGCGAGCGGGTTGAAAGCCGCCTGCACCGCTGTGGCGGACTGGTTCGAACGCAGCAAGAATCAGGAGCGTGACGATTTCTTCGCCGCGTCCGCGAACCTGGCCGACCTGGAGCAGCGCCAGCGCCATTTCGAGCGCACCGGCCTCACGCGCTACTATTGATCCAAAACAGTGCCTGAGCTTCTCCCTCAGGCACTTTGTTTTACCCCCTGGCATCATCCGCATTCCCCGGCAGGCCCAGCCCCTGCATCCTCTGCCAGTTTACCCCGTCCCGCCGCGTTTGAACGCTTCCGGCCAGTGTCCTGAGTCGTTAAGGAGCTGAATGCGAAGCAGGCTAACCTTTCCACACGGGTTCTGCCGCATACCTACCCAGGATACTCTCCATGCGGGACAATGCGCACCTGACCCTGCGTAGCGTTCGATAGCCAGACCCAGGTGATGCAAGATTTTTCACGCCGAGAGTTCCTGCAAGCGCTCGCCGCCGTGGGCGCGGCGTGCGCGTCGCCTGCGCTGCGCGCGCGGAGCCCGATGCGCTTTGCCGATGATCCGTTCAGACTGGGCATAGCCTCGGGCTATCCGCGGCCAGACGGCGCGGTAATTTGGACGCGGCTCGTGCTTGACATTGCCCAGGCAAACGGCGGGCTCGATCCGGTGGCGATCCCGATGCGCTGGGAAGTGGCGCGCGAGGAAAAATTCGCTGCGATCGCGGCCTCTGGGAGTGTCGACGCGGTGCCGGAATGGGCGCACGCGGTGCACGTCGAGCCGGCCGGCCTCGAACCGAACCGCTGGTACTGGTACCGTTTCATCGCCGGCGGCGCGGCGAGTCCGGTCGGGCGCATGCGCACCGCACCCGCCGCCGATGCCAGCCCCGCGCGCCTGCGCTTCGCCTTCGCGTCCTGCCAGCAATACGAGCAAGGCTGGTACAGCGCCTACCGGCAGATGCAGCGCGACGACCTCGACCTGGTGGTGTTTCTCGGCGATTACATCTACGAAGCGTCCTGGGGGCGCGAGCACGTGCGCAAGCACGACCGCCCCGAGCCCTATGCGCTAGCCGATTACCGCGCGCGCTATGCGCTATACAAGAGCGATGCGGACCTGCAAGCCGCGCACCGGGCGTATCCGTGGATCGTCACCTGGGACGATCACGAGGTGGACAACGATTACGCCAACGACCGCCCCGAGGACGGCATGCCGGCGGCGCAGTTCCTCGCGCGCCGCGCGGCCGCATACCAGGCGTACTACGAGCACCTGCCCCTGCCCTCGGGCATGCGCCCCGACGGCCCGAACATGCGCATCCACACAAGCCTCGCCTGGGGCAGGCTCGCGCAATTTCACATCGTCGATGGCCGCCAATACCGCGACCACCAGGTATGCCCGGCGAAGTCGGGCGGCTCGAGCGTGGTCGATCCCGAGGTGTGCAAGGACATCCGCGATGCGTCGCGCTCGCTGCTCGGCGCGGAGCAGGAGGCCTGGCTCGCGCGCGGCTTCGCCGCGTCGCGCGCGCAGTGGAACATCCTCGCGCAGCAGACGCTGATGGCGCAGCTCGACCGGAAGGCGGGCGAGGGGCAGCGCTTCTGGACCGACGGCTGGGACGGCTACCCGGCGGCGCGAAAACGTCTGCTCGAGTCGATGGCGGCACGCAAGCTCGCCAATCCGGTGGTGATCGGTGGCGATGTGCACATGCATTACGTCGCCGACCTGAAGCCGGATTTCGACGATGAAACATCACCCGTGGTGGCGAGCGAATTCTGCGGCACATCGATCACTTCGCAGGGCCCGTCGCAAAAAAGCGTGGACGCGCTGTTGCCGGAGAATCCACACATCAAACTCGCGCGCAGCGAGCACCGCGGCTACGTGCGCGCCAGCGTCGGCGGCGGCAAGTTCAGCGCCGAGCTGATCGCGCTTGACACGGTGAAGCGGCAGGACTCCAAAGCAAGCGTGCTCGCACGCTTCGTCATCGAGGACGGCAAGCCCGGACCGCAGCGAAACTGAGGGACAGGAAAATCTAGCCACCGCGCGCAGGCAAGGCGCGTACTCAGCCGGTCAGCGGCATCCCCTGCCCACGGGCATTTGCGCAGGCGGCGAGGCTTGCGCGAGGCGCGCGCCGTGGGTGAACCCGCCGGCCTTGGCCGGTAATTCCGTCACCCTCGGCTCCGGACGGATCAGGCCGCTGACCGTCGGTGGCAGACCGCCGCGCCCTACCGGTGTAAACGAACTGCCCGCACCCACCCGACACGGATCCTTGCCCAGCGCGCCGAAATCGATCATCGCCGTGGACAGACCACCCAGCGCCCCGGCCAGGTCGAGCGCCGGACTGCTCACTTGGATGGCGCCCGATATGCCGTCTGGCGCGGCCGCCTCGATCACGTTGTAGCCAAATACTCCTTGAGCGAATGCGTGGGCGCTGCGGCTGCCCAGCGTCAGCGTGCTGCCGCTGGGGATCAAGGCGCCCACATCGATGAACACATTGCCGCCCGAGGCCGCCTGGGCGGCGGTGTTGGCCTGGATGAAACCGGTGTTCATCACCAGCGCTTGTGCGTTCAAGCTGATGTCCCCGCCGTTGCCGCTTGCACCTAGCACCGAGGTGGTGATCTGCGAGTTGTCCAGCACCATCAGCTTGCCCCCCTGGACGCGGATCGAACCGCCGTTGCCCTCGTTCGCGCTGGTGCTGATGCTGCTCGGATCCAGCCATAGGCGATCGGTGAAATTCACCTGGATATTGCCTGCCGCGACGTTGCCTGTGGACCTTGTCGTGATGGACCCGTTTGTCAGGCTGATGCTTGATGCCCTCACGGTCAGCAGGCCCGGAACGATTGCTTTCGGCGCTTCAACCGTGGCTGCGTTCTGCAGCGAAAGTCTGCCCGAATTCGAGATGGCGACGGCGTCGCGGCCCACCACCGTTACGTTTCCGGTCTGGCCCGCTGAGTTGGGAGCCGCGACCGCGGCCACCATGCTGCCGAACCCGTCCACCCGCAGCGAACCGGCTGTGACCTCGACGTTGCCAGCCGGCGCTTTCGAAGAAGTATTCGAGGAAATGGAGCCCCCCGCGAGCACAGTCAGATTCCCTGACACCTGGACGTTCAGATCCCCCGCGCGTCCGTCACCTAGAACACCCACAGAGTCGCTGGACACGCCAGTCACGAAATCGCCACCGCGGCCGTCGATCAGCATGTCTCGCGCGCGTATGGCAACAGTTCCTCCATTTCCTTCCGAGGAAGTAGACGTCGAGATTGCGCCGCCATTGACAATGTCCAGTTGCCCCGACGCGGTGACGTCGACGCGTCCGGCGCGCCCGCTTCCCAGGAGGGACTGACTGGTTATCCCGGTAAACTGATTTCCAGCCTGACCGTCTATGGTAAGGCTTCCGGCACGCACTGCGACAGTCCCCGCGTTTCCGGAAGAGTAGGTGTCCGATGAAATGACTCCTCCGCCCAGCAGATTGATCGGCCCGGAAACGGCCACATCGATGGTCCCGGCAGGCCCGCCTCCAAACCCTGAATGCGCTGTTATGCCGGTGAAAACCGAACTTCCCATATCATCTATGGTCAGCTGCGCAGCCCTTACATGCACGTTGCCCCCATTTGCGCTGGACGATGTATTGGCTGATATCGTTCCGCCATTCAACAGTGTGATCGACCCGTCCGTCGCGACTTCTACATTTCCAGAGGCTCCCAGCGAGTCCAAGCTTGCATCGCTTCTGATCGCGGTGCCTATGCCTTTTCCATCCATCGCGATACCGGATGCGCGAACGCTCACTTCACCTGCGTTTCCGTCGGCCCTCGTGTTGGTCCAGATCCAACCCCCACTGAGCAGGGTGATCAATCCATCGACGCTCACCTGAACCTTGCCGGGTGTACCGGGACCGCTGTATCGTGACTCACTGTAGATCCTTGTTGTCGTGTTCGCCGGCTGAGCGTCGATCAGTAGGCTCCCCGCACTTACACGGACGTCGCCCGCATGGCCCAGGTCCGAACCGTATGACGCAATCTCGCCGCGATTGCGCAGCGTCACTGCGCCGCTTGCCGTCACCTCGACGACGCCAGCGGGACCGTCAGTGTAGATCGCCGTCCACTGACCCTTGCCGTCGACGGTCACGTCTCTGGCGCGGATTGTTATGCTTCCCGCGTCGGCTTCAAGAAAACTGGTGGTCGAAATTTTGCCGCCGTTATTCAACACCACCTGGTCGGCGCTCGCGACGATATTGCCGGGACCGTAACTCGAGTTGGTGCGGCCGTCGATCCTGCCGCCGTTTGCCGCCCTCAGTATCCCGCCTGTTGCCGGCAATGGGCTATCGAGGCCGATCTCGATTGTCTGCGGGCCGACTGCGGCAATCCGCATGTCCCCGCCGTTCGTGCGCAGGGTCGCCGAATTACTCACTTCGACGTCGCCGCCGGTGAGGCTGATCGCCTGTTTCGGCTTGGCGCTGACCGATACGCGATCCGTGAATCGAATCGGTGCGGATACCCCGGAAAGAAAACAGAACGCTTCCGGCGCGGCGACGCTGAAGCTGCTGTCCGGTCCATTGCCCGCCCGAAACAACGTGCCGTCGGAGAGTTTCAGATGGTTCGCCGTGCTCACGTGAAACGCCCCCGGCACATCCACCGATGCCCCCGCGCCGAATGTCACCCCCGCCGGATTGATGAAGAAGAAACTGGGCGCGCTGCCCGCAGCCGGTACGAGCTGCAGCTTTCCATTGATGCTGGACGCGCTGCCCCCGCTTACCCGGCTGATAACGTTCTGCAGCGTCGTGGTGGTGGTGCTGAACACCGCCGATTCGCCCGTCTTGATGTTGAAGGTATCGAAGCTGTGAAACAGATTGTTGCCTGCGAGCTTTCCCAGACTCTGCGGTATGGCATAACTCGGCCCCGTGAGCGTCTGCGCCGTCCTGCCCCAGCTCGCATCGGTCTTGATGTTCTGGGCAAGGACTTCACCGGACCAGGGCAGGCACGCCAGCGTGAGTGCGGCGACAACAATATTCCCATATCGCCGTGACTCAATGCGCGCGCCGCAATCGGCAAGGCCTGTCAGCATATTGGACTGAATCATGAGCGCGGTGAGTGGCACAACGGGTTCTCTTGCTCTGGCGATCTGCCCGGCTCGTCAATCACATTGCCTGCGTAGCGGTATTTGCGCAGGCAGCGCGGCTTGCGCAAGGCGCGCACCATCGGGGAACCCGCCACTCCCGATCGCCACTGCAGGCACGCGCGGCTCCGGACGGATCAGCCCGCCGGCCGTCGGCGGCAAACCCCCGCGTCCCACGGGGGTGAGCGTACTGCCCGCACCCACACGGCACGGATCCTTGCCCAGCGCGCCGAAATCGATCATCGCCGTGGACAGGCCGCCCAGCGCCCCGGCCAGGTCGAGCGCGGGACTGCTCACCTGGACATTGCCGGATATCCCGTCCGGGGCGGCCGCCTCGATCACGTTGTAGCCGAACACGCCCGGGCTGAATACGTTAGCGCTGCGGCTGCCCAGCGTCAGCGTGTTGCCGCTGGGAATCAAAGCGCCCACATCGATGGATACGTTGCCCCCAGAGGCCGCCAGGGCGGCGGTGTTGGCCTGGATGAAGCCGGTGTTCATCACCAGCACATCGGCCTTCACGGCGATGTCCCCACCGTTGCCGCTTGGCCCCAGCACCGAGGTCGTCACCAGGGAATTGTCCAGCACCATCAGCTTGCCGCCCTGAATCCGGATCGCGCCACCATTGCCCGCAATTGCGATGGTGCCAATGCCACTTTCGTCCAACAGCAACCGATCAGCAAAAGTCACCAGGATGTTGCTGGCGGCGACATTCCCGGCCGAAGACGCAGTAATCACGCCTTTGCTGCGGAACACGAAGTTGGGCGCATTCACGCTTACGGCCGTCGGCGCGACGCGCCCCGGATTCTCGACCACTGCGCCGTTCACTATCGAAACCCCGCCGCCGTTTGAAAACACAATGCCTTCTGTCGCCGTGACACTGACGCCGCCCGTCTGCCCGGACGAACCCGCTGCTGCTTCCGCTGTGATCCCGGTCCCAACCGTGTTCGGGCCACCGTCGATTGCCAAAGTTCCTGCACTGAGCTTGACATTGCCCGCGCTTCCGGATGAATACGTGTTCGAACTTATCAGTCCTCCATTCACGATGGAAGCCGTGCCGTTGACGGCCACGTCAATGTTCCCCGCCGACCCGGAACTGCCAGCGGCTGCCTGGTTCGCGATTCCAGTGCCATTGGTCGAACCGCGTCTGTCAATGCTCAGGCTCCCTGCCGCCAGCCGAACTGTGCCTGCGTTGCCGGATGAATACGTGCTGGAGTTTACTTCCCCCCCATTCACGATGGAGGCTGCGTCGCTGACCACCAACTCAATATTGCCCGCCGATCCCGTGCTACCGGGATTTGCCAGCTCAAAAATCCCGGTGTTAATGGTTGAACCCCGCCGATCAATGCTCAGGCTCCCCGCAGTGAGCCTGACGCTGCCTGCCTTGCCGGATGAAAACGTACTCGAGCTTATCTGCCCCCCGTCCACGATGGAGGCCGCGCGGCCAACCATCAACTCGATGTTGCCGGCCGAGCCCGAACTGCCGGGGACGGCGAAGCTGGAAATTCCAGTGAACCCGTTCGAACCCTGTCCATCAATGCTCAGGCTCCCCGCGGCGAGCCGGACAATGCCTGCATTGCCGGATGAATAGGTATCCGATCCGATGCCGCCCCCGTTGACCACCGAGGCCGCGCCGTTGACCATCACCTCTATGTTGCCCGCCGACCGGGTACTGCCAGTAGCAGCCTGATTGAAAATCCCGGTGAGATCGGTCGAACCCCGCCGGTCAATAGTCAGATTCCCGGCGCTGAGCCTGATCGTGCCCGCGTTGCCGGATGCATACGTGCCCGAACCGATAGCCCCCCCGTTCACGATGGAGGCCGCGCCGTTGACTGTCACCTCAATTTCGCCGGCCGACCCCGAACCGGCGACTACCGCACTGGAAATCCTGGAGCCACCGATCGAGCCCTGTCCGTCTATGGTCAGATTCCCCGCAGTAAGCTTGACATTGCCTGCGTTGCCGAACGAAAACGTATCCGAGCCGATGAACCCCCCATTCACGACGGATACCGCATCGCTGACAGTCACATCGATGTTGCCCGCCGACCCCGAACTGCCAGCGACTGCCTGGGTAACAATTCCGGCGACCTCGGTAAAACCCCGCCGGTCAACAGTCAGACTTTCCGCCGTGAGTTTGATGGCGCCGGCGTTGCCGGATGAAAACGTGCTGGAACTTATCAGCCCGCCGTTCACTATCGATGCCGCGCGGCTGACAAAGACTTCGACATCGCCAGCGGCCCCAGCCGAACCGAATTCCGCGTTACTGACAACCCCGGTCCGTCTGGCCGAACCCTGACGATCAATGCTCAGGGTATCCGTACTGAGCTTGACCGTCCCCGCCCTCCCCTGCGAAAACGTACTCGTACTTATCTGCCCGCCGCTCAAGATGGAAGCCGCGCCGTTGACAGTCGCCTCAATGTTTCCAGCAGATCCAGTACCACCAGGGGCTGCCTGATTGTAGATTCCAGTAAACAGATTCGCACCCTGCCCGTCAACGGTCAGGCTTCCCGCTGTAAGCCGGACAGTGCCGCTGTCGCGCGATGAAAACGTACTCAAGCCTATCTCAGCGCCCTTCAGGACGGAGGCGGCGCCGCTGACCGCCACCTCGATGTTTCCCGCCGATCCCGAACTGCCAAAGGCTGCCAGATTGGAAATCCCAGTCAACAGATTCGAACCCTGTCCGTCAATGGTCAGGCTCCCCGCCATGACCTTGACCGTGCCTGCATTGCCGGACGAAAACGTACTGGAGCCGATACCGCCGCCGTTCACGATGGAGGCCGGGCCGCTAACGATCACTTCGACATTGCCGGCGGCCCCGGTCGAACCCCGTTCAGCGTTACTGGCAATCCCGGTCCTTCCAGCCGATCGCTGTCGATCAATGATCAGCGTGTCCGCACTGAGCCTTACCGTGCCCGCCTTCCCCTGTGACAGCGTACTCGAGCTTATCTGCCCGCCATTCAGGATAGAGGCCGCGCCGCCAACCGCCAAGTCAATATTGCCCGCCGACCCGGTGCCCGAAAAAGCGAGACTCGCAATCCCGGTCGAACTGGCGGCACCCGTCCCGTCGATCGCAAGGGTTCCTGATCGCACGTCAATGTTGCCGGCAGAAACCGCGGATGTAGAACCGGTGAGGACCACCCCGCCGCCGGTAATCGTCAAGCTGCCGGCGGGGAGAACCGGGTGACCGTTGGCCGAAGAGACATTGCCGGTCAGCGAGATTTCCGCCGGCTGTGCGCCGATCGCCGCCAGACGAATGCTTCCCCTGGCGTTTCCGACGTACCCTCCATTGATGGCGACATCCCCGGCTATGATTTGCAACTCAGCACTCGACGAACTGATCGCGCCGCCACCGACAACTCCGATCGTGGCCCGCGTCGTGCCCAGGAATCCGAACGCTTCGGGGGGGGCGACGCTGAAACTGCTGTCCGGTCCATTGCCCGCGCGAAATAGCGTACCGTCGGAGAACCTCAGGTGATTCGCCGTGCTCACGTGAAACGCACCCGGCACATCCACCGATGCCCCGGCCCCGAAAGTCACCCCAGCCGGGTTGATAAAGAAGAACGCAGGGGCGCTGCCTGGGGCCGGCGCCAACTTCAATAGTCCATTGATGGTCGATGCGGTGCCTCCGCTCACCCGGCTGATGACGTTTTGCAACGTCGCCGTGGTCGTGGTGAAAGTCGCCGATTCGCCCCTGTTGATATTGAACACCTGAAAACTGTGGAAAAGATTGTTGCCCGCGAGTTTCCCCAACGATTCGGGAATAGAGTAGGCGGCGCCGGCAAGCGTCTGCGCGGTTCTACCCCAGCTCGCATCGGTCTTGATGCTTTGCGCCATGGTGCCGGCTGCCACGAGCGCAAGGACCGCCGCGGTGATCCCGCGTGCAATTTGCATCATCGATGCATCCCCATTCGCATAGCCGGGTTCAGAGCCAGTTGCCGATCAAGATGAACGGCGCCCAGAAAAACGGGTGCTGCATGTCGGTGCTGTCGATCAGCTGGCGCTGCGCCTTCTGCAGCGCCTTGACCTTGGTAATGCCTGCGCCCGAGAGCCCCTGGTAGAAGGTGCTCATCATGACCTTGGCCGCCTGGTCCGAAACCGGCCATAAGCTTCCCAGAACGCTGTTGGCGCGTGCCTTCAGGGCCGCACCGCTCATGCCAAGGGGTGAGCGGTCATCGCCTTCGGCCGTCTCGCAGGCCGAGAGCGTCAGCAGTTCTATCGGGTTCTTTTGCTGGGTTTCGGAGCGCAGCAGCGACTGCAGCCCGTCCATGGTGACCACATCGTCGAACGCCATGATGAAGCTGGTCTCGGCGGTGCCGCCGAAAAACCCGTGCGAAGCGATGTGCACGATGCCGTGGCCCTCGGCGCCAAGCTGATGCTGCAGCGCAGCCACGGTGAAATCCTGATTGAACAGCGTCCGATTGCGTGTCACGCGGCCCAGGGCCTCGATTTCATCCTGCACGCCGGGAAGCGCCAGCAGTTGCTTGAGCCGGGCACTGTTCCTAAGAGCTTGCGCGGCCCCGGCGCCGCCCTCAGGATTCGCGGCGAGGGAAGGCGCGCCACCTTCGCTTGCACCCGTTGCGGGAGGGCTGGAGGTTCGGGCGTCTCCGCGCCGAACGAACGCACTCGCTCCTCTCAGCGCACCAGGGCCGGATTCGCTTGCCGTGATGCGATCGCCTTTCAGCATTGCCGCGACCATCTCCTGCGGCAGCTTGTCGACCACGGGCCCGGGCTCGCTCAGGCCCGCGAGCAAAGTGGTGCGCTTGCGTTTGCCGGGATCGAGCACGCGCGTGAGGGTGAGTCCCGGCACCACGGCGACGGCATATTTCTCGGCCATGAATTGTTTGCCGTCGTGAAGTGCTGCGAATGGCAGCAGCCGCAGTACTCCGTCGGGGATTACCACGACGGTGTCGATGCGCTGCTCGGCAAGCAGCGGTTCGATGGGCTCGATCAGCCATTGGTACAGCTGCTGCGATGCTTCCGTGTAGAGACCTGCGTTGCGCATGGCCCTTGCAAGACGCAGGCTCTCCCTGCGGACGGCATCGGAGTTCACCTTGACCGTTCTTCGCTGCAGGCCCGCCGCGGTTTCGAGCAGCAACTCCAGGCGATCGGGCAGGATGATAGGGTAGAAAACTGCCGCCCCCGCGGGAATCGCGCCTTTCGCTGCGCGCACGGTTTCTATGGTGCAGCGATCTCCCAGAAAATCTTCCAGCTCGGTCTGCTTGATGAGTTCGACCACGTCTCGAGCGCGCCGAATCAACTGTGCCTGCTCCGGGCCCGCATCGTTCGCCTGCGACAGCAGCAGATCGGCCAAGCCTAGATAGACGGGCTCCAGCGTTTCGCGAAAAGAAGATCGCCCGTCGGTGTATTCCACCGGAATATCCTGGCGGATCGACTCGATGTGATCGACCGCGCGCTGATATGCCCCCAGCGCGAGGCTGCCCCGGCCCAGGCGCCGCAGCAGCCGGCCGCGCCGCCATTCGAGATTGACCAGAAGGGCGTTAGCCTCGCTACCCTGCAGGCGGCCGATCGCGCGCTCGGTGAGTTCGAGCGCCTCGGAGTCGCGCTTCTCATCTTCGTAGAGCTGGGCAAGCGCATCGAGCGCTTCGGCGGCGAGGGCATCGCGGCCATCGCTGGTCAGTTGCCTGGCCTGCGCCAGGCTCTCGTAGGCAAGTCTCAGGGCCGGCGCACCCAGCACGCGCGCCTGCTGACCCAGATTCAGGAAGTAACGGGCGCGTTCGCGCTCATCGGGCACGGCACGTAACTCCGGGGCAAGCGCCGCGAGCCTGGACAGCCGTTCGTTCTCGGGCGCCATACGCGCGAGGTTCAACGCCGCGCTCACGGCCGTCGATGGATCGGCGTCGGGTTGTGCGCGCGCTTCGCCGTAATAGCGCGCGGCTTCCCCGGCCTGCTTGCGCGCCGCGTGCAGATTACCAAGGTCGATCGCACGGCGCATGCGCTCCGCCGGATCGCTTGCCTCCCGATAGGCCTGCTTGAGCAGCGGCTCGGCCTGCTCGTAGCGATGCGCCTGGTAGTACGCCACCCCTAGTTCGCCTGCGACGCGGGCCTTGAGCTTCGGGTCGCCCGCCTGCTGCATGGCGCCCGCCAGGATCTCGATCGCCAGATTGAGGTCACCCTGCTGCCTGTACGCCGCGCCCTGGCGCAGGAGCGCGGGCACGTCGCCCTGGGCCGGGACGGCCGAAACCAAGACCGCAAGCACAAGACCGAATGAAAAACGCAGAACTCGCATGGTGTCCGTCCTAGAAAGCGTCATAACGAATCTCGAGGTGAATGCCGCGGTCCTGCAGCGTCGTCTGCGTCGGCGCGGGTGGTGTCACAAAGCGCTTGGCAGCGTAGAGATTTGCGGAAACCCGCTGCCAGCGCCACAGCAACCCCACGCCTGCCGAGTAGATCCGGTCACGCGCCTCACCGATGTTCCGGGCGGAGCCGTAATCGAAGAACGGCGCCAGCATCAGGGCGTGACGCTCATCGAAGGCGCCCAGCAAGGGGTGTTGGTATTCGACGCTTGCCCGGTAGCCGCTGTCGCGCACCATGTAGTTCTCGCGGTAACCGCGCACCGTATTTACGCCACCCACGGCCATGCGCTCCAGAGGCAGGAGCCGGTCGTGTGCCCATTGCACGTCGGCGCGCAGCAGAAACTGCGCACCGGAATCCGGAACACGGCGGGCATACTGGACCTGGCCCAGCCACACGAGAAAGTCCGGCGCGGGCTGTGCGCTAGGGGTGCTGGAACTCTGCTCGATGTTGTTGCGGCCGAAGCTGAACGTGGAGCGCAGCGCGAGCACCTGCTGCTCCAAGCGCTGCACATAATCCTGCCACAAGCGCCAGACGTTGAGCCGGGTGTAACCGGAAGGCTCGCCCGGTATGAACGAGAAGGGCTCGCCCAGGAGCGTGGTGCGGTTCTCGCGCCGGGCGTAGACCAAACCCAGCGAGAACTTGCGCCGCAGGTCCTCGACAATGGTATGGCTGATGCCGATCTCGCGGCTGTCGAGCGTGCTCTTGATGTCCGCGGCCTTGAGCGGTTCCTCGACCACCGCTGAGCGGCCATGATCGAAGCGCAACTGCAGTTGGGTGCCACGGCTGTTCACCGGCAGGCTCCATCCCAGTCCGTAACGCGCACCGCCTTTGGTTTGAGCGCTGTCCTGGAAATTTGCATCCAGCACATCGCCCAGTCCGGTGAGGTTGCGCACCCAGCCGCTCGCGCCCAGCGCTTCAGCGCCGATCGAAGGCGGACGATAGTTGTTGGCGAAGACAGAAAATTGGTAGGGTCGCGCGCGCGTCACATCGACATCCAGTATGGCGCCACCGGGCTCGCTGCCCGGCAACAGCCGCGCATCCATCTTCGAGAACAGCGGATCGGCGAGCAGCAGTTGAAAATTCTCCTGCAGGACATTCGCGTTGAGCGGCGCCCCGCCCCTGGCGAGCCGCCCACGCACATACTCCTCGCGCAGGCGCTCCGCCCCCTTGAGGCGTATCTCCCGCAACTGCCCTTCGACAATCAGGATGCGCAGGACTCCGTTCGTCAATGCCCCTTCCGGGATTACCGCCCCGGAGTTGATGTAGCCGCGCCCTATATAAAGACGCGTGAGGTTGTGGCGCAACTCTTCCAGCTCGGAGGCGCTGACGATCCGGCCCGCGTAAGGTTCGGCGATGCGTTGCAGCTCTTCACTCGAAACGACCGTGTTGCCTTCGAACACGTAGGATTTGATCTCCAGGCGCGGACCGGAAACACGGTCGGCCTCGGGTGGCCCGAGACGAAGCGGCGGCAGGGTGAAAACCTCTGCCGGCTTCTGGGGAAGGAATCCGCGCGGTCCCAGCGGTTGCGCGCTCGGCCGGTCCGCGGCCTCGGTCCCGGGCGTCGCCTGCGCAAGCAAGCCGCCATATTCTGCGGCGGTCGCCCAGCCACTGGCAAGCACGGCACTCGCTGTCAGCAACACGATTGTTCGCAACACAGCGTTTCCCCCTAACGACAGGCGCTCCCGATGCACAAGGGAGCAATGAATCACCAGCATGCGGGCGGCGCCCTCACTGACTGATCCAGTCCTACCCTCGTCTCGCTCTGATCGCGGCGATAAACTTAGAGATGCACAAAATCCTGGCTATTGAGATTGGTAGCCAGCAGGTTCTGAAGGACAGCGAGATATTCGCCTGAGCTAGTGCTGATAATCGCATCAACGGCGTTCGCGCCGGTGCCCTGCGCGATCTTCAGGTCAACGTAGGTCAACGATCCGGCCAAGCCCAAACGGTCGATGCCGTCCTGGAAGTCGGTAATGAGGTCTGCCAATTGCAGCGTGGCGCCCCCGTCGCCGGCACGAAGCACAAAAATATCCTGTCCTCCCCGTCCGGTGAGCGTATCGTGCCCTGGGCCTCCGTCCAGAGCGAGGCTGATGGCGACGGGGGTGGAAATGTATATGCGCTCGATGTTCGCCATCTCGGTTGCGGCGATTGACCTCCCGCTCTGGACCGACGTGATGTATACCGTGTCATCGCCTTGGTTCGAACCCTCCTCAATCGTTGTTGACCACGCTGTGATGGTTGTGTCCCTATAAACGAAAATTGTACCGAGATAATACGACCCTCCGCTCTCGTAGGTACCCGATTCCCAATAGTAGGTATCGTTTCCGAGACCACCGATCAAGGTGTCACCCTTGTGGCTGGTCTCCTTAAGAACGTTTGCGCCGCTGTCGCCCCTATATGTCGCCATGGAATCTTATCCTTTCGACGATCATGCGCGTCTGACGCCCCGGAAATTGCAGGTCCGGAGAGTCCGAGTGGAGAAATTTGCGATGCCGCTGCCGGAACGGATAACGGCCGGCGTCGGCGTGGGAACGAGGCACAAGCGGGCCTCCTTTAGCCGAAGGTTGCCGAACGCGCGCACCATGAGATTCATGATCAGGTTCATGATTCCCAGAAGATATCGTCGGGCCCGCCAAAACCGCTGCAAAAAACGCTGCCGCCGGTGTCGCAACTTTATACCAATACGATTCGTATGGTCAATTCCATGAAATGACCTGGTCCAAATCGACGGTTCCCGTGAAATAAACGCCACGGCCGTTCTTCTACCATCAAGTCGCCGTATTCAGGCTAATTCGACCGACCCTGACCCGTTGGCGGCCGCGGTCGCATGAGCAGGCATTCAGCGCGACGCCCGGCGCCTCAACCAGGCATCAAGTGCCTTGACGTCCTCGTCGTCGGGTTGCTTGCGCCGCATCTCTGCTACGACCACCTTCATCTCGTCATATAGGAGGAATTCGTACAGCGCGGCGTACAGATAGAGCTCAGGGGTAACGTCATTTGCGGGCATGTCTTGCCGCATCTTTTCGTAGCCGGCGCGCGCTTGATCGAGCGTTGCCTGCTGATCAAGGCTCGCCTTTTGTTGGCGCGTCAACCTCCCGCGCAGTTGGCCGCCACCGAGCTTTGCGTATTGGATGAGCTCGGGAATCCGAGCCATGCGTTGCGCTACGCCCGCCGGTAAATTCCTTGTCTCCGCCGCTTTGCCTGAGATCGCCTCGGCCGCCGTCTTCCCCGCTCGAAAGCTGGCCGGGCCGACCCAGAGCTCCTGGCGCGCGCCTTCGAAGAACACGATCCGCACTTGTCCTCCGGCCGCAACAATGATGCGGTCGCCCTCCCGCAGTTTCATGAACGGCTGCACCTTGCCGGGTGTTCCCGCCTGCGACACATAGCTCACGTCACCGGAAACCATGTTGACCAGCGCGGCATCGGCTACCTGCGCGAGCGCGCTACCGCCCGTCACCGCAGTCACTACAAAGAGAAGCGAAGCAAGATGTCTTTTCATGTCTCCCCTTGTCCGGCCGCCCACCAAAAAGGATGGGTGAAAAGCAAACGCGACGGTTGTCGCGCATAACACAAGCACGCGCGGCTGCGCCGAGCCAAGTCAGGCGCTGCGCGTCGCGTCTGGCCTAAGATTAGTGCACTTTTTCAGAATGGCAATTCTTTCCGGCTCTTGTATGACCTATATCAAATACTCTAATTTCAGGGCATGCAGCAAGCTTTTCGGCGCCGCAGCGAAACTGAGCTGCGCCGGCCGTGCCGTTGCGCCCCGCGAACTAAAAAATCCGCGGCAGCGTCTTGCCAATCGGCTCGCGCAGCACCGCGTCGGCGATGTCGTCGAACGGCGTCGGTTCGGCGTTGACGATCACCACGCGCGCGCCGGCCGCCTTGGCCTCGGACACCGCGCCCGCGATCGGATAGACCTGCAGGCTGGTGCCGACCGCGATGAAACAGTCGGCCTCGGCCGCAGAGCGCAGCGCGCGCTCGATCACCTCGGGCACCAGGTTCTGGCCGAAAGAGATGGTGTCGCTTTTCAGGATGCCGCCGCAGAGCGTGCACGGCGGATCGTCCTCGCCGGTCAAGAGGCGCACCAGCGTCTCCTGCATCGGACCCTTCCAGCCGCAGCGCATGCACACCACTTTCAGCACCGTGCCATGCACCTCGATCACGCGCTCGGGCGAGTTGCCCGCCTTCTGGTGCAGGCCATCGATGTTCTGGGTGATGAGCGCATAGAGCTTGCCGCGCCGCTCGAGCCCGGCGATGGCTTCATGTCCCGCATTCGGCCGCGCCTCCCACGCCGGATGCACCAGCCGCTCCTGCCAGGCTTTCTTGCGGATCCCGGCATCGGCCATGTAGTAGCGGATGTTGGACAGCTTCTCCGCCTCCGGATCCCGCGTCCATACTCCCTGCGGCCCGCGGAAATCCGGAATCCCGGACTCGGTCGAGATGCCCGCGCCGGTGAGGACCACCACGCGCTGCGCCTCTCCGACCCAGGCGCGCACTTTGTCGATCAACGCATCGGTTTTCACGATCCGCCGCTCCCCTTGTCGTTGCCGGCGCAGTCCGGCATGGTCCTGCCCCCATTCGCTCTTGCCCTGCACGATACGAGGATTCTAGCATCGCCTCCAGCGGTGCGGTACACCCGGCGCGCGCGTCACCATGCCGCGCGAGCCAGGCGGCGCGTGCCGCACCGGTGTCGCGCTGCGGCGACACTTTTCCCGCGCTTGTTACATTTTCTTGCACTTTCGCCGTGAACCGGGGCGCCGGCAAGGCGTTCTCACGAGTATCGGGGAAGGCGCGCCGGGATCGCGGATTCCTTCGGTGCCATCGCTGTCCCAGACAGGAGGTGCACATGAAAACATTCTTGCGAAACATGACTTCCCGGCTTTTGGCGCTGCTCGCCGCGCTCGCGCTGGCGTGTGCACAGGACGGCGCGCAGGCCCAACCCGCCTATTCGTTCCCGCAGCAGGAGCTCGACCAGATGCTCGCGCCGATCGCGCTCTACCCCGACGCGCTGCTGTCGCAGATCCTGATGGCGGCGACTTATCCGCTCGAGCTGGTCGAAGCCGCGCGCTGGGCCAGGGACCGGCCCGGTCTCTCGGGCGACGCGGCGGTGCGCGCGGCTGAAACCGAGGACTGGGATCCGAGCGTGAAATCGCTGGTGGCATTCCCGCAAGTGCTTGAGCGCATGGACGAGAACCTGCAATGGACGCAAGCGCTGGGCGACGCGTTTCTCGAGCAGCAATCTCAGGTGATGGATACGGTACAGGCCTTGCGGCGCAAGGCGCAGGCCGCGGGCAATCTGCGCTCGGATGATCGCCTGAGCGTGGTGCAGAGCGGGCCGAGCTTGCTGGTGCAGCCGCTCGATCCCCAAGTCGTCTATGTGCCCTATTACGACCCGCTGGTCGTGTACGGGTCGTGGTGGTGGCCGGCCTATCCGCCGGTGTACTTGCGGCCCTGGCCCGGCTATTACGCGCGGCCGGGCTACGTACGAGGCTTCTACTGGGGATCGCCGATTGGAATTTCTGTGGGATTTTTCTTCGGCGCCATCGACTGGCACCGGCGCCAGGTCAGGGTGGTGCAAGTAAACAACACCTATTACAACAATCTGCCGACGGTGCGCCGGGCGAACGCGAGCCCTCAGGCAAGCGTGCCCCGGCCCGGCGCATGGCACCACGACCGGGACCACCGCAGGGGCATCGACTATCGCGGCGTTGACGCGCAGCAGCGAGTCGGCGCGGCGAGCGCGCCGCCGGACCGCGGCAATCAAGCACAGGCGGCGGAGGCGCGCCGTCCCGTCAGGGGCATGGACGCAAGCCCCACATGGACTGAAACGCGGCGTGAGCTCGGCCAACGTTCCGAGCATTCAGGCGTAGGCCGAATCCGCCCGGAATGGCACGCCAACCAGCATGCGGCGCGGCTCGAACCCGCCACCCGCCCCGAACTGCCGCGGGCACCCCAGCCGCGCATGGAGTTCCGCCCGGCACAGAGCGCAGCGCGCCAGGAAACCGCGACCATGGCCGTGGCGCGGCATGAACCGGCCGCCCGCCACTACGTACCGCAGGCGAGCGGGCCGCGAGCCAAAATCCGTCCTTCCCAGGCCGCAGCGCGCCAGGACCCCGGCGCGAAGAGCATTGCGCGCCCGCGGATGGGTCCATAGCACCAACGATTCACGCCGGCATGCGTATCGGGCGCGTTGCCGTCCTTCTCCCCAGCTCCGCCGCCGGTCTGCAATCTCCTATTGTCATGTTACGCAAAAGCAGGACAATAGGCGACTTCGATCACGCCGGGAGGACTTTCACATGTCGGCAGGACACGGGCACGGCCCCGCTCATCACGACGAGGGCAGCAAGAAGATCGGCTTGCTCATCGCCATTCTGGCGCTGGTGCTGGCGTTCTCGGAAACGCTGGGCAAGGGCGCGCAGACGCAAGCATTGAGCCTGAACATCGAGGTGTCGAACCTGTGGACGTTCTTCCAGGCGAAGACGGTGCGCCTCACCATGATGAAAACCGCGGCCGAGACCGCAGCGCTGGAACTAGCGCAGACCACCGACCCGAAGGCGAAGGATGTCATCGACAAGCAAATCGCCGGATGGCGCAAGACCGCGGAGCGCTACGACTCCGAGCCCGAGACCAACGAGGGCCGCAAGGAACTCGCCGCGCGCGCCAAGGCCACCGAGCAGAAGCGCGACCGCGCGCTCGCCGCGTACCACAACTACGAGCTCGCCTCCGGCGCGGTGCAGATCGCCATCGTGCTGGCATCGGCTTCGATCATCACCGGGCTCGCCGTGCTCGTGTGGATCGCCGCGGCGCTCGGCGCCGTCGGCGTGGCGTTTTCGCTGATCGGTTTTTTCTGGCCGACTGCCGTGCATCTGTTCTGAGAGCAGCCTAGCCCCAAGATAGGACAAGATCGGTGCCGGAACCATGCAAGGGCGAAGCCTCCCTGATGGTGAAGGCGCTGCAAACGGAACCCGCGCAGCAAAAGAAAGTTCTCAAGGGCGCGCGCGCCTGAGCGCCCACGCGCTCGCGCCGAGCAGCAGGCCCGCGAACACCAGCGCGATCGAAAAGCCGCCGCGTACTCCGGCGAGCCCGCTCACCAGCAGCGGACCTGCGATTTGCCCCAGCGCGAAAGCCGCGGTCATCGCCGCCATGAGGCTGCGCGCGCCGGTGCCGGCGAGTTGCCGCGCCTCCTGCATGCCGACCATGGTGACGACCATGAAGCTGCCGCCTACGCACAGCGCGGCGAGGATGATCGCGCTCATGCCCGGCCAGAACACCGGCAGCATCACGCCCAGCGCCATCACCAGGTGCCCGAGTATCCACAGGCGGCGATTGCCGAGCGCGACCGACCACGCGGCCGCGGCGAAGGTGGACACGGCGGCGGCTGCGCCGAACACCGGCCACGACCAGCCGAACACAGCCGGGTCGTGGATCACGGCGCGCGCCATCACCGGCAGGAAGGTCGCGGGAATGATGTAGCCGAAGCCGAAGCTGCCGTAACAGAGAACCATGCGCAGCGAGCCGGCGGGCCGGCCCGGTTCGGCGCGCGCGGCGCCGGGCGCCGGAACGAACTGCCCGCTCTGGGCGAAAACGGGCCAAAGCAGGCCCGCCAGCGCGAGCGATATCGCGCCGAGCAGCAGCCATGCGGGGACCGACCCCCGGCCGGCATACATGAGCGCGAGGCACAGCCCTCCCGCAGCCGCGATGCCCGTGCCCACGCCCGCGAACACCGCGGCGCCGAGCATCGGCCGGCCGAGCGGAGCAAGCGCTTCGGTGGACCAGGCGGACACGCAGACCAGTACCCAGGCGCTCGCCACGCCGGCGAGCGCGCGCAACAGCATCCACGCAGCGAAGCTGTCGGTGAGCCCCATCGCCAACGTAACGAGACCGATCGCGACCAGACCGCCGCGGATCGCGGCCGCTGCGCCGACGCGCACCGCCGGAATGCTGAGCGCGCCGAGCAGATAGCCGAGATAGTTGGCCGAGGCGAGCCAGCCGCCGTCGGCGACCGACAGCCCCGCGTCCTGTTGCATCATCGGCAGGATGGGCGTGAAAGCGAAGCGCCCTATGCCCATGCCGAGCGCGAGCGCCATCCACCCCGCGAGCGCGGTGACAATGGGCGAATGCATGCGCTTGTGCGCGCGGGCGCGTTGTTCCCGGCGATCCGGCATACCGCGCAGTCTAGAAGCGGGAGAGGTTTTCCACAAATGAATAATAAAGATAGAAAAGTTCTCTTTGAAAGAACAGCCGGCGGCCGTCTCGCGGACGAGGCGGCAATACCCCGGAGGTGTTCGCGCGCCGGCGGATGTTGCGTTAGACTGGAATTGTCGCCACCTCGATCATAAGGAGAGAATCATGATGCGCCATAACGCCGAGACTTTTTTCTGTGCTGCGATCTTCGCCATCGCCGCCGGTCCCCTGTACGCCGAAGGCCCGGGCGATATGAAGGGCAAGCATCAGGAAATGGAAGCAAAGCATGAGCAGATGAAGCAGCAAATGCGCCAGATGGAAGACGGCCAGCGCACCGAGCAACGCGCCATGGAAGACCGCCATCAGAGCGAGCGCAAGGCTCTGCGCGACAAGCACATGAAGGAGCGCGAGGCGCTGCGGCAGAAGATGGCGCCGAACAAGTAGGCATCGGTCGGCGCTCGAAGCGCTTGTCCGAGCGCCGATAGCTCGGCCCTCAAAGTTCACGTCCGAACGACAAGCCTGTTATTCCGGAGCCGCAGGCCGAGGAATCTGCTATCTGTTTTATGCAACAGCAAATCTCTCCCATTGCTCGGAATGACATCTTCGGGTTTGCTTATGCCGAAATAGCCGCTTGACCGCCTATGTTGCAATGCAGCATAAAAGGGGGTATAGTCGTTTTTCTCTCGTGGCCTTTCCGAGTTTACCCATGACTTCAAACACCCGCGCCGGCACCGGATCGAGCGGCAAATCTTCGCTAACGATACTGACCCTCGCCGCGCTCGGCGTGGTCTACGGCGACATCGGCACCAGCCCGCTGTACGCGTTCAAGGAAGCATTCAACGGCCCGCACGGCCTGCCGCTCACCGAGGCGAACGTGCTTGCGGTGCTGTCGATGATGTTCTGGTCGATCACGCTGGTCGTTTCCCTGAAATACGTGAGCATAGTCCTGCGCTTCGATAACGGCGGCGAAGGCGGCATTCTGGCGCTCCTCGCGCTCGCCTCGCGCCTGACGCGCGAGCGTCCGCGCCTTGCCTGGACCGTGGCGATGCTCGGCATCTTCGGCGCGTCGCTGTTCTACGGCGACGCGATCATCACGCCCGCGATCTCGGTGCTCTCCGCAGTCGAGGGCTTGTCGGTGGCCACGCCCGCGTTCGAGCACTGGATCGTGCCGATCACGATTGCGATCCTGGTCGGCTTGTTTGCCATCCAGGCCCGCGGCACGGGCGCGTTGGGCAAGCTCTTCGGTCCGATTACGGTAATGTGGTTCCTCGCGCTTGCGGCGCTCGGCGCCGTCTCGATCGCGCAAACACCCGCCGTGCTCGCGGCGCTCGACCCGAGGCATGCGCTTGATTTCGCCTGGCAGTCACCCGGACTCACTTTTATCGTGCTCGGCGCGGTGTTCCTCGCCCTTACCGGCGCGGAGGCGCTGTACGCCGACATGGGCCACTTCGGCGCCACGCCGGTCCGTCTGGCATGGTTCGGCCTGGTGTTTCCTTCACTCATGATCAACTACTTCGGCCAGGGGGCGCTCGCGCTGCGCGATCCGGCGGCGATGAAGAACCCGTTTTATCTGCTCGCGCCGGAGGCGCTGCTGATGCCGCTGGTGCTCCTCGCCACGGTGGCGACCGTGATCGCCTCGCAGGCGACGATCTCCGGGGCGTTCTCGGTTACGCAACAGGCCACCCGCCTTGGCTATCTGCCGCGCGTGCCTACCCGGCACACCTCCGCAACCGAGCGCGGCCAGATCTACATCCCGCAGGTGAACTGGACCATGCTGGTGCTGGTCATCCTGCTCGTACTGGGGTTCAAGACATCGAGCGCAATCGCATCGGCCTATGGCATTGCGGTATCGGGGACCATGGTGCTGACCACGGCACTCATCGCGGTGGTTGCCGTGTCCCTGCCGAAACGGCCGAATCCGCTGTTCCTCGCCGTGCTCGCGCTGATCGGCATGGTGGAACTGGTGTTCTTCGCCGCGAACGCCACCAAGATCGCCGACGGCGGCTGGTTCCCGCTCGCGTGCGGCCTGACGCTGTTCGTGATGCTGACCACCTGGAAGCGCGCCGAGACCACCCTCACTTCGCACGAGACGCGCAAGCGCGTGCCGCTGGATGCCTTCCCGACGCTGTGCGGCGCCGACATTGCGCGCGTACCTGGCACCGCCGTGTACCTCTCGCCGGACCGCGACTCGGTGCCGACGGCGCTGATGCACAACCTCAAACACAACAAGGTCCTGCACCAGCGCATCGTGTTCCTGACCATCGGCAATGAAGACGTGCCGCGTGTCGCCGACTTTGATCGCACCGAGGTGCGCGTGATCGAGCGGGGCCAAGTCTACCAGGCGACGCTACACTACGGTTTCATGGAGGAACCCGACGTGCCGAAAGGACTGAAGCTGCTCGAGCGCCACGGGTTGAAATTCGATGCCCTGGATACGACCTTTTTTCTCGGCAAAGCCACCCTCTCTCGCGCCGCGAAGCCGGGGTTGTTCACCTGGCGCCGGGAGCTGTTCCGCTGGATGCAGCGCAACAGTCCCGCCACGGCGGAGTATTTTAAGCTGCTCCCCGATCGCGTGATCGAACTCGGCACCAGGGTTACGCTGTAGAACTTATTACGAAATGAGGGGATATCCCCCGAAGGGACTTCCTTCGGGGCGCATCCCCTCATACTCCCCCAAGTCAGAGTCCGTTTCGATAATTCTGAAACGGACTCTTTGGCTGGGCGGCCGCGGCAACATCGCCGTCACTGCGCCTTGATGCCGGCCAGCTTCACCACCTTGCCCCAGGTCTCATACTCGCGCTCCATGTAACGCGCCAGCTCCACCGCCGAGCCGGGGCTAGGCTCGAGCCCCTGCTGGTGCAGCAGGGCCACGACCGCAGCGTTGTTGAGCGCCTTCACCAGCTCACGGTTGAGCCGCTCGACGATCTCCTTCGGCGTCTTCGCCGGCGCCAGGTAGGCATACCAGTTCATCGCCTCGTAGCCGGAGTAACCCGACTCGGCCACCGTCGGCACTTCGGGCAGGAGCGCCGCGCGCTTCGGCCCGGTGGTGGCGATGGCGCGGATCTTGCCCGCCTTTATCTGCCCGCCTGCAGACACCGGCGTCGCGAAAATCGACATGACCTGGCCGCCCAGCATGCCCTGCATCGCCGGTCCGCCGCCCTTGTAAGGCACGTGGACCATGTCGATGTTCGCCCGCATCTTGAGGAGTTCGCCGGCCAGGTGGCCGGCGCCGAGGATGCCGGCGGAGCCGTAGGTGACGCTGCCGGGCCGGTCGTTCGCGAGCTTGACGAAATCGGCCAGGGATCGCACCGGCAACGACGGCTGCACCACGAGCACGTTGGCGAACACCACCGCCATGGTGATCGGCGCGAAGTCGCGCAGCGGGTCGTAGGGCAGACCGGAGATTACGTGCGGCGCCACCGCGAGCGAGCCGACGCTGCCAAGCAGGATGGTGTAGCCGTCGGGCGCCGCATGGGCGACGTAGTCGGTGGCGATGTTGCCGCCCGCTCCCGCCTTGTTCTCGACCAGCACCTGCTGGCCGAGGCTCTCGCTGAGATTCTTGGCGACGATGCGCGCCACCGTATCGGTGCCGCCTCCGGGCGCGAAGCCGACCACCATGGTAACCGGGCGGATCGGATAGCTGCCTTGCGCCATCGCGCTCCCGGTGACGGCAAGCGCGATAGCTGCAAACAATGCGGTTTTCATGCTTGCTCCTCCTTCTCAATCGTGTTGCCGGTCGGCGCAAACTCCAATGCGCCCGATAAGCACTATGTTTTAATTGCTCGCCGACCTTGACTTCAACGACTGCCACATCTATATATGAATTGTAGTAGCAAAGGAGGCAGATCGACTGATACATGACTTTTAACTTCATCTATCAACGGGGCGCAGCCCCGTCCGCGCCGTAACCACGGCATCGGCACTTCCAAAATGGGTGCCACAAGCCCCGCGTCAAGCGGGGCTTCCTTTTTCGGCTCCCCGCGTCAAGCGGGGCTTCCTCTTTCTATTTGCGCGTTCACCCCCGCCGTGCCCCGGTTCAGTCCGGCGTTCAGTCCGAACTTGCCGCGTGTTCGCGCGTCTCATGGAAGCTGAGCTTGGGCCAGCGCTCCTGCGTGAGCTGTAGATTGACGCTGTTGGGCGCAAGATAGGCCAGGTTGCCGGCGGCGTCATGGGCGATGTTGTGGGCCATCGTCTTCTCGAACTCGGTGAGCATGCGCTTGTCCTCGCCCCTCACCCAGCGCGCGCAGGTAACGGGGGTGCCCTCGAACACCGCGTCGACGCCGTATTCGTTCACAAGGCGGCTCGCAACCACCTCGAACTGCAGCACGCCCACCGCGCCCAGGATCAGGTCGCCGCCCAGCGCGGGTTTGTATACCTGCACCGCGCCTTCCTCGCCAAGTTGCTGCAGGCCCTTGTGCAGTTGCTTCACCTTGATCGGGTTGCGGATGCGCACCGAGAGGAAAAAATCCGGGGCGAAATAGGGAATGCCGGTGAACTGCAGGGCTTCGCCCTCGGAGAAGCTGTCGCCGATCTGCATCTGGCCGTGGTTCGGCAGGCCGACGATGTCGCCGGCGTAGGCCTCGTCCACCTGCTCGCGGCTCGAGGCCATGAAGGTGACCACGTTGCGCACCTTGATCTCGCGGTTGATGCGCAGGTGCGTGATTTTCATGCCGCGCTCGAAGCGCCCGGAACACACCCGCAGAAAGGCGATGCGGTCGCGGTGGGCCGGGTCCATGTTAGCCTGGATCTTGAACACGAAGCCGGAGAACCGGGCCTCGCCGGGCGCGACCACGCGCAGCGTCGCGTCGCGCGCACGCGGCGCGGGGGCCCAGTCGATCAGCGCGTTCAGGATCTCGCGCACGCCGAAGTTGTTGACCGCCGAGCCGAAGAACACCGGGGTCTGGGTGCCCTCCAGGAAGGCGGCTAGGTCGAACGGGTGCAGTGCACTACGCACCAGCGCGACTTCAGCCTTGAGCTGCTCGATCTCGCGCGGGAACATCTCGGCCAGCCGCGGGTTGGCTATGCCCGCGATTGCCTCGAATTCCTGGTCGGCGCGGTCCTCGCCGGCGGTGAACAGCAGGATCTCGTCGCGCAGCAGGTGGTACACGCCGCGGAACGATTTGCCCATGCCGATCGGCCAGGTCACCGGCGCGCACTGGATCTTGAGCACAGCTTCCACTTCTTCCAGCAAAGCCACCGGATCGCGGGTTTCGCGGTCCATTTTGTTCATGAAGGTGAGGATGGGCGTGTTGCGCATGCGGCACACATTGAGCAGCTTGATCGTCTGCTCTTCCACGCCCTTGGCCGCGTCGATCACCATCAGCGCGGAATCGACGGCGGTGAGCACGCGGTAGGTGTCCTCGGAAAAATCCTGGTGGCCCGGGGTATCGAGTAGATTGACCACGCAGCCGCGGTAGTCGAACTGCATCACCGAACTCGCCACCGAAATGCCGCGCTGCTTCTCGATTTCCATCCAATCCGAGGTCGCGTGGCGGCGGCTCTTGCGCGCCTTCACCGTGCCGGCGAGCTGGATTGCGCCGGAGAACAGCAGCAGCTTTTCGGTGAGGGTGGTCTTGCCCGCGTCCGGGTGGGCAATGATGCCGAAGGTCCGTCGGCGCGCCATTTCGCGCGCAATCCGCTCCGCCGGCGCACGCGCGGTGTCGGCGCTTTGAGGCGATACAGTCTCTAGAATGGCGTCCATGGGCACAGGTATGCGAAAAGGGCGGCAGTCTACCGGCTCCAGGCGCCGAAGTCCATTGTTTTTAGGCAATAATCATGGGAACGGGGCCGACGATCCCCAGGCTTCCCGGACAATCCGCTTGAAGTTTGGGATAGCCGCTCAGATGGTCAACCAGCAACTCACCGGGCAAAGGTGAAAGCGGTCGCAGTTCCTGCGCACGGCGCGCGCGCCTTTGCCTTCACCGGATTCGCCAGATCGACGCCGATTTCAGCTATGCTTCAGCGCATGCCCCGCCTGATCCGCAATACCCTGGTCTCGGTCCGCGACCTCGCCGCCACCGCCGGGCCGTTCGTGCTGATCGCCCTGCTGCTGCTCGCCGGCGCCTACGTTCTGCTCGACCCGGCCCCGCCCAAACGCGTGGTGCTCGCGACCGGAGCGGAGCAAAGCGACTACGCCGAGTTCGGCAAACGCTATGCGGTCGAACTAAAGCGCTACGGCATCGAGGTGGTGCAGAAACCCACGCATGGATCGTCGGAGAACCGGCGAGCGCTGCGTGACCCGGCGCAGATAGTGGAACTGGCTTTCGTGCGCGGTGGATCGAGTGACGCCGTCCGCGCCGCCGACGAGGAAAAAAGCGGCGTGCCGCTGGTATCACTGGGCAGTCTCTATCTCGAGCCGGTATGGCTGTTCTACCGCAGCGACGCGGCGAAGCGACTGAACCGCGAAGCGACGCTGACGCAACTGGCCGAGCTGCGCGGCTGGCGCGTCAACGTGGGCGCGCGCGGCAGTGGCGTGACCGGCCTCATGGCCAAGCTGCTGCACGCCAACGGTATCGAGCGCGCGAGCCTGAAGGAAAGCCGCCTGGAGCAAACGCCGGCGGTGGTGGCGCTGCTCGCGGGCGGGATCGATGCGCTCGTCATGACCGCGGCGCCCGAGTCGCTCATGGTGCAGATGCTGCTGCAGACTCCGGGGGTGAAACTGTTCGAGTTTGCGCAAGCCGAGGCCTATGCGCGCCGGCTTCCGTTCCTGAGCACGGCAGTGTTGCCGCGCGGCGTGGTGGACCTTGCCCGCAACCTGCCCGCGCACGACCTGCCGCTCGTCGCCACCACGACCACGCTGGTGGCGCGCGCGGGCACGCACCCGGCGCTGCTGCAACTGTTCGTGCAGGCAGCACAGAAAATCCACGGCGGGACCGGCTGGATCGCGCGCGCCGGGCAATTTCCGTCGCCACAGAATACGGAGCTGCCGCTAGCCAAGGAGGCCGAGCGCTATTACCGCAACGGCCCGCCGCTGTTGCAGCACTACCTGCCTTTCTGGCTTGCCAACCTGATCGACCGCATGTGGGTGGTGCTGGTGTCCATCATCGCCGTGCTGATCCCGCTCGCGCGCGTGTTGCCGCCGCTATACGAATTCCGCATCCGCTCGCGCGTTTTCCGCTGGTACCGGCAACTGCGCGAGATCGAGGACGCGCTCAGAACGAATAAGGCCTCGCCGGTCGAATTGCTGGTCGAGGTCAACAAGCTCGACACCAAGGCGCAGCACATCACCGTGCCCTTGTCCTATGCCGACGAACTCTATTCCCTGCGCAGCCACATCCAACTGGTGCGTGAGCTGCTGTCCTCGGCAATAAAAGCGTTGCCATGAGCGCGCGACGGGATCAACTTTTCCTGCGCATCAGGGCAAGCGCATGGCAATGACCGAATCCACGGTGCCATTGCGCACACCTCTGTTCCGCGGCGAGCGGCGTTTGCGCATCGCCCTGGTCGGCATGCCCAACGCCGGCAAGAGCACGCTGTTCAACGCGGTGTCGAGCACGGCGCCGCGCACCGGCCGGTTGGCCGGCACCCAGCGCGCCTACGAAGAATGCACGGTTCGGATCGGCTTTGACGAGGCGAGCGTGATCGAGCTGCCGAGCATCGGCTCCCTGCACCACTTGGGCGAGGACGATTTGCCGGCGTTGAAGTTCCTCTTATGGGGAGACGAGCGACCGCCCATATCGCTGCACGAGCCGGGCGGCCCGCCCGCGCCGTTCGCGCCGCCCGACCTGATCGTGCAGGTGGTCGATGCCACGCGCCTCGAGAGCCATCTGGAACTCACGCTGGAACTCTCCCAGCTCGGCCGGCCGATGGTCATCGCGCTGAACATGATGGACGAGGCCTGGGACAAAGGCCTGCACATCAACGTCAAGGCCCTGGAGAAACTCCTGGGCATGCCGGTAGTGCCCACGGTGGCGCTGATGGGGCAAGGCATCTCGGAGCTGTTCACCACCGCGGTGGCCGCGGTGCGCGCGGCCGCCTGCCCGCTGCCGCAGCCGGCGAGCAAGCACATCTCGGACAGCCTCCAGCCCTTGAGCCGGGCGCTGAACCGCCCGGAGATACACGCGGCGTTCCGCGTGCCGCACCCGCTGCTGCTGATGCAGGTCGCGGCGGGCGATCCGTATTTCCACGACGAACTGGGCCAGCACTTCGCGCAACTGCTGCCGCAACTCGCGCAATTGCGCAGCGAGGCCGCAGGCAGACTCCCGCGGCCGTTGGAAGAGGAACTGCATGCCGACCGCCATCACCGCGCCGCCACGCTGTTCGAGGCGAGCACGCGCATGGGCGTCGCGCACGAGGGCCGCGACTGGCGTTACTGGCTGGACGAGCTGTTCCTGCACCCGCAGTGGGGCCTGATCGGCAGCCTGGCTGTGTTTGCCGCCGTGCTGTTCATGGTATTCGAGGTGAGCGCCCGGCTCGATTCCATGAGCTCGGCGCGCCTGATCGACGCGCTGGCCGGCTGGCAGCCAAGCTCGACCGGCGGCGTCATCGGCCGCGCGGTCGCGGACGGCCTGATCGGACTCATCGGCATCGTCGTGCCCTATATGCTGCCGCTGGTGCTGCTGCTGGTGGCGCTGGAACAAGCCGGCGTGATGCAGCGCATCGCCTTCGTCGTCGACCGCGGCTTTCACCAGATCGGGCTGCATGGCGGCGTCGCCGTACCCTTCCTCACCGGCCTCGGCTGCAATGTTCCGGCGATCTCGGCGGCGGCCAAGGTCAGCACTGGCCGCGAGCGCGTCATTGCCTCGGTACTGATCACTTTCGTTCCCTGCTCGGCGCGTTCGGCCATCATCCTTGCCCTGGCCGGCAAGTACCTGGGCGCCAGCGGCGTGTTCGCCATATTCGCGCTGACCATCGTCGTGGTCGCGCTGATGGGGCGCCTGCTGGCGCGCAACCGGCGCGAATTCGGGCCGGGGCAGGTGCAGGAAATCCCGCCCTACGCGCTGCCGCGCGCGCGCTCGATGCTGTCTGAAACCTGGGAGCGGACCGAGGACATACTCACCATCGTCACGCCGCTGCTGGTCGGCGGCAGCGTGGTGCTGGCCTTGCTGCATCACGTCGGTGCCGACGCGGCGATCAATACCCTGCTTACGCCGGTGACCTCGTGGTGGCTGGGGCTGCCGGCGGTGCTGGGAGTGCCCATACTGTTCGGCGTCCTGCGGAAGGAGTTGTCGCTGCTGATGATTTATCAGGCGCTCGGCACGTTCGAGGTCGGCACGCGGCTCGACTGGTTGCAGATCACGACCTTCCTCTTGTTCCTGACTTTCTACATTCCCTGCATTTCCACTTTCGCCGTGATGCTCAAGACCATCGGCCGCAAGGAGGCGCTCGTCTCGGTATCGCTGTCGGTGGGCGTGGCGCTGCTGGTGAGCGGCGCGGTGCGCCTGCTGCTCGAGGGGGTGCGGTTGTTCCCGGTGTGACCTCGGCACCGAGCGTGGCCCGCGCCGCGCGCACGGTTGTTGCCGCGCCGGACTGGTAAATAGCCGTCCCCTGCGAAGCGCGACGGCGAGCCCGATTCGACCGCTCGCCGATCCGCGGTTGCGTTTATACTCTCGACCAGAGCGCCGAAGGGCTCCCCTTTGCATCCCATTCGCAAGCCGTCATGCCGCCTCCCGATCCGACTCCGACCTTCTCCCTCGTGGGGCAAATGCTGCGCGCGCCGGAGGAGATTGCGCGGGTGCTCAATTCGCTGGTCATGCGCGGCGAGCCGATCATCTCCGACCTGGGCGGCGGCAAGCTGCCGTTCCGCTCCAGGCTGCGCTTCGTCGATCCGGCGCGGGCATACCTCATCGTCGAACTCAGCCCAGATGATGCGGCCAACAAGGCCTTGCTGGCGCGGCCGCGCGCGACTTTTCATGCCGAACCCGGCGGCTGGCGCGTCGAGTTTGCCGCGGCCAACCCGAAGCCGACCTCCCCGAACGAAGGCGCTGCGGGAATCCGGCTGCGCTTTCCCGAGATCGTCGCCGGCCATCGGCGCCGGGCCGACGAACGCGTCCCGGCGCCGCAGCAGCAGGCGCTGCGCTGCATCATCGACGCGGCGGGCGTGATGCCCTTCGACGGCACCATGGAAAACGTCAGCAAGGGCGGGATCGGTTTCCTGCAATACGATGCGGCGATCAGCCTGGAACCGGGAACGGTGCTCAAGGGCTGCCGCATTGAGAACCCCAGCGGGGAGTCGATCGTGGTGGACATGGAGGTGCGCTATTCGCAACTGATGGACCTTGCGGACGGCAAGCAGGTGCAAAGCTCCGGCTGTCGCTTTCTCAATCTGTCGGCTGAAGAGACGGCGCGGATCGAGCAGTTGTTCGGCCTGAAGCAGTGACCTGCGCCGGGACCGTCGTCGCCCGTCGTTGCGGTGCCATGAGGACTTTCGGACCACCGGACCGGGCCACCGGATAGAAAGGAGACTGAAGCATGGGTGCGCACAATAGAGTTGCCATCGTCACCGGCGCCGGCACCGGCATCGGCAAAAGCGCCGCACTGGCGCTGCTCAAGGACGGGTATCGCGTCGGGCTGGTCGGGCGGCGCAAAGAGTTGCTCGACAAGACGGTACAGGATGCGGGGCCGGCGGCTGCAAACACGCTGGTCCTGCCCGCGGACGTGGGCAAGCCGGAATCGGTCAAAGCGCTGTTCGCCAAGTTGCAGCAGGCCTGGGGGCGGTTGGACCTGCTGTTCAACAACGCCGGCATCGGCGCGCCGGCGATTCCGATGGAAGACTTGAGCTTCGGGCAATGGAAGGCGGTGGTAGACGTCAACCTCAGCGGCATGTTCCTGTGTTCGCAGGAAGCGATCAAGATCATGAAAAGCCAGGATCCCCGCGGCGGGCGCATCATCAACAACGGCTCGATCTCGGCCCATGCGCCGCGGCCCAATTCGGCGCCCTACACCGCCACAAAGCACGCGGTCACCGGCCTCACCAAATGCATCTCGCTCGATTGCCGGAAATACGACATCGCCTGCGGCCAGATCGACATCGGTAACGCTGCCACAGAAATGACCGAACGCATGAAAATGGGCGTGGCGCAGGCGAACGGTTCGATCGCGGTCGAGCCGCGCATGGACGTGGCCCATGTGGGCAGCGCTGTGCTCTACATGGCCAAGCTGCCGCTGGATGCGAACGTGCAGTTCATGACCATCATGGCGACGAACATGCCCTTCGTCGGGCGGGGATAACCATGGGAGTCAGCATGCGCGCGCAATGGATGGTTGTGGTTGCACTGCAGGCGACCGCGTTTTCGACGCCGGGTCTCGCCGCCGACATGTCGCCCGGCCTATGGGAAATCACACTCGAAACGCGGGTCGCCGCCCAGCCCGGCTTTGCGCCCGCGCCCTTCCGACTCAAGCAATGCCTCACCGCAGCCGACACCAGGAACCCGAGCGCGCTGCTGGGCGGGATCGCCAATCCCGGTGCCAGCGGCTGCACGTATACCAACAAGGCATATTCGGGCAATACCTTCCGCTTCTCCATGCAGTGCGCCGGCGGTATTGCAATCCAGTCGCAGGGCGAAGTCTCGTTCAGCGCGGACAGCATGAACGGAACCATTACCGCCGTGACGAACGTGGCCGGGGAGAAAACCGAGCTCGGCAACAAGGTCTCCGCCCGCCGCCTCGGCGGTTGTTAGCGTCAAGCGCTCAGCGGCGCGCCTGATTTCGATCAGGAACAGATCAAGAATATCGTTTCCGTACTTGAAGTGTCGAGCCGCGTTGAAATCGGCGGCTGTGTCTTCGCTGCCGCCGAGCGATCTGCTAAGATGAACGGGCCGATCATTATTGGAGCCTGACATGTCCGCTGCAACCATTGCGCTGCCGACCCGGCTTTCCCGGCGCATCGAGAAACTCGCCCGCGAAGCCGGACACACACCGGATGAAATGCTGAAATTCGTGATTCGCGACGGACTTGAATACTGCGAATATGCCGTCAAGATCGCCAACGAAGGACTGGCCGATCTCGATGCCGGCCGCAGCGTCACCGCCGATGAGATGCGGGCACACTTCGAAAAACGCCGGATAGCGCGCCGTGCCCGGAAAGCGGCTTGAATACGCCCTTCGCGCCCGGCGTGATCTCGAAGCCATAGAGCAGTACTACCTCGAAGTTGCCGGGGATGTCGTCGCCGATCGCATCATCGACGCCATCCTGTCCCAAGCCAAGAAGATCGCCGCGCTTGGCCTAGTGTTCCGGCCGGGTATCCGCCAGGGGACGCGCGAATGCGTGATGACCGGCTATCCCTACACCCTCGTCTATCGCATCGGCTCGCGCCGCGTCGAGATCGCCCGGATCATTCATCAACGGGCGGAATACTTTCAGCGCGGGCGGTAAAGCCGCAGAGAATCACGGCGCGGTGAGAGATCCCTTTGGTTCCGATTACTTCAGCGGTTTGTAGCGTATCCGCTTCGGCTTGGCCGCCTCTTCTCCCAGCCGTTTCACTTTATCCGCTTCATATTCGTGGTAATTGCCGTCGAAGAAGCTCACTTTGGAGTCGCCCTCGAAGGCGAGGATGTGGGTGGCGATGCGGTCGAGGAACCAGCGGTCGTGGGCGATGACGAGCACGCTGCCGGCGAATTCGAGCAGCGCGTCTTCCAGCGCGCGCAGGGTTTCCACGTCGAGGTCGTTGGTGGGCTCGTCCAGCAACAGTACATTGCCGCCCGCGATCAGCGTCTTGGCGAGGTGCAGCCGCCCGCGCTCGCCGCCGGAGAGCTTGCCGACTTTTTTCCCCTGGTCGGTGCCCTTGAAATTGAAGCGGCCGAGATAGGCGCGTGAAGGCATTTCGAACTTGCCGACGTTGAGCATGTCGGCACCGGCGGCGACGTATTCGAACACGGTCTTGTCGCCCTCCAGCGCATCGCGCGACTGGTCCACGTAAGCCATTTTCACCGTCGGGCCGATCGCCAATTCACCCTTGCCCGGCTGCTCCTTGCCCGTGATCATGCGAAACAGCGTGGACTTGCCCGCGCCGTTGGCGCCGATGATGCCGACGATCGCGCCGGCCGGAACCTGGAACGAGAGCTCGTCGATCAGCAGGCGATCGCCGTAGCCTTTGCTCACGCCCTTGAACTCGATCACGGCATCGCCCAGGCGCTCGGCCACCGGGATGAAAATTTCCTGCGTCTCGTTGCGCTTCTGGTAATCGTACGAGCTCAACTCGTCGAAGCGCGCCAGGCGCGCCTTGCTTTTCGCCTGGCGCGCCTTGGGGTTCTGGCGCACCCATTCGAGCTCCCGCTTGATCGTCTTCCGGCGCGCGGACTCGCTCGCTTCCTCCTGCTCGAGGCGCGCTTCCTTCTGCGCCAGCCAGGAGCTGTAATTGCCCTCCCACGGAATGCCGTAGCCGCGGTCGAGTTCGAGTATCCACTGCGCCGCGTTGTCCAAGAAATAACGATCGTGGGTCACCGCCACCACGGTGCCGGGAAATTTCTGCAGGAACTGCTCCAGCCACTCGACGCTCTCGGCATCCAGGTGGTTGGTGGGCTCGTCGAGCAGCAGCAGGTCGGGCTTGGACAGCAACAGCCGGCACAGCGACACGCGGCGCTTCTCGCCGCCCGAGAGCGGGCCGATTTTCGCCTCCCACGGCGGCAGGCGCAGCGCGTCGGCGGCGATCTCGAGCTGGTGCTCGACGTTGTCACCGGCGGAGGCGGCGATCACCGCCTCGAGTTCCGCCTGCTCGGCCGCGAGTTTGTCGAAATCGGCGTCGGGCTCGGCATAGGCGGCGTAGACCTCGTCCAGGCGTTTCTTCGCGCCGAACACCTCGCCCAGGCCTTCTTCGACCGCCTCGCGCACGCTCTTGTCCGCGTCCAGTTGCGGCTCCTGCGGCAGATAGCCGATGCGCATATTGGGTTTGGCGATCACCTCGCCGTCATAGTCCTTGTCCTCGCCCGCCATGATACGCAGCAAGGTGGACTTACCCGATCCGTTCAGGCCGAGCACGCCGATCTTGGCGCCGGCGAAAAAGTTGAGCGAGATGTTCTTGAGGATGAAGCGCTTGGGCGGCACGACTTTGCCGACCCGGCGCATGGTGTAGACGTATTGGGCCATGGGTGATTTCGCTGCAAAATGCAGGGCGATAGTGTGGAACGACTGCTCCGAGTCCGGTATTCTACGTGCTTCGCTCCATCGCGTCCGAGGTGATCTGTCATGGCCCGAGTTGCAGTAGCCGGACGCTTGCTGGTCGCGGCGCAGTTCGCGCTGCTCGCCTGGCTGATCTGGCCATTGACGCCGCAACTGTGGTCGCTGACAGCGCTTGTACTCGTCGGATGCGCAGCGGCGCTCGGTCTGTGGACACTCTTCCACAACCGGCCCGGCAATTTCAATATCCGCCCCGAACCCAAGGCATCCGGACGGCTGGTGACCAGCGGCCCGTACCGGTTCGTGCGCAACCCCATGTATTCGGCGTTGCTGCTGTTTGCGGCCGCCGAGGTCGTGGCCTACGCCGATCCGTGGAAAATCTTGTGCTTGCTCGCACTGGCCCTGGTGCTGGTCGCAAAGGTGATGCTGGAAGAGCGCGGCCTGCGCGCTCGCTTCCCCGGCTACGCCGAGTATGCCAAGCGGGTGCGTCGATTCATTCCGGGCGTGTTTTGACGCCGGGCGGCCAGGGCCGCACCCAGGGGTCTTTTGCCGCTTACCGTTAAACGGTATATCATGGCAATATGATCAAGACGTTTCGCTGTGGCGACACGGCTGCGTTGTTCGCCGGCAGGCGGGTAGCCCGATTCGCGAACATCTCGGACGTTGCCACGAGGAAACTGCAGCAGATCGACAGCGCCGCGACGATCGATTCCCTGCGCGCCCCGCCCGGCAACCGGCTGGAGCAGTTGAAAGGCGACCGGCGCGGGCAGTACAGCATTCGCATCAACGATCAATGGCGCGTGTGCTTCGTCTGGCGAAGCGACGGCGCCTTCGACGTGCAGATCGTCGATTACCACTGAGAGGCAGACATGAAGGCAGACATGAGCATCCCGGCCCCGAAGAACGGCATGCGCCCGGTTCATCCCGGGGAGGTGCTGCGCGAGGAATTCCTCAAGCCCCTGGGCATGAGCGCCAACGCGCTTGCCAGGGCGCTGCGCGTTCCGGCTTCGCGCATCAACGACATCGTCCTCGAAAGGCGCGGCGTCAGCGTGGATACCGCTATGCGCCTGGTGCGCTACTTCGGCGGCGACGTACAGAGCTGGCTGAACCTGCAGCTTGCCTACGATCTGAAAATCGCGCAAAAGACCATCGCTTCGAAGATCGCCAAAGAAGTCGAGCCCAAAGCGGCGTGACATTCGCCTCACCCCTAGTGATACGTCGAAGCCGCTTCTAAGGACGGGTTCTTAGCCTTGCCAAGTCGATCAAGGATATTCTCGACTATTAGACTTTTCCGGATCGATGCACGTCATGGCTTTGCCTAATCCTCTCCAACCGCCTTCAATAGATAGCTCCCCGGCGCCGGCCGGCTTCGCGCTGTGGAATCTCGGCTTTCGCCCCTTCTATCTGCTCGCCGGCCTGTTTGCCGCCCTCAGCGTGCCAGTCTGGATGGCGCAATACGCAGGCTGGCTCGGCGGATACGTGATCATCGCAGGACCGCTGTGGCATGCGCACGAAATGCTCTTCGGCTACGCCCTCGCCGTGATTGTCGGTTTTCTGTTCACCGCGGGCCGCAACTGGACCAACCAGCCGACCCCTACAGGCGCGTCGCTCGCCGCGATCGCCGCGCTGTGGGTCGCGGGCCGGGTGCTGGTGTTCACGCCCTACGCGTTCGCGGCCGCCGCGGCGGACACCGCCTTCGCCCTTGCCGCCGCGGTGGCGATTGCCGTGCCCTTCGTGCGCAGCGGCAACCGCCGTAATTATTTTTTCGTCGCCCTACTGCTCGGCATGGGCCTGGCGAACCTCGCCTTCCACCTGGGCATGGCGGGGCTGCTCGACCTGCCGGTGCAGCGCGGCCTGCAGGTCGGCCTGGACCTGGTGCTGTTCATCATGGTGGTGATGGGCGGGCGCGTGATCCCGATGTTCACCATGAACGGCGTCCCCGGCGTGTTCTGCGTGCGCCTGCCCTGGATCGAGCGTCTGGCGACGGGCAGCGTACTGGTCCTGCTTGCGGCCGATGTCATCGGCGCGCCCGATGCAATCATAGGACCGATCGCCGCAGTGGCCGCGGCGGCCCACGCGGCGCGGCTCGGCCTGTGGCGACCGTGGCGCACGCTGAAGACGCCCATCGTATGGATCCTGCACTTCGCCTACGCCTGGATCGTGCTCGCGCTGGCGCTGCGCGCGCTCGCCGCCTTCGACCTGGTGCCGGCCGGCCTTGCCACCCACGCGCTCACCGTGGGCGCGATCGGCGGCCTCACCCTGGGCATGATGACGCGCACCTCGCTCGGCCATACCGGACGGCCGCTGCGGGCGGGGCGCGCGGAGGTATTCTGCTACGCCGCGATTCAGCTCGCCGCCTTGACGCGCGTGTTCCTGCCGCTCGCCTTTCCCTCGCTCACCCTGCACGCCATCGTCGGCTCGGGCCTGCTGTGGTCGGCGGCGTTCGGCGTGTTCACCGTCAGCTATTGGCCGATACTGTCGCGGCCGCGCGCGGACGGCAGGCCTGACTGAGGCGGCGACGCTGGAGCGCAAATGCGCAGGCGCCCGCGCGCAACGTTTGCGCTCTCTGACCGCGCCGGAAACGCGCGAGCGCTCAGACGAATTGGACCGAGATCGCGCCGAGCGTGCCGAAGTCGGCGCGCAGGGTGTCTCCTTTCAGCGCTCGCACCGGGCGCATGAAAGAGCCGGCAAGCACCACGTACCCAGGCTCGAGCGTGGCGCCGAAGGTGCCCATTTTGTTCGCGACTCGAATCGAATTCAGCCTTGGCGCGGTCGATTCGGAAAAAACCTGCGGCCGCCATGTGCCCTCGGGAAAGACGGATCGGGAGCGGATAGATTTTCCTATCCCTTATCCGCCGTCGGTTTCCCGCGATGCTTCATCGACATTCTCGAACAAGCGCCTGATCTGCGGGTCCGCCAACTTCAACAGCGCCGGATCGGACTGATACGCGAGCAGGATGAAAGCGCGATTCGCCTCGATCTCCCGCAGGAGCAGCAGGTTCTCTTCGGGTGTCAATTCAACCCTGGCCATGTTGCCCCTGCGCCAGTTGCCGCTTGATCTTGCGCAACTCTTCGATATCGACCACGTCCTTGCTCCGACCGGTTCCGGTTTTCAAGCGTATCAGGTCGTCGATGCTCGCCACCGGAATCGACAGCGGCCCGATACGCTTGGTGACCGCATTGCGCTTGAGTTCGTCGAACGAAACCAGCGGGCGCACCAGCACGTCGATGACGGTCGCCATCATGTCCGGGCCGCGCAAGGCGAAAGCCAGCATGCCCTTTTCGCGGTGCCATAGGTCGATAAGGGCGGCATCGCGCAGGGAGTCAATCGGAATCGGCAACAACGGCTTGAGCTTGGCGCTCTTGGCGCAGCCAACGAACTTCGCCAGGTTCTCATCGTTCAACGCCAAAACCACATCCACGTCCATGGTGAGGCGTTGATAGCCATGCAAGGTCACCGCCAGGCCTCCGACCAGAACGTAGTCGATTTTGGCGCCGGACAGGGTGGCAAGAAGGTTGTACATGCTCATGGTCGCAGTGTACCCAGTCCGGGCGTCCCCCGCTATTTACTCCAACGCTCATGCTCCGGTACGCGAGGTCGAAGGCCGGCGTTCAGCGGCGGCAGTGCTTTTTCACCCGCTTGAACCGCGCTATGCCTTCGACATGGAAGCCTCAAACATGAACCGCCTGCGCCAGCAGCCGCACCCCCAGCGCCGCGCAAACCCTGGCGATCTCGCTCATGCCCCGCGCGCGGGCAAGGTCGCCCAGAGCCGCCGCGAGCAAGGCCCGGATCGTTCGCCTCCAGAATATCCGTAAGATAGGCCGCAACCGCCGTCTCACTATCGAGATACGGCGCGGCGCCGAATTCGGGCAAGTCAGCCGCCTTGATACGTTTGGTCATGGTCATCTCCGTCAATTCGTCCAGCGGAGCCGCCGGCGTCCCGGCCCGCTTGATGTCAGCCTTCCGGGCGCGCATGGGACCGCCGCCGAGCAACACGATCAACTGAGCGACCTGTTCAAGAGGCGCCGGAGCCGGTGTTCGCATCGGTGACCCCGTGATTTCCCGTTTGAGCGATAGCGTTTTGGGCCTTTCGATCTTGCTTCCGTTTGCGCCGAACCTCGTCAGCTTCGATCAACTGTTCCAGAGAACGCACGTGCCCTGGTTCTGAACGACCGAAGCTCTTGAAATAACACTGCGCGATAAATTCCCGCAGCGGAACCTTCCACGGTTCTTGGTTTTCGTTGGCCAACGATCCGAACTTCTTCGGATTCATTCCCAGTTCGCGAGCCATCTGGATGTGTGCGTGGCTCAGCTTGAAGCGCCGTCTTGCTTCAAACCACGGTTGCTGCATGGGGGAATGCATTTCATGTTGCTCCAATCGTCTTCGTGGGGCACGATCACGGCGGTGCCGAGGTGGGGCCAATAACGTAGGGCCCACCAGCGCGCCACGCACGGTGGCTCCCGGTGGCACGGCGCTTCCGCCGCGTCCGTGTGCGGCGCCAAGTTAGCGCTCAACCATGCGCTGCGAGCTCTTCGCGCACGATCTTGCGCACGAGCTCCTGGGTCACCGGTCGTTCCGTGAGCCCGAGGTATGAATTCAGGGCTGCATTGATTAGGGTCTGATAGCCCTTCCCGGACTTTTCGGACTGAGCCTTGAAGCGCTTGAGGATCGCATCATCCATGTAAATGGTGATGCGCGTTTTCCCGGGCGTGGGAATCACCGCGCCACGCTTGGCTTTGGAAAAGTCATACACCTTTTTCATAGTTTCTCCGCTCTTTGGGGTCGGCCTTCCGCACCGAGATGGTTCGCGCTCGGTCACCCCGAGGGGTGTGAACCACGGCCATCAGCGACCCGAACACGTTCGTTCCAACGGTTACGAAGCGCTACTCGCCCTCAGCGAAGTCATCTTCGGCGGTGAGCGCGAGGGGATCATTCAGCACTCCGTCACCCTCAGAGAGCGACACGCCGTGCTTCTTGATGTTTGCAGCATCCTTCTTCGGGTCGAATTCGGCGGACACGGGCCTAGTATATGCACCTTATACATATCCGTCAACACTTCGCGAGCGGTGTGTCCGGATGGGGTAATGGTCGCCCAACAAGTCTGTAGAAAAAGTCTTTTTACGTGGCAGGGTGCGCCGCTTTTGGCGCGTCCCTCTCGAATGCAGGGTTGGCCGCCACCAGCGCTGCAAGAAATGGAGCGGTTTCATTTGCACCACCACGCCCAAGGCGAAACCCGGCGCGCTTAATGACTGGTATCATTCCGGGCAGTCTCAAACTGCCGGTTCATTCCCGCACGACCAGCGCACGCACTACGCAGCAATTTCTGCCACCCTGTTCACAGAGCAATCATGATCTTCGATCTGGGCTGCCTGTTCGTCGCCGTCGGCGCCGATGGGGGCCTGCTCGCGCGCGAATCGGAGCAGCTCCGCGCCGGGTTCAAATCATGAAAAACGTCGAAATCCTCTCGGTCGGGCCGATGTATCCGGCCTCTTTGGAGGCTATGGAGCGCGATTTTACCGTCCATAGGCTGTGGCAATCCAAGGACAAGCCGGCGCTGCTCGCCCAAGTCCGGGACCGCATCCGCGGCATTCAGAGCTTCGGTCCCTGCGGCGTCGACGCGAAGCTAATCGATGCCCTGCCCCGACTCGAGATCGTCGCCAATGTCGGCGTTGGCGTCGATGCGATCGACCTGGACGCGGCCAAGCGGCGTGGCGTCATCGTCACCAATACGCCGGACGTGTTGAACGACTGTGTCGCCGATCTCGCCATGGGACTCACCATCGCCACGCTGCGGCGCATGATTCCGGCTGACCGCTACGTCCGTGAGGGCAATTGGCCCCAGGGAGCGATGCCTTTAGCGCGCAAGGTGAGCGGAAAGACAATGGGGATACTCGGCTTCGGCCGCATCGGCAAGGCCATCGCCAGGCGTGCCGAGGCGTTCGATATGCGCATCGTTTACCACGGCCGCAAGCCGCAGGCCGGCGTCTCTTACAAGCACTACCCCAAGCTGGTGGACATGGCGCGCGACTGCGACGTCCTGATGGTGATCTGCGCGGGCGGCGCGGCAACCTATCACCTGGTCAACGCGGAAGTCCTGGCCGCACTGGGGCCCGAGGGCACGCTGATCAACGTCGCGCGCGGGTCGGTGGTGGATGAACCGGCTCTGGTCAAGGCGCTCGCCGACGGCACTCTTGGCGCGGCGGGTCTCGATGTCTTCGAAGCCGAGCCGCGGGTGCCCGAGGCGTTTTGGACGATGGATAATGTGGTGCTGCAGCCCCACATGGCCAGCGCGACGCACGAGACGCGCAAGGCCATGGGCGATCTCGCCGTGGCCAACCTGCGCGCGCACTTCGCCGGTAAGCCGGTATTGACTCCGGTAGCATGACAGCCGGCATTCCCTATAGATCATGAGCGGCACGGCGACGGCCGCGGTCGCCGTCTGCCGCACGCCAGCGATGCTGCTCGCCTATCTCACCCTCACCCAGTTGATGAAAACCTGGCTGATCAGGCGCTTCGGCCTGAGCTGATGACCAGGCCCGTAAACCCTTGCTGACACGAACCCCCGGAACCAATTGGCCCGCGGTGTGGGCCGCCATTGCCGCAGGCATCATCGCCGCCGCCTACGTCGGCAAGCTGCCGCCGGCGATCCCCCTGCTGCGTGAAGAGTTCGGCCTGTCGTTGATCGCGGCGGGTTGGGTCAACTCGATTTTCAACACGTTTTCAGTATGCACTGCGGCCTTGGTCGGCGTACTCGCCGGCCGCTATGGCGCGCTGCGCTTCTGCGGCGCGGGGCTCGCCACCATGATACTGGGCGGGGCGCTAGGCGCAGCAGCGCAAGGAGAGGCAGCGCTGTTTGCCTCGCGCATCCTCGAAGGCGGCGGCTTCATTGCCATCAGCGTTTCAGCGCCGGCCTTGATCATCGCAGCCTGCTCGCCGCGCGAGCGCAATCTGACACTGGGCCTGTGGGCGAGTTACCTGCCGTTCGGTTCCGGCCTGACCATCCTGGCGAGCCCGTTCCTGCTCGGCTCGATCGGCTGGCGCGGCCTGTGGTTCGTCATCGTGTTGCTGACGTTCGCCTGCGCGATCGCTCTATGGCGCTGCCGCAACAGCTACCGCACCGCGCCCGAAGCCGCTCCGACGCTCTCGATCACCCTGCGGGCGCTGCGCCAGGCCGGCCCCTGGTGGCTTGCACTGGGGTTTGCCTGCTATTCGCTGATGTATTACGCCGTTGCCGTGTGGCTGCCCACTTTCCTGATGCAGGAGCGGGGCGCCTCCATTTCCCAGGCGGCGTTGCTGACCGCGTTGCTGATCGGCTGCAACGCCGGAGGCAACCTGGCGGGCGGCTGGCTGATGCATCGCGCCGTGCCGCGTGGCCACGTGATCAGCCTCGCCTTCCTGGTCATGGCGGCTTGCAGTTGCGGCATCTTCAGCGCGGCACTGCCGGACGGGCTGCGTTTTTCCCTGTGCGCACTCTTCATGCTGGTCGGAGGCATGATCCCGGCTTCGATGCTTTCGGGCGTTCCGGTGTATGCGCGCGAGGCCAGCCAGATCAGCAGCATTCAGGGACTGATTGTGCAGGTCGCCCAGATCGGCCCTTTCGCCGGCCCGCCCCTGATCGCGGCCGTGGTATCCGCAGCGGGCAATTGGGAAGCTGCCCTGGGCGTGCTGCTCGCCGCCGCAGCCTGCGGCACGTTGCTGGGCCAACTGGCGCTGCGTTCCGAGCAGGCGCTGCGTTCCGAGCGGGCGCTGCGTTCCGAGCGATAAGCGATAGGAAAAGCGAAGCGATAGGAAAAGCGAAGCGATAGGAAAATCAATCCGCCGAGCACCCCTAAATTGGCGGGCCGGCGCATGCGCAATGAATCTGGATTGGGTCCCGGAGTGCGCATTTGGTAGTTATGTTGATTCCAGGCTTCCTGTTTACAGCAAATGGCCGGAATTTCGAACGGCATTATTGGTTAAAATCATCCGGCGCAATTCGTCGGAGCGCGGCAGCTCCCCCGGAGTACGTGGTCAGGATACGGTCCATGCTGTGCTTCATCCGAAAAACCGTAGTTGGTGGCGAGGTGAGGACGAAAGTTGCGCGAATCTCAACGACTTACGGCTCTTGGTTCATTCACCTAAAAAGTACTGCTCCGCAGTTGTCATCATTGCCCGGAAAGCCGCGCCCGATATGGCTTTTCGCGTACCCGGACATCTCTCAACTGCGGTTTCTAGGTTCATTCATTTCCTTTCACCGGTAACCCATTTTGCCCGCCAACCGCGCGTTGAGCGGCGCAATTGGCGCCGGCTCGAACGCGCGGAGTTAAAGCTGCGCTTCGCCTCCGTTATAACCGTTATTCGGCGGTGATGTTGTTCTTCCTGATCACCGCGGCCCAGCGCGCGTAATCGCGCTGCATGAGAGCGTTCAGCTGCTCGGGAGTGGACGAGGCCGCCTCCATGCCCTGCTTGTCGAAGCCGGCCTTCAACTCGGGCAGCGACAGGATCGTGCGCAGCTCGGCATCGAGCTTGGCGATCACCGCAGCCGGCGTGCCTTTCGGCGCGAGGAAGGCGTACCACATGTCCACTTCGGCGCCTTTGACGCCGAGTTCCTGCAGCGTGGGCAGATCCGGAGCGTTCGGGTGTCGCTTGGTGCTGCCGACCGCGAGCGCGCGCAGTCTGCCCGCCTTCACATAGGGCATGGCCACGTGTATGGGGACAAAACCGACGCTGATCTCGCCGGAGAGCAGGTCAGTGAGCGCGCCCGCGCTCCCCTTATACGGCACGTGCAGGAGATCGGTTCCGGTCAGATCCTTGAACAGCTCCATCGACATGTGGTGCGGCGTGCCGACGCCAGGCGAGGAGTAACTCAGTCTGCCGGGATTGGCCTTCGCTTGGGCGATAAGATCGGCCACGCTGTTGATCCCGGTTTTGGGATTGGCGCACAGCAACAGCGTGCCCCAGGCCGCCAGCGAAATCGGCGCGAAGTCCTTCAGCGGGTCGAAGGGAACCGAGCGGTAGAGACTGGCAGCGATCAGCATGGTGTTCGCGGTCACCATCACGGTATAGCCGTCCGGCGCCGCCTTGGCGACCGCTTCGGCGCCGATATTGCCGCTCGCGCCGGGCTTATTCTCGACCACCACGGGCTGGCCGAGCCGCTCCGAGAGTTTCGGGCCCACGGTGCGGGCGATCATGTCCATGCCGGTGCCCGGGGTATACGGAACGATGAACTTGATCGGATGGGAAGGCCAGGCCTGGGCAAAGGCGCCGCAGCTCAGGACCGTCGCGCAAAGCGCAACGCCGATTCGGAAAAGATTGCGCAGCATCGACAGCTCCTCGAAAAATGCCCCTCGTGTCGGGCGAACGATCGGCGGCTATTGTAGCTTGCCCGCAGCCCGGATTGACGCGGCTTGTCGAATGGCGGGTTTGGGAACCGTCCAGCGATAGGAAAATCAATCCGCCGGGCAACCCTAAATTGGCGGGCCGACGCATGCTCAATCAACCTGCGTTGGCTCCCAGGGTGGGCATATGGCGGTTATGTTCACTCCAGACTCCTTCTTTCCAGACTCCTTCTTTACAGCAATCGGCCGGGATTTTCAGCGGCATTTGAGCGGTATTGTAGGTTAAACGATGGTCGGTCCGGCAGACCCCCAGATCGAGAGCGCATGCGGACATCGTGATTTAACCCGCTTCTGCGGGTTTTTTGTTTGCGTAACTTGTGGGTCAATTTGACCCAGCGCTGAGTTTTCATTCCCGCGCCCGTTACCCTCGGATAACGCGCGCCCGTTTCATTGTTACGACTCGAACTGAAACGCCGCCAAGTGTCGCGTTGCTTGCGCATAGCGGGTTTCTACATGATACGATGCAGCAGCACATTGCTCCACGCTTGAGCATGAAAACCGTCTAACCACATCGAACTTTTGCGCTCACTTGAGGAGAAAGAATAGCATGCGTTCATCATTCCTGCGTTTCGTCGCTGCCATCAGTACGGCTTTATTCGGTATGTTCGCTGTTCCCGCCGCTTGGGGTCAGGGCTTTCCCAACAGCCCGATACGCATCATCGTGCCGGCGGCGGCGGCTGGCTTCACCGACGTGCTCGCCCGCTTCGTCAGCCAGGCACTCTCGGCGAACATCGGTCAGGCCGTCATTGTCGAAAACAAGCCGGGAGCCAACGGCATTATCGGCGTCGAGTACGCCGCCAAATCCCCACCCAACGGCTACACGTTGTTGCTCGGCTACACCGCCACCATGGCCATCAATCCCGCGCTGTTCGGCAATAAACTTCCATACGATCCAGTCAAGGATTTCGCGCCTATCGTCATGGTTGCGTCGATCCCGTTCGTGCTGGCCACGCATTCGTCGGTGCCGGCCAAGACCATCAAGGAGATCATCGCTCTGGGCAAATCCAAGTCCGGGCAACTGAACTACGGCTCCGCCGGCATTGGAAGCTTCGGACATCTGTCCATGGAGTTGTTCAAGACCTCGACCGGCTCGGATTTCACGCATGTGCCCTACAAAGGCAATGGTCCGGCCTTCGCCGCGTTGCTGGCCAATGAAGTGCAGGTCATGATGGTGGATGTTCCTTCGGCGCTGCCCAGCATCAAGAACGGCAGACTGCACGCCATCGCCGTCACCTCCTCCAAGCGCAATCCGCTGCTGCCGGATGTTCCCACGATCGTGGAATCCGGACTGACCGGATTCGAGTCCAACGTCGTGTTTGGCTTCGTCGCTCCGACGGGCACGCCCAAGGACATCATTCGCTGGCTCAATGCCGAAATGGTGAAGATCCTCAAGGATCCTGCGTTCACGCAGCGTTTTCACACGATGTCCACTGAGATCCTCTACAGCACGCCGGAGGAATACGGCGAGCAGATCAAGGCGGAAATCGCCAAATGGACCAAGGTGGTCAAGGCCTCCGGCATCAAGCCTGAATGACCGCCGGGCGGCGCGACGCCGACCGGGCCACCGGCCGGAAGGCGGCGGGTTGATGATTTTGTGTACCACGGAGGGTTCCAATGGCTATCGAATTTGTGCGCAACGGAAGCATCGCGACGATCAAGCTGAACCGACCGGAAAAGTATAACGCGGTCAATGAGCAGATGAAGAAGGAACTAGCCGAGGTCTTCGCCGAGCTTCGTCTCGACGACAGCGTTCGCGCCATCGTGCTCACGGGAAATGGAAAGGCGTTTTGCGCCGGCGGCGACGTCAGCACCATGGGCAATTTTTCGCCCAAGTCGCTGCAAGCGCGCCTTCGCACCACCCATAAGATGCTGTTGGACATCGACGCGATCGAGAAACCCGTCATCGCGTCGGTCAGGGGTGCAGTCATGGGAATCGGCTGGAGCCTGGCAATGGTCTGCGATCAGATCATCGCTTCGGAAACCACTTTCTTCGCGCAGGTGTTCAAGAACATCGGCGTCATACCGGACGGCGGCGCGCTCTACTTTCTGGCGCAGAACCTCGGCGCGTTGAGGGTGAAAGACCTGGTGTTGTCAGGACGGCGCGTACCCGCGGAGGAAGCGTTGCAGCTGGGACTGGTCAGCCGGGTCGTCCCCGATGACAAGCTCGAAGCGGAGACCCTGGCGCTTGCGCAGAACCTGGCCAATGGCCCGACACTGGCTTACGGCATCGGGAAAAAGCTGCTCAAGCAGATGTACACGCCTGCGCTGGAGACAGTGCTGGACAGTGAACTGTGGGCGCAGACGGGCGTCGTTCTCAGCGATGACCACAAGGAAGGGGCGCAGGCTTTCCGCGAGAAACGCAAGCCGGTTTTCAAGGGACAGTAGAAAGACGGTCTAAGTCGCGCGGCGAACAATTCCTTGGGCTCGCCGGCGCCGCCAAGGCCGCCGAACAATACCGTGGCGCCATCGAAAATATCCGCCACCGCCTCGCCGACCGAAGCGACTATTTTGTTAATCACGAAGCGCTACTGCCCTTTGAACACGGGCTTGCGCTTCTCCTTGAAGGCGGCCACTCCTTCCCGATGGTCGGCGGTTTCCATGACATAGGCCTCCCCCACCGCCTCCAATTCCAGGAAACTTTCCAAGTCCATGGCCCAGCCCCGATTCAGCATCGCCTTGTCCAGCCCGAAGGCGCGGGTTGGGCCGGCGGCCAGGCGCTCGGCCAACTTCATCGCCTCGGCCATCAATCGCTCCACCGCGTATACCTCGCGCACGATTCCCAATTCCTTGGCCTGCTGAGCATTCACCACATCGGCCAGCAGCACCATCTCCTTGGCCTTTTGGGCCCCGACGATCCGGGCCAGCAGATACAAGCCGCCCCCGTCGGGAACGATGCCCACGTTGGAATAGCTTTGGCAGAACTTGGCGGTATCGGCGGCCAGGATGATGTCTCCCAGCAGCGCAATGTTGAAGCCCACTCCGAAGGCCACGCCGTTCACCGCGGCAATGACCGGCTTCTCCAAGTGATACATGGACAAGGTAACCCGGTGCTGCTGCTTGAGCCGGTCCCGCATCGCCACCGGGCTGGAGGAAGCGAAGGTGCGGATATCCCCCCCTGCGCAGAAGGCGCTTCCGGCGCCGGTGATCAGCAGGGCTCGGATCGCCGGATCGTCTCGCACCTCGATGACCCGGTGCTCCATCTGCTTGCGCATTTCAGGGGTCATGGCATTCAACTTTTCCGGGTTGTTGAACGTCATGACGGCCACGGCTCCGCGTCTTTCCAATTCTATGGACATAGCTCCGCCTCCGGATGAAGGGATAAGAGAATCAATCCGTCGGCCAGACCTTAATTGGCGCGCCGACGCATGTTCAATGAACCGGTATCGGTTTCCAAGGTGCACATATCGCGGATAACTTCTTAGAGCGCCATCCCCAACCGGGTGCCTTCGCGGATGGCATAAACGGCATCCAGTTCTGCGGCTTTCTCGGCGCCGCCGATGAGTGCCGGCTTCATTCCCAGACTCACCAACTCGTCGTAAAGCTCCCGGCTGGATTCCTGGCCGGCGCAAACCACCACCGTGTCCACCACCAGCGCTTTGCGCTCGCCGTTGACGGTATAGTGCAAGCCCTCGTCGTCGATTTTGTCGTAGCTTACGCCGCCGATCATCTCCACCTGATGCCGCTGCAGGCGGGTTTTGAGCACCCAGCCGGTGGTCAGTCCCAGGGTGCCGCCGGGGCGGCCGGTTTTCCGTTGCAGCATGGTGATCTTGCGAGGGGAGGGCAGCGGAGTTTGCAATATTCCCGTCAGCAGGCCGCCCTGGGTGCGATTTTCGGTATCCACGCCCCATTCCTTCAGGAAAGCAGCGATGCGCTGCCCTTCGGGAAGCGGTTCGACACACAACATTTCCGCTACGTCGTAGCCGATGCCGCCCATGCCGACAATGGCCACCCGCTTTCCTACCGGCTTGGCTCCGGTGATAGCTTCGGCGTAGGAGACCACCTTGGGGTGGCGGATGCCGGGAATGTCCGGAATCCGGGGAGTGACGCCGGTGGCCACCACGACTTGATCGTAACCGCCGGAGGCCAGCTCGGCCGCGCCGGGCCGGGTGTTGAGCTTGATCTTTACTCCCAAGCGCGGCAGGCGGGCACGGTAATAGCGCAGGGTCTCGTTGAACTCCTCTTTGCCGGGAATGCGCCGGGCACAATTGAATTGCCCGCCGATTTCCCCGCTCGCCTCGAACAGGGTGACTTGGTGCCCCCGTTCCGCCGCCGCCGCGGCGCACGCCAATCCCGCCGGGCCGGCGCCGACCACCGCGATTTTTTTCGGCGCGGCGGCGGGAACCATGGCGTATTCGGTTTCGTGGCAGGCTAGCGGATTGACCAGGCAACTGCAAACCTTGTTCACGAAGATGTAGTCCAGGCAGGCCTGATTGCAGGCGATGCAGGTGTTGATCTCGTCGGCGCGTCCTTCCCGCGCCTTTTTGGCGAAGTGCGGATCCGCCAGCAAGGGGCGGGCCATGGAGACCATGTCGGCGTCGCCGGAAGCGATGGCAGCTTCGGCCACCGCCGGATCGTTGATCCGGTTCGATAGCACCACCGGAATCTTTACCGCTTGCTTGACCTTGGCCACCGCGAAGCGCCAGGTTGCCCTGGGCACCGCATACACGATGGTGGGCACCGGCGCGTCGTGCCAGCCGATGCCGGAGTTGAGCAGGTCCACCCCCGCCTGTTCCACGGCACGAGCCAGGGTGAGGATCTCCTCCCCGGTGTTGCCCCCCTCCACCAAATCCAGCACCGAAATGCGGTAGACCACGATGAAATCCTTGCCGACCCGTTGCCGCACCCGCTTGATGATTTCCAGGGGCAGCCGCATCCGGCTCTCGAAGGAACCGCCCCATTCATCGGAGCGATTGTTGGAGCGAGGAGCCAGGAATTGATGGATAAAATAGCCTTCGGAACCCATCAGTTCCACTCCGTCGTAGCCGGCTTCCCGGGACAACGCGGCGGTCATGGCGTAATCCTCGATGGTCTGCTCCACTTCCTTGGCGGTCAGGGGCCGCGGCACCCGGGGATTGATGGGGGAGCGGATATTCGAGGGGCCGACGATGTTGTCGTGCTTGGCATAGCGGCCGGTATGGAGGATTTGCAGGCAGACCTTGCCGCCTTCCCGGTGCACCGCGTCGGCAATGAGGCGCTGCTCGGGAATCTGGGAGGCATTCTTGAAAGTCCGCCCCCCTTCTCCCAGCAGCGCCGCATCGTTGGGCGCGAACCCGCCGGTGATGATGAGGCCGGTTTCGCCTTTGGCGCGCGCTCCGTAGAAAGCGGCCAGCCGGGCCATGCCGCCTTCCTCGTGTTCCAAGCGGGTGTGCATAGAGCCCATGAACACCCGGTTTTGGAGAGTCGTGAATCCCAGATCGAGAGGTTGCAGCAGGTGGGGGAAAGACATGCTCTAACCTTCCTTAGAAATTGACGAGAAGTGATGCGATAAACAATTACGCGGCGGCGGTGCAGTAGGAATTGGGCGGAAAAACGGCGCGAAGAATAGGAAAATCAATCCACCGGGCAACCCTAAATTGGCGGGCCGACGCATGCTCAATGAACCTGCGTTGGCTCCCACGGTTGCACATTCGCGGTTATGTTCACTCCAGAGTCCTTCTTTACGACAAACCGCCGGGATTCTCAGCGGCATTTGAGCGGTATTATAGGTTCAAATCGGGCTGACGGCCCCGGAACAAGTTCGCGCCGGAGTCCGCTTATAATGGAACGGCAATTTTCGAAGCTTACCCCCGCAAAAAAGCGCCCTGCATGGCGCGCGCCAAGGAGACCGAGACGATGAACCCAGACCACATCCAGCGCTTCGCGATCGGCGACATCCAGGTCGCCAAGGTGATCGACACGCTGGAATCCTTCAGCCCCAAGGCTATTTATCTGGACAAGGACCGCGGCGCCTTCGATCCTCACCTCGATTGGTTGCAACCCCATTTCATGGACGCCGACAAGGGCATGCTGCTCAGCATTCATACCTTCGTCGTGAAAACCCGCCACCACACCGTGCTGATCGACACCTGCGTCGGCAACCACAAGCGCGACGCCGGCTTCCCCCAATGGAACGATCGCAACGGCAACTATCTGGCGCAGCTCGAAGCCGCCGGCTGCGCGCTCGAAGACGTGGATTATGTGTTCTGCACCCACATGCATATCGACCACACCGGCTGGAACACGCGCCTGCAAGACGGCCGCTGGGTGCCGACCTTTCCCAATGCCAAGTACCTGTTCAACCGTCGGGAATGGGAGTCCTGGAACGAGGCCGGCGCAGCCGACAACCGGCCGGTGCTGGAGCAGAACATTCTGCCCGTCATCGAGGCGGGCCAGGTGGAATGGGTGGACAACGAGTGGCAAATGGACGACCAGTTGTGGCTGGTGCCGACGCCGGGCCACACGCCGGGACATTGCAGCGTGGCCCTGGGATCAAGTCATGCCGAAAAAGCCTTCATCACCGGAGATATGATGGTTCACCCGGTGCAAATTGCCGAGCCCCACTGGCACCAGAGAGGCGACAGCGACAAGCAACTGGCGGTAGCCACCCGGAGCCGTTTCGTCGAGGACTACTGCGACCGGGAAGTGCTGATTCTCGGCACCCATTTCAACACCCCCACGGGCGTCTATATCGTCGACCGGGGAGGCCGGCGGCGCATTCGCTTCTAGCCGGTCGGCCTGGCGGAACCGGTCGCACTACAGCCTATTCGGCTCTGTCGCGTTGACAGTCAAGCCGGCCGCACGACTATGCTGAGCGTATTGACCGAAAAGGCTTGAAACGAGATGTCGTTTGCTGACCAATTTTACGCGTTGGCGGAGCAAATCCGTCCAGTCTAAGGTACTGGCATTCGTCCCCGCCAAAATTACGTTCATCAGCGGCTAACACTAACGCGGCAGAACCCAGTTGAACTTCTCCGGCCGGCTCAGTTCGATGACGCCGACCCCGTTGGCCACCGAAGCGGTAACGACGCCGCTCATTTGTTGCTCCCCTGGGCATACTGCACCGCCACTCGACCCACCCGCTCCCGGGCGATGATGAGCTTCATGATCTGCGCCGTGCCGTCGCCGATCTGCAGGCCCAGCGTATCCCGCATGCGCTGCTGATGCGGCAGGTCGGTGGTGTAGCCATAGTGGCCGTGGGTCAGCAGGCATTGATAAATCGCTTCATAGCAGACTTTCGGCACCCACCACTTGCACATCGCCGCCTCGGCGGTATGGGGCAAATCCTTGTCCCGCAGCCACAGCGTCCGGTAGCACAGCGCCCGAGCCGCCGTCAGCAGCGTGTCGGCTTCCGCCAGGGGGAAGGTCACGCCTTGGTATTGGGCAATCGGCGCACCGAAGGCTTTGCGCTCAGTGCTGTATTGCCAGGCTTCGTCCAGCGAAGCTTGGGCCGCTCCGAGGCATTGCAGGCCGATCAGCGCCCGGCTGTAATCGAAGCCGTTCATGATTTGGAAGAAAGCCCGGTTTTCCTCTCCCACCCGATGGTTGGCGGGAACTTTCACGTTGTCGAAGAAGACCGAACCGCGGCCGACGATTTTGGTGCCCAGGTCGCTGAAGCGGGTCCGGCTGACACCCGGAGCATTCAAAGGAATCACGAACGCGCTGATGCCCTTGGCCACATCCTCCACCTTGCCGGTGCGGGCAAAGGCGACAATCACGTCGGCCTGCTCGGAAAAACTGACGGAAGTCTTTTCGCCGTTGATGATGTAGTGGTCGCCCTTGGGCTCGGCCCGGAGAATCAGGTTGGCGGCGTCGGACCCGCCCCGCGGCTCGGTAAGCCCCAGGGCCACGAGGGATTCCCCGGCGGCAAGCTTCGGCACCCATTCCCGGGCCACCTCGGGAGCGGCATACTTGCACAGGATCTGGCCCATCAACCAACTCACCAGTTGCACATAGCTGATGTTGAAATCACCGTAGGCGATTTGCTCGATGATCAACCCGCTGGTGGCGCAATCCACCCCCATCCCGCCATATTCCTCGGGCAAGGCCATGCTGATGAGCCCCAGACTGCCCATCTCCTTGAGCACGGCGCGATCGATGGTATGGGTTTTTTCCCGCTTCATGTAATCGGGAGCGAGCCGTTCCTTGGCGAAACGAGCCGCCAAATCCCGCATCGCTTCCTGTTCCGGAGTGAGTGAAAAATCCATGGAATTCCTTCTTCTTCAGTATGTCAAATAAGCCCGTTCAGCCGGGAGCGGAAGACACGAGCGGCGGCGGAACGCCAAACTTGCCGGTCGGGCTAAGTTACCACGGGTCGCGACCCCGATCAATCGGAGTGCGTGAAAGAACCGCCTGGCGCCAGCTAAAGCTCAGGCTGGTTTCGCCTGGGCTGATTTAGTTCGATCCAGCATGGTCATGGCCGAAGTGATCAGCGTGGCCAGGTCGCCCATGTTGGCGGGAACAATGAGGGTGTTGTTGGTCTTGGCCAGGTAGGCGAAGGCGTTGACGTATTGTTCGGCGACTTTCAGATTGGCGGCCTGCTGCCCGCCTTCCTTGGCGAGCGCCTCCGCCACCGCGGTCACGGCGGCGGCGGTCGCCTCGGCGATCAGCCGGATCGAGGTCGCGTCACCCTGCGCCTTGTTGATCACCGCGGCCTTGGCGCCCTCGGACTTGAGAATGGCGGCCTGCTTTTCGCCCTCGGCGATGTTGATCTCCTGCTGCTTCTGGCCTTCGGATTTGGCGATGAGGGCGCGCTTCTCGCGCTCGGCCGTGATCTGCGCCTGCATCGCGCGCAGGATGGTTTCCGGCGGGGTGATGTTCTTGATCTCATAGCGCAGCACCTTCACTCCCCAGGAACGGCCGGCCTCGTCCAGCACCGACACCACCTGGCGGTTCATCTCGTCGCGGCTCTCGAAGGTCTTGTCCAGTTCCATCTTGCCGATCTCGCTGCGGAGCGCGGTCTGCGCCAACTGGGTGATGGCGGCGATGTAATTGGACGAGCCGTAAGACGCAAGCCGCGGGTCGGTCACCTGGAAATAGATGACGCCGTCCACCGAGAGTTGGGTGTTGTCCCGGCTGATGCACACCTGCTCGGGCACATCCAACGGAACCTCCTTCAACGAGTGGGTGTAGGCGATGCGGTCGACAAAAGGCACGATGACGTTCAATCCCGGCTGCAGGATGGCGTGGAACTTGCCCAGGCGCTCCACCACCCAGGCGCTCTGCTGCGGCACCACGCGCACGCCCTCGATGACGAATACGATCGCCACCGCGAGAATGAAAAACGGGATGGTGAAGCCGCGCGTCTGCTCGAACTGCGAGATGGCGATGGTGGCGATCAGGACGGCGATGAACTTCGGGAACATGGGTATTCTCCCTTGCAACTCGTTTACGAATCGTGGAATCCGGGGCGGACGCGCTTTTCCTTGCATCGGCGCGCCTCAAGGTTTCCTGTTTGCTACCTTCAGCGTATTGCCGTCCACCGCATGGATGAACAGCACCTGGCCGTGATCGAGTTCACGCTCCCCTTCGACCTCGGCATCCCACAGGGTGTTGCGATACTTCACCCGCGCCGCGCCTTGCTCCCGGCTTACCCAGGCATCGAACGCTACTGCCTGACCGACATCCAGCGACGCCATGTCGGATTGCGGCATGGTCTTGCGATGCCGCCGCACCCAGAACACGCCGGCAATCGCCACCGCCGCAGCGCACAACGCCTGCAGCCAGAATCCCAGGCCGAACCAGGCCGTGGCCGAGCCGGCGAACGCCGCGATGCCCAAGACCAGCAGGAAAAACGTGCCGGTGACGAGTTCGGCGATGACCAGCACGAATCCGGCGGCAAGCCAGACCAGATAAGTTTCCATGAGTTTCTCGAACAAACCAACTACTTGCATCATAGCCCAATACCGCGTATGACGGAATCGTGCCGCTCCCGGCTGGGAGCCGATCTCTGGTCGCGGTACAATAACTATATAAGCGCAACAAGCGCAGAGGCAGTTTGCTCACGAAAAGGGGGAGCGCATGTACTCAAAGCCCGTTGAAACGCTGAGTATCGAGCAGGAGGAGCTGCGGGGGGTTTCGCGCACCGTCGCCGAAATCGAGTGGCTGATTCTGATCCTGGTGCTGCTGTACCAGGTGTTTGATGGTCCGCTTGCCGAGGACCGGTCGGCAATTTCCGGGGGGCTGTTCTTCTACACCGCGTTCGTCCTGGGCTTTCGCTTTACCAATTTCTACAAGAGCGAATCGCGCTGGAAAATTGCCATCGAAACCTTTGTGATGCTGCTGTTCATCACCTGGGCGCTGTGGTACACGGGAAAACTCGCGAGCCCCCTGCTCAACGCCTACCTGCTCGTTATCATCACCAGCGCACTCGCGCTGGGCAAGCTCGCTACGATGCTGGAGATGGCGCTGATCGCCGCCTGTTTCGTCCTGCTCGGGGAAAACTCCAACGCCCGCGAGCTGCTTTCGCTCGCCTACATCGGCGCCCTGGTAGGGCAGCTTGCGCCGATGCTTCTCGTCGCCTATATCACCACCATGTTTTCCGCCGACATCCGTTTCGGCCTGAACCGGGCCCGGCTGCTGGCGGAAACCGATGATCTCACCGACCTGTATAACATGCGCGGTTTCACCATCATGGTCGACCGGCTGTTCGGCCAGGCGGTGCGCTACAACCGTCCGGCCAGCCTGCTGATGATCGACTCGGACAATCTCAAGGCGGTCAACGACATCAACGGCCACGAGGCCGGCAACCGGCTGCTGAAAATGGTGGCGAAATGCATCGCGACCGAGTTGCGCCATACCGACGTGCTGGCGCGCTATGGCGGAGACGAATTCGTGGCGCTGCTGCCGGAAACGACGCCCGACCGGGCGATGGAGGTCGCGCAGCGGATTCTCAAGGCGGTAGCCACCGCCCCGCTGGAGTTCGAAGGCAAGCGCATCGAGACCAGCGTCAGCATCGGGCTCGCGTGCTACCCGGAGGACGGCCGCAGCATCGACGCCGTGCAGGCGCGCGCCGATCGCGCCATGTACCGCGCCAAGGAGCAGGGCCGCAACAGCGTGGTGAAATTCGCTGATTGACCGAGGAGGCCCACGATCTCGCCGCAGCCGGGTAGTGTCTCAGTTATGGAGCTTGGAAGAAATCGCTGAATTGGCTAGGTGAGTAGCTACCAACCATTAAGGCAAATTGAACTTGACTTTTATGTGGATGTCTATAGAATTCACAATAGGTATGGACTCTCTCGTTCCGTAGGCACGGGAGAAAGATATGAAAGGATCGGCCCGAAGGGGTCCGGTCCTTTTTGTTTTAGGGGTATATTTTGTGCGTTTGGACCGAGGTGAAAGATGGATAAGACAGCGGTCTTCCTGGATGCTGGGTATGTCGATAAAGTCCTTTACTATGACCATGGAAACGCGCGCGTTGATTATGGGATGCTCGCGCAAGAAATGGTTGCGCCAAATGAACTATTCAGAACTTATTATTATCATTGCATGCCGTATCAGAGCAATCCGCCCACAGAGGAAGAGAAGACACGCTATGCTAACAAGCATAGATTCATAACTGCCCTTGGTCGGCTACCAAGATTCGAGGTGAGACTAGGCCGTCTAGCAAAAGTTGGAGTCAACGTTGACGGCAAATCGATCTATGTCCAGAAGCGAGTTGATTGCATGCTTGGCGTCGATATGGCGTTATTGGCGGGGAAAAGGATGATTTCGAATGTTGTGCTATTTTCTGGAGATAGCGACTTTATCCCTGCGATAGAAGCGGTAAAGCGGGAAGGCATTATAGTTACATTGTGGCATGGTGGAGCAACAGCGGACACGCATGCAAGCAGAGATCTAATTCAATGCTGCGATGAGCGAAAAATGTTAGAGCCAAGCACTGTCGAGAAAATAACAAGACAATTCTAAACTCGCTTCAGCGGGTTTTTTGTCTAACAAGCTTGTTATGTCAAAATAACAGGTGCCATAAATCAAGCTTGCCAGTGAGTCAAGTTGACTCAATCCTATTACGACCGTTACACATCGAACTGAGACACCACCCGCAGCCGAGATCGCGACCTTGTTTTCGGTTTCTCGTCGGTCGGAAAGCCTGTAAAATTGCGGCTTTCCCGGCGTCCCAATTTTTAAGCGTCCGAAATTCGTGCCCACCTTCCAGGAACTTATTCTCAGGCTGCAGTCCTATTGGGACCGGCAGGGCTGCGCGCTATTGCAGCCTTACGACATGGAAGTCGGCGCCGGCACTTCGCACACCGCCACGTTCCTGCGCGCGCTCGGCCCCGAGCCCTGGCGCGCCGCCTACGTCCAACCGTCGCGCCGCCCCAAGGACGGCCGCTACGGCGAGAATCCCAACCGCCTGCAGCACTACTATCAGTATCAGGTGGTGCTCAAGCCCTCGCCGCCGGACATCATCGACCTCTATCTCGACTCCCTCGCCGCGATAGGTCTCGATTTGCAGCAAAACGACGTCCGCTTCGTCGAGGACGACTGGGAGAATCCCACGCTTGGCGCCTGGGGCCTGGGTTGGGAGGTCTGGCTGAACGGGATGGAAGTAACCCAGTTCACCTATTTCCAGCAGGTGGGCGGCCTGGAGTGCAAGCCGATCACCGGCGAAATAACCTACGGCATCGAGCGCCTCGCGATGTACCTGCAGGGCGTCGAGAACGTATTCGACCTGGTGTGGACGCCGGGCGTGACTTACCGTGACGTCTATCACCAGAACGAAGTGGAGCAATCGACTTACAACTTCGAGCAGTCCGACGCGGCCATGCTGTTCCGGCATTTCGGCGACCACGAAGCGGACGCCAAACGCCTGATGCAGGCCAAGCTGGCCTTGCCCGCCTACGAGAAAGTGCTGAAAGCCGCACATACCTTCAACCTGCTCGATGCGCGCGGCGCGATCTCGGTCACGGAGCGCGCCGCCTACATCGGCCGCATACGCAACCTTGCGCGCAGCGTGTCGCAGTCGTATTTTGATTCCCGCTTGCGCCAGGATTTCCCGATGTGCACGCCGAACGAGCTGCATCGCCTCGGCATCGATCTCGCCGCACTGAAAACTGAGCTTGGTAAGAGAGAGGAAGCGGCGGCATGAACGCGAGTCTGCTGGTGGAGCTATTCACCGAAGAACTGCCGCCGAAAGCGCTGAAGCAGCTCGGCGAGGCGTTCGGCTACCAGTTGCAGGATGGTCTGATGCGGGCACGGTTGAAGGACGGGGCCACAAACGATACCAGGATCTTCGCCACTCCGCGCAGATTGGCGGTACTTATCAAAGACGTGCGGCGGAAGACATTGGACCGAACCGAGTCGAAGAAACTCATGCCTTCCAAAGTCGCGTTCGGCGCCGACGGCAAGCCGAGCGCGGCGCTGGCAAAACGACTGGAAAAGGAAGGAGCGGCCGCAGCTCAACTCGAGCGCCGGATCGAAGGCGATGCCGAATACGCGTTCCTGAATCAGATCATCTCCGGGGTGTCACTCGCCGCCGGCCTTCAGACTGCGCTGCAAGACGCAATTGCCAAGTTGCCCATCCCCAAAGTCATGAGCTACCAGCTCGCCGACGGCGCGAGCACCGTGCAATTCGTACGCCCCGCGCATGGACTGGTCGCGCTCTACGGCGACGAGATCGTGGACATCTCCATTCTCGGCCTGAAAGCGGGCCGCATCACCCACGGCCATCGCTTCCTCGGCGCCAAGGATATTTCCGTCGCCACGGCAGACGCTTACGAGGAAGCGCTTGCCGCGCATGGCAAGGTTATCGCGTCTTTCGACGGGCGCCGGATTGAAGCCGAACGGCAACTGCGCGCAAAGGCCGCCGAGCTTAAGGCGTCGCTTGGCCCCGAGGCCGATGTGGCGCCATTGCTGGACGAAGTTACGGCGCTAGTCGAATATCCGACCGTCTACGTCGGCGAGTTCGAGTCGGAGTTTCTGTCCGTGCCGCAGGAATGCCTGATTCTGACCATGCGGACAAACCAGAAGTATTTTCCGCTGTTCGATCAGCCCGGAAAGCTGACCGACAAATTCCTCATCGTCAGCAACATGCGCCTAGAGAACCCGAAGAACATCGTCGAAGGCAACCAGCGGGTAGTGCGGCCGCGCCTGGCTGATGCGCGCTTCTTTTTCGAGACGGACAAAAAAACGAAACTCGCCGATCGCGTGCCGCAATTGGCAAACGTCACCTATCACAACAAGCTCGGCAGCCAGCTCGAAAGGGTGGAGCGCGTACGCGTACTAGCGAAAGCAATTGCGCAGAAAATCGGCGCCGACCCGGCGCTCGCCGATCGCGCCGCCCTGCTAGCCAAAGCCGATCTTGTCACCAGCATGGTCGGCGAGTTTCCGGAACTGCAGGGCGTCATGGGACGCTATTACGCGCTTTCCGATGGCGAGCCGCCGCTCGTGGCGATTGCCATTGAACAACACTACCGTCCGCGTTTTGCCGGGGATGCGCTACCTGTTAACAACATCGCGCTTGCCCTTGCTCTGGCCGATAAATTGGAAACGCTCGCGGGCATGTTCGGCGTCGGCCAAGAACCTAGCGGCGACAAGGATCCGTTCGCGCTCAGGCGCCACGCGCTCGGCGTTATCCGAATTCTGGTTGAAAGCGGCCTAAAGTTATCGCTGTTCGATCTCGTCGCTGCGGCGTTCTCGGTGTTTCCGCGCGGCATGGTCGGACAAGCCCATACGGATCTCCGGATCTTCGTCCTTGAACGTTTGCGCAGCTATCTGCGCGAGGCCGGCTATAGCGCAAACGAAGTCGAATCGGTGCTCAGTATGAATCCGGCATCGCTTGATCTGATACCCCGCCAGCTCGCGGCCGTGCGTACATTTGCGGCCCTACCCGAAGCTGCGAGTCTTGCCGCCGCGAACAAGCGCGTCGCCAACATCCTGAAACAGGCCGAAGCAAAAGGCGAGTCGTTCAACAAGGCGCAAGCGCATGCGCTGAAGGAACCGGCGGAGCGCGATTTGTTCGACGCCCTTGAAAAAGCATCCCGGAAGGCGACGCCTTTGTTTCAGGCAGGCGACTATACCGGCTACCTGAAAGCATTTGCGATACTAAAATCTCCGGTCGATGCCTTTTTTGAAACGGTCATGGTGATGGTGGACGATCAAGCAGTACGGAAAAACCGCCTTGCGCTTCTCAACGATCTGCGCGACGAGATGAACCGCGTCGCCGACATTTCCAAACTCGCCGCATGAAACTCGTCATCCTCGACCGCGACGGCGTGATCAACCGCGACAGCGAGCAGTACGTCAAGAGCCCGGATGAATGGCAGCCCATCGCGGGCAGCCTGGAGGCGATCGCACGCTTCACCCAGGCGGGCTTTCGCGTGGTGGTCGCCACCAACCAGTCCGGCCTGGGGCGGGGCTTGTTCGACATGGCCACGCTCAACGCCATGCACGACAAGATGCACAAGGCGGTGAACCAGTTGGGCGGACGCATCGACGCCGTGTTCTTCTGCCCGCACGCGCAGGACGCGGGCTGCGCCTGCCGCAAGCCGCAGCCGGGCATGCTGGTGGAGATCGCCGAGCGCTTCAACGTCGCGCTCGAGGCGATGCCGGCGATCGGCGACTCCCTGCGCGACCTGCAGGCGGCGGACGCAGCCGGCGCCCGGCCGATCCTGGTGCTGACCGGCAAGGGCGAGCAGACGCTGAAGGCGGGCGGCCTGCCCGAAGGCACCGAAATCCACCGGGACCTGGCCGCCGCGGCCATGGCGCTCGCCGCATGAACTTCCTGCGCGCGCTCATCTACTACCTCCTCCTGGTCGTCATCGTCGTTCCCTATTGGGTGCTGGTAATGTGCGTCGCGCCGCTGCCGCGCATCCCGCGCTGGAAGATCGTCGCCGGCTGGCCGCGCCTCGCCGCCTGGCTGGCGATTTATCTGCTCGGCATCCGCTACGAGGTGCGCGGCCGCGAAAACATACCCGCCGAACCGGTGGTGATCCTGTCCAAGCATTCCTCGGCCTGGGAAACCCTTGCTTACTCCGAGATTTTTCCGCCGCACGTCTATGTGATGAAGCGCGAACTGATGTGGCTGCCGTTCCTTGGCTGGGGGCTGGCGTTGTTCAGCCCGATTTTCATCAACCGCACCGACCGCATGAACGCATTGCGCCGCACGATCGAACTCGGCAAGGAGCGCCTCGCCCAGGGGTTTTCCATCATGATCTACCCGGAAGGCACCCGCATCGCCGTGGGCAAGCACGGCGAATACAAGCTCGGCGGCGCATACATTGCGGTGCAGACCGGCGCGCGCGTGCTGCCGGTCGCACACAACGCGGGACTGCTCTGGCCGCGCAATTCCTTCCTCAAATACCCGGGCAAGGTGACGGTGGTGATCGGCGCGCCCATAGCCAGCGCCGGCCAAACGCCCAAACAACTGATGCGCAAAGTCGAGGACTGGATCGAAGGCCAGGTCGAGATCCTGGTGCGCGCGAAGCGCGAAAACAATGCAGCTTGAACTGCCGCTTGCCCTGGCGCCCGTGCCCACGCCGATGGGCACGCTGCGCTATATCCAGCTCGAGCGCGAGATCGTCGGCTACCGCTTGCGCCGCGCGCGGCGGCGCTCTATCGGCCTGGTGATCGGCGACGACGGCCTGCGCGTGGCCACGCCCGGGCATACGCCCATCGCCGAGGTCGAGGCTTTTATCCGGGAAAAAGCGCGCTGGGTGCTGAAAAAACTGTCCGAGCGGCGCGCCGCGCCCAAGCCGCCGGTGGTGAACTGGGGCGATGGGACCATGATCGCGCTGCTGGGGACACCGGTCAGAATCGAGCTCATGCCCGGCCGGTGCGACATCAGTCTGGAACATGGACGCCTCGGCATCGGCCTTGCACCCCGCGCCGAACCGGCGGCGTTGAGAAAGCGCGGCATCGCCTGGTTCAAAGACCGGGCGCGAGCGCTGTTCGGCGAGCGCCTGGCGCTGTACGCCGCCGGCCTGGGCGTGCCGACGCCGGCGCTGGCGCTGTCCAATGCCCGCACGCAATGGGGAGTGTGCCGGAATGACGGGCATGTGCGCCTCAACTGGCGCCTGATACACCTGCCGCTGCACCTCGTCGATTACGTGGTCGCGCACGAACTGGCGCATCTGCGGGAAATGAACCACTCGGCGCGCTTCTGGGCGGTGGTCGGCGACCTCTATCCCGATTACCAAGCGGCGCGCAGGGAACTGCGCGACTGCACGCACCGCCTGCCGATCTTATAGTCTCTTTTAAGACAGAAATTGACATAAATGACGAAGATTTCGATAAATAGCGAGAGCGCATGCGCGGGGGGATTTACAAGGGGGGGTGCACCCCCCCTTGTTCGTGGGATAAGGGTTTTTCCCAGAGCGGAGACTCTTTGTTCGCTTCCGGCTTGTCCGGTATAGGAGGAATCGCGGTGAAAATACTGCATACGATGCTGCGCGTGGCCAACATGGAACGTTCGGTGAAATTCTACACCGAGGTCATGGGCATGAAGCTCTTGCGCACCACCGACCGGCCGGAACAGAAATACTCGCTCGCCTTCGTCGGCTACGGCGCCGAGGACGCGCACGCCGTGATCGAACTCACCTACAACTATGGCGTGGACAAGTACGACATGGGCAACGCATTCGGGCATCTCGCAATCGAGGTGCCCGACGCCTATGAAACCTGCAAAACGGTCAAGGCAAAGGGCGGCATCGTGAGCCGCGAAGCCGGACCGGTCAAAGGGGGCAGCACGGTAATCGCGTTCGTCCAGGATCCTGACGGCTATAAGATAGAGCTAATCCAGCACAGCTCCTGAACCGTGCCCACGCGCGCCTGCGCGGTCGCATCCCCGCAAGCGGGACCCCTGCTCCTCGCTACGGCGCGCACGCTAATCGCCTTCGTGCAGGATCCGGACGGATACAAGATCGAGCTGATCCAGCGAAAATGATCAGGCGCGTTCGTTCGCGCTAGAGCGTGGCGGCGCGATACTTTCGCAGCACGCTGGGCTGGCCGATCAGCATCTTGGCGAACTCTTCCAGCAGCGCCTCGTTGATGTCGCCCGCGGGAATGCGCAGCTCATCCGCGCCCAGGCGCAGGAAGTGCTTGCCCTTCACCACCAGCCGGCAGTTTTCATAGTCGGCTGCGACGGTGATGTCGCAGGTGATGGTAGCAGGCACGGTGAATTTCATCTTCTGGAAGCCGCCGCCCGGCTTTTTGACTTCCTCTTCGGTAAATTTCAGGCCGTAGTTCCACAGCACATCGCGCACCTTCTGCATCGTGGCGGGCATGTCGCGCTCTAGGACGAGGCTCGTGGGTAAAGTCCATCTGATGAAAAAAGTAATGAAGTCGTAATAGTCCTTGTCGCCGATCTTTTTCTTGCGGTAGTCGATGAAGGATTCCGCGAACGCCAGATTCTGGAAATCGCCTATTCCCGGTATCGAATACGCCGTCGGGTTGGTCGGCCTGAGCACCGCCAACTGCTTGAGCAGATCGTTCAGGTAAAGGAACGTCTGGTGCATTCTGGCCTCGACCAGCTTGATGCTTTCCTGCAGCATTGACTGCTGCGAAAGCTGCTGGCTCTTCACCATGTCTGCCTGTTTTTTCAGGTCATCGAGCAGGCCCATACTATTCTCCGGGATAAACGCTTGGCTGGAACGGCGAGGGTGTCTATTGTGCCAGCCGCGGGCGCTTTTGTGAATATTAATTCTGCGTCAATTTTTCTTTTTCCGCCAGGTAGTTGCTAATGGCGACAAAATCGGCCACCGCCAGATTCTCGGCGCGCAGGCCCGGTGCGATCCCCAGCGCGGCATAATCCCCGGCGCGAAGCAGCCCGGCGAGGGAATTGCGCAAGGTCTTGCGCCGCTGCGCAAAAGCACGCCGCACCACCTGCGCCAGACCTACCTCGGTCGCCGCCGCCAGCTGCGCCGGCGGCCGCGGCAGCATGCGCACCACGGCTGAATCGACCTGCGGCGGCGGCGAAAAGGCGTCGGGCGCCACCTCCAGCAGCAACTCCATGTCGAAGCGGTACTGCAGCATCACCGACAAACGGCCGTAATCGCCGCCACCCGGCCGGGCGACCATGCGCTCGACCACCTCTTTTTGCAGCATGAAATGCATGTCCTGTATGCGCTCCGCGTAGCGCGCCAAATGGAACAGCAGCGGCGTGGAGATATTGTACGGCAGGTTGCCGACCACGCGCAGCGCGCGCGGCAGCACGGAAAAATCGAATTCGAGCACATCGCCCGTATGCAGCGTGAGGCGCGCCGGCAGGTAGGCACGCTCGAGGCGCGCGACGATATCGCGATCGATCTCGATCACATGCAGGTGACGCAGAACCGTACAGAGCGGCGTGGTGAGAGCCCCCAGCCCCGGGCCGATTTCCACCATCGCGTCGCCCGCCCGCGGCCCGATCGCGGCGACGATGTCGCCGATCACGGCCTGGTCGGTGAGAAAATGCTGGCCAAATCGTTTGCGCGGGATGTGTTTCATCTACATAAGGCGTCTTAGATATCGTCACAGGTCATTGCGCGCGCTCGCGCGCCAACCGTGTTTTCCATAAAAAAACAAGGACAGTGCGGGAATGTTATCCAAGATCGTCGATTTGGCACGGGAGTGCTTTTAATCCGTG
>JACRAS010000010.1 GCA_016234705.1 Betaproteobacteria bacterium | reverse complement strand
AATTGTAGCCCGTGGCGCTGCCCACGGCGTAAGCGGCGATGAGCATGCCCTCGATCACCATGTGCGGGTTGTAGCGGATGATGTCGCGGTCTTTGAACGTGCCCGGTTCGCCCTCGTCGGTATTGCATACGAGATATTTGGCGCCCGCGTACTGCTTGGGCATGAAGCTCCACTTCAGCCCCGCCGGGAAGCCGGCGCCACCGCGGCCGCGCAGCCCTGATTTCTTGACTTCGGCAATTACCGCGTCCGGTGTTATATTCTCGCGCAGAATCTTTTTCAAGGCGTCATAGCCGCCACGCGCCTCATAGTCCTTGAGGTGCCAGTTCGAGCCGTCCAGGCCCTTCATCAGAATCGCGTCGGGACCGTAGTCGAGCATCACTTCAGCTCCCCGAGCAGTTTATCCAGCTTGTCGTTCGACATCGAACCGCACATGCGTTTGTTGTTTACCAGCAGCACCGGCGCGTCGCCGCAGGCGCCCATGCATTCGCCCTGTTTCAGCGTGACGCGGCCATCGGCGGTGGTCTCGTTGAAACCCACTCCCAGACATTGCTTCAGGTGCTCGGCGGCATCGACACCGCCGGAGAGCGCGCACGGCAGGTTGGTGCAGACGCTGAGCTTGTGCCTGCCTACGGGCGCGAGCTCGTACATGTTGTAGAAGCTCGCCACCTCGTACACGGCGATCGGCGCCATGCCCAGGTATTGCGCGACGAAATCCATGGTCTCGGTCGAGAGCCAGCCTTTCTCGACCTGCGCGATGGCGAGCGCCGCGATCACCGCCGACTGCTTCTGCTCGGCCGGGAACTTGGCGATCTCACGATCGATCCGCTTCAACGATTCTGCGCTCAGCATGTCATCCACCGAAATTCATTGCACCGCTCACCTGTCCACCTCGCCGAAGACGAAGTCCAGCGTGCCGATAATGGCGACCACGTCGGCGACCATGTGGCCGCGCGACATTTCGTCCAGCCCTTGCAGGTGGTTGAAGCCGGCGCCGCGGACTTTGACGCGGTAGGGCTTGTTGGCGCCGTCCGACACCAGGTAAATGCCGAACTCGCCCTTGGGGTGCTCGACCGCGGCGTAGGCTTCGCCTGCTGGGACGCAGAAACCCTCGGTAAACAGCTTAAAATGATGGATCAGCTCTTCCATGCCGCCTTTCATGTCGGCGCGCGCGGGCGGGGCCACCTTGTAGTTGTCGACGATCACCGGGCCAGGGTTGGCGCGCAGCCACTGGACGCACTGACGGATGATGCGGTTCGACTGCCGCAATTCCTCCACGCGTACCAGGTAGCGGTCGTAGGTGTCGCCGTTCACGCCCACCGGGATGTCGAAATCGACGCGGTCGTAGACTTCGTAGGGTTGCTTCTTTCGCAGGTCCCACTCGACGCCGGAGCCGCGCAGCATGACGCCGCTGAAACCGAGCTCGATCGCCCGCTCCGGTGACATCACGCCGATGCCGACCGTGCGCTGCTTCCAGATGCGGTTGTCGGTGAGCAGGGTTTCGTATTCGTCGATGTGCGCCGGGAACCGATCGGTGAAATCCTGGATGAAGTCGAGCAGGCTGCCCGAGCGGTTATCGTTCATTTGCGCCACCGCCTTGGCGCCGTGGATCTTCGTCGCGGCGTACCGCGGCATGACATCGGGCAGGTCGCGGTACACGCCGCCCGGGCGGTAATAGGCCGCATGCACGCGCGCCCCCGACACCGCCTCGTACATGTCGAACAGGTCTTCGCGCTCGCGAAAGCAATAGAGGAACATGGTCATGGCGCCGATGTCGAGACCGTGTGCGCCGAGGAACAGCAGATGGCTCAGAATGCGGGTGATCTCGTCGAACATGACGCGGATGTACCGGGCGCGCTCGGGCACCTGCACGCCGAGCAGGCGCTCGACCGCCAGGCAATAGGCGTGCTCGTTCGCCATGACGGAGAAGTAGTCCATCCGGTCCATGTAGGGCAGCGCCTGGATATAGGTCTTGTTCTCGGCCAGCTTCTCGGTCGCGCGGTGCAGCATGCCGATGTGCGCGTCGGCGCGCTGGACCACCTCGCCGTCGAGTTCCAGCACCAGCCGCAGCACGCCGTGCGCCGCCGGATGCTGAGGGCCAAAATTCATGGTGTAGTTGCGAATATCGGCCATGTCAGTGCTTGCCCAGATCCCCGTACTGCTCTTCGCGGATGATGCGCGGGGTAATTTCGCGTGGCTCGATGGTCACCGGCTGGTAGATGACGCGCTGTTGCTGCGGGTCGTAGCGCATCTCGACATGACCGGACAGCGGAAAATCCTTGCGGAACGGATGGCCGATGAAACCGTAGTCGGTGAGAATGCGGCGCAGGTCGGGGTGGCCGGAAAACATGATGCCGAACAGATCGAACGCCTCGCGCTCGTACCAGTTGGCGTTGGTCCAGATGCCGGTGAGCGTGTCCACCACCGGAAAAGCGTCGTCCGGGGCGAACACCCGCAGACGCACGCGCCAGTTGTGCTCGAGCGAGAGCAGGTGCGAGGTTGCGGCAAAGCGCGCGCCCTTCCACGCACCTTCGCCCTCGCCGTAAGCCGAATAATCCACCCCGCACAGGTCCATGAGCTGGGCGAAAGCAAGACCGGGATCGTCGTGCAGCGTCTGCGCCGCGGCGAGGTAGTCGGCTGCATTCACCACCACGGTAATTTCGCCCAGCGCCTGAGTGAGGCCGACGATCCGGCTGCCGAGAGCGGCTTCCAGATTGTTTTTTAGTTGTTCCAGTTTTCCGGCCATTTAGCGGGCGATGGTCTGAGCGAGCATTAGCGAGCGATCGTATTAGTGCGTTTTATCTTGTTCTGCAGTTGGATGATGCCGTAGAGCAAAGCCTCGGCCGTGGGCGGACAGCCCGGCACGTAGATGTCCACCGGCACAATGCGGTCGCAGCCGCGCACCACCGAGTAGGAATAATGATAGTAACCGCCGCCGTTGGCGCAGGAGCCCATCGAGATCACCCAGCGCGGCTCCGCCATCTGGTCGTAGACCTTGCGCAACGCCGGCGCCATCTTGTTGCATAGCGTGCCGGCGACGATCATCACGTCGGACTGGCGCGGGCTGGGGCGAAACACGATGCCGAAACGGTCGAGGTCGTAGCGCGCCGCGCCCGAATGCATCATCTCGATCGCGCAGCAGGCCAGGCCGAAGGTCATCGGCCACATCGACCCGGTGCGGGTCCAGTTGATCAGCTTGTCGGCCGTGGTGGTGACGAAGCCTTCCTGCAGGATGCCTTCAATGCCCATTTGGCCCCCTTGTATGCGTCGCCGCCTCCGAAAACGCGCGACAGCGCCGTAGTCCGCGCAGTCGGCGGCAAGCGCCGTTCGCCCGGGTCGCATCCCCGCTGCGCGGGGCCCCTGCTCCTAGGCTCACGTCGCTAGTCCCATTCCAGCGCTCCCTTCATCCATTCGTAGATGAACCCGACCACCAGGATGGCAAGGAAAATCATCATGGAAAAGAAACCGAACAGGCCGATTTCATTGACCACGATCGCCCAGGGAAACAGGAACGCGATTTCCAGGTCGAACAGGATGAACAGAATCGCCACCAGGTAATAGCGCACGTCGAACTTCATGCTCGCGTCCTCGAACGCCTCGAAACCGCATTCGTAGGGGGACAGCTTCTCGCTGTCGGGGCGGTGCGGCCCGAGCAGCGCGCCGGTGACAATCGGTCCGACGCCGACGGCGATGCCGACGAAGATGAACATCAGAACGGGAAAGTAGTTTTCGAGCACGGATCGTTAGGATCTAGAATCCAGGATTGAGAAGTTGGTGAAAACTTTGCATCTGGTCATAATACAGGCAGGCAACATCGTCCACTATTGAGCGGGTTGCGGAGTTGACCTAGATCAAACGCTTTCTTCTTGTTTACCCTTCTTTCAATATCGACTCACACAGGACAGCAGGTCCGCAACTTCCACAACGTCCCTGCTACAGACTCATCGATCTCGAACTGGTGCGACGGCGGGCACCCCAAAAAAACCGCTATTCCGCATCAATGCTTGATCTTCGTTTTTGCGTTCGCAATTCTACCCCAAAATCTACCCCGAGATCATGCACGCCGCTCGCGCTCGGCATCGGCGCGCGCCCGCCCGCAGCGCGAGCGAGGACGGACGCGGCGGCGATGCCGCCTCTAGACTTGACTATAGGATATATCTCGACGGAAACAGGGATAGGAGCCAGGTCACCCATACTAACAGGGGGGGTCAGGTCCGATATACAAGGACACATCTCGACAGGAAATAGGGTTGGGAGTCATGCCAGCGAATGGCTGGAAGCTGAACGCCAATCAGTCTAGCGTGAGGCTGCATCGCACTCCCCCGTCTGGTAATGGATCATCGCGGACACTGTGGCTGATGGAAAGAAGGGATACGCCACCTACTAACAGAGTATCCCATTCGTACGGAGGGGAACAACAACGAGGAGGAGGAGAAGGGGAAGGACAGGGAAAGGACCCGATAAAAATACTCCGCTCTGGCGCGCGCTGTCGGATAAACCGGTAATGTCGCTGCTGTCGGAGTTCCCAGTTTCGTACCGGAACGGCTCCCCGAGCCAGGCAAAAGTGGGCACTACTGGGTGGTATCCGCTCGGCTAGATTAACTGTTCACCGGACGCCGCAGCCTACCAACGAATAGTTTCTCCTTCTCGGATTAGAGTTTCGAGCGCATATACTTTACGCACATAGCGCTTCAATTTCTTGTCCTTGACCCCATCATCGTCAATCCAGCAAAGGACGGCCACGGATTTTCTAACACCGTTGTCATCCTTAAACTGGCGTTCGCGGACTTGTTTGTTGTGATCATGATCGAGGAACGCTGAGCTATATACCTCAAGCTCCAGGTGAAGTTCCTTTCCATTGACCTTGACCAGCATGTCCGGGAATCGCGTTTGCACTCGCAAAATCCTTTCAATTCCTATTGCTTTGTGGCAAGAGGCGATAATAGCTAAGAGCTCTTGTTCGCTACGCGGCGCTCGCTCGATGAGAGGTATCTTTTTTGGGTCAAGCCAATGGTCAGCAGTGTAGCGTTGGATGCGATCAAAATCCTTCCGTGAGATTTCATTGATTGTATTTCGGCCGAATATCTTCTTGCTCAAGAATGTCTGAATGGGCGGGATCGCGACGGCATCACGTAGCGGCTGTCCGTAAGGTTTGCCTTTGATCATCCACGCATTGCCTTTATGAGCATCGCGAGGGGCCTTACCGTAATCTGCCGTCTCGGTGCATTGAGAGAAGGCTGTAATGTGGCTCAGAGCGCGTTCTTGGTTGTCAGAAGTGGTGTAAGCGAAACTAATCCAGCGGTCACCTTTCTCGATCAACCCGAAGCCCCGAGGCTTTTGGTTCCTTCCTAGCCCAGTTCTCCAAATAACATGGGGTAATGCCTTAAGCGAAGCCAGGTCATGCTTGACGATGAAATACTTTGGATCGCGTAACGGTGTCATTGTTCTTACCCTCCTCTCGGGTCGTATCCCCGAAGTCGAAGCAACCCGGATCGCTCTGGCCCCCGTTGGTGTAACACGGGGGCCTATGGATACAGCACCACGGTAGCATAAATCCAAAGGAGGGACCCACCCTGGCGCCCTACGCCAAAGGGCGGGAGGTCCCTGTGGAGTTATGCGGATCGCTTTGGATGCCCTGGTACGATTAGGTGCAGCAAATCGTCAAGCCGCTTGTCCGTGTAACGGTATCACGTCGGCCCCGGCCTTCAACTTGTCCAGGTAGTCCGCCCATTGCTGCATCATCTTGCGCCGCTCTGGCAGGTGCTCCGCGAAGTTGTACGCAGCTGATACCTTGTAGCGCTCGCCGTGCGCTAGCTGCCGCTCGATTACCGCGTGAGGTAATCCAAGTTCGTGCAACAGCGTTGACGCCATAGACCGGAAGCCGTGCCCTGTCATTTCGTCCTTGGCGTATCCCATTCGGCGCAGCGCCGCGTTGATGGTGTTCTCGCTCATCGGCTTGCCCCCGCCGCGCTCACTGGCGAACACGTAGCGTCCGCCCCCGGTCAACGGCTGAATCTCGCGCAGGATGGCGATTGCCTGGACAGACAGCGGGACGATGTGCTGCTCTGGAATCTTCATCTTGCCGCCGGGATTCTCCACTCCACTTTTTCAAAATCAATCTCGGTCCACTCGGCATGACGAAGATTGCCAGGACGCACGAATACCAACGCAGCAAGGCGCAGCGCGCACCGAGTAGAGAATGATCCGGTAAAGACGTCAATCGCCCGCAACAGCCCTCCTACGGCCTTTCTCTCAGTTCACTTCAATCTCAGCGCGCCGGCCGAGCACCGCGAGCGCGCGTTCGAGGGTCGGAACTTTGGTCGGGTGCTTCGGGTCGAGCATGCGCCGCGCTTCTTTCTCGTTCACTTGCATGCGGCGAGCAAACTCAGACTTGGATATCCCCGATTCGCGCAATGCGATGTAGACCGCAGCCTTCAACGCGGTGGTGATGGGCGTAGTGGCAAGCCGCTCGCCGCGCTTTGGCTGCGACGGCGCGGGAATGTCCAGCCCGTCCTCGATCCGGCATTCAATCGCTGCCTGGAGTGCTCCCTCGGCTTCTGCAACGGCTTCGTCGGTGGTCTCGCCCTGGGTGATGGCTTCGGGAACGTCGCGGCAGGTGACGACATATCCTCCGTTCTTGCGGTCGGGCGTGAGTTTGACAGGGTAGGTGAATCGCAGCATGGTGTTCTCGCTAAAAGAGGTCGCGTTCGGTTAGTCCGAGTTGCTTGAGCATCCCGTGATAGGTGCCGGTTTTCAGTTCATCCTTGGGATTGCGGACCACTGTTCGCAGATCGCCCAGCGTCAGCACGCCATGCGAACCCTTGCCACGATCTGCCCGCCAAGTGGAACCGATGCCGCTACGCTTGGCGTACTTCTGCACCCGGCGGATGAACTCGTTTCCGCGCATTATTCAGTATCGGACATAAATGTCCGATAGTCAAGAATCTTCGATTGACACGGACCACACCGGACTGCTACGGACATGAAAAAGGCCGTAAGCCTTGTATTTACTTGGCTATACGGCCTTTATCGGACTTCTTCGGACGGTCTATTGGTGCCGACGGCGAGACTCGAACTCGCACAGCTTTCGCCACTACCCCCTCAAGATAGCGTGTCTACCAATTTCACCACGTCGGCGGTCTAGAAACTAGAAACTGGAAACTGGAAACTGGACGACCTTGGTGGTTTTCTCCAGTTTCTAATCTCTAGACACTAGTTTCTACTTTGGTACTTCGTTCGCCTTTGATCCGGCTGGCGCTTCGGCCGGTTTGGGTACCTCTGTTGCCGGCGCCACCGCCGCCGCAGGCGGCGAGGTCACGCCCTGCATCACGCTGCCCCCCGTCTTGGGCTTGTGCGTCGCCACGTACGCCAGCCCCAGGCTGGTGAGGAAAAACACCACCGCCAGCGCGGCCGTGGTGCGCGATAGAAAGTTGGCGGAACCGGTAGCGCCGAACAGGCTGCCCGAAGAGCCGCCGCCGAACGCTGCGCCCATGTCCGCGCCCTTGCCGTGCTGCAGCAGCACCAGGAAAATGATTCCCAGCGCCACCAGCACGTGCACGGTCAAAATCAAAGTCAACCAGATATCCATTTTTCACTCGCTATGGTTCATCCGCCGCATGGCAAACGGCAAAAACGCTGAACTACCCATGACGCGTCGTACCGCCGGAACGCGCCCCGCACCGCTTATACCTGACCTGCCGCCGCGCAAATCGCAATGAACTCCTCCGCGACCAACGCGGCACCGCCGATGAGGCCGCCGTCTATATCGGACATAGTGAACAATTCCTTCGCATTGGCCCCTTTGACGCTGCCGCCGTACACGATGCTCAGCCCGGCGGCCAGCTTCGCATCCTGCCTGCCGACGACGCCGCGTATGAACGCGTGCACCGCCTGCGCCTGCTGCGGCGTCGCGGTCCTGCCGGTGCCGATCGCCCACACCGGTTCGTAGGCGATCACCGCATTGACCAGCGCGCCGACCCCGCTCGAATCGAGCACCGCCGCGAGTTGGCGTCCTACCACGATTTCGGTGACGCCGCTGTCGCGCTCCTGCAGGGTTTCGCCCACGCACAGGATCGGAATCAATCCTGCCCCTTGCGCCGCCTGAAACTTGCCCGCCACCCGCTTGTCGGTCTCGCCGTACAGCGCCCGCCGCTCCGAATGGCCGACGAGCACATGGCGGCAGCCGAAATCGCGCAGCATCGCGCCCGACACTTCGCCGGTATACGCGCCCTGCGCATGTTCGCTCAGGTTTTGCGCGCCCCAGGCTATGGACGCGCCGGCCAGGGCCGCTTCAACCTGCGCCAGATACGGGTAAGGCACGCACACCGTATACTGCACGCCGGCGGAAGCGTGCAAGCCGGCTTTCAGAGCTTCGAGCAAGCGCCGATTCGCGGCCAGGCTGCCGTGCATCTTCCAGTTACCCGCGACCAGCCGGCTGCGCATTGCCTCGATTCCCAAGAAGCCGCCGTTAAGCGTCAAAAGCGGTGGATTTTACAGCGTTTAGGCGAAGCCGGTCAATCAAATGCAGCCTCTGGCGCCGCAAGGGTAAGCCGATTCAAATGCAGCGCGCGACTCGGATCTCTTGCCTCAATCTTCGGGCGTGACAATCTGGATGTGATCGAGGCTTACATTGATGAACGGGGCGTTGAGCACATGGCGGTTCCCCAGTTCCCACACCTCCGCGTCGGTTACCGCGATAAAGTCCTTGGACTCGACCAGGTAGTCGGTCACCCGCGCGCCGGGCAGCAGGTCGATATAGCCTTTGACGCGGTAAGTCCCGGTCAGAATGGTTACCTTGGTCTTGTTTTCGTCCGTAGTCATGGATACGCTCCGTGGCTCATCTGCGCAACCGTTCGGGTTGCAGCGCCCAACGCGTGATGCGTACTGCCGCAATGCCGCTACACCAAAGCGGTATTCTGCGCCCGGCGCCGCCGCCGTTCAATAGGATCGGTGTAGCGTGGCCAAAAAAGCGCGGGCAGATTCTGTTCACCCACCTGCATCCGGCGCCCGATCCGGAGCAGACCAGGAACCTCGTGCAAAGCGGCGCAGGAATGCCGAAGTGGAAATGTCGCCACTGGCAGCGGCGCGGTCGCGCCAGGCGTCATGGCCTTGCGCCTATGACTGGCGTGATCGCACCAGCCCCGTGCAACCGACTGAAATATCGGACGTAATACAACTGTAACAAAGCCCCCCCAGGATAACGGTCTAGCCGCAGTTTCACCGACTGCACTACGCAACCTATCATTTGTGGAGGCTTGATCATGAGATGTAATCGTCGTTTCCTCGCTGCGGTACTGCTCCTGCTTGGAATTGGGGTTTCATCGGCGGCGAGCGCCGTGGATATAACCGGCGCGGGTGCTACCTTCCCCTATCCCGTCTATGCGAAGTGGGCCGAAGCCTACAAGGCCAAGACCGGCACGGGCATGAATTACCAGTCGATCGGTTCGGGCGGCGGTATCAAGCAAATCAAGGCCAAGACCGTTGATTTCGGCGCTACCGATGCCCCGCTGAAACTGGAAGATCTGGAAAAGGAAGGCCTGGTGCAGTTCCCCGCGGTGATGGGCGGCGTGGTGCCGGTGGTCAACATCGCGGGGATCAAACCGGGCGAACTGAAGCTGACCGGCAAAGCCCTCGCCGACCTCTACCTCGGCAAGATCAAGAAATGGAGCGATCCGGCGATCACCGAACTGAACCAGGGCCTCAAGTTGCCGGACGCCGACATCACCGTGGTCAACCGCTCCGACGGTTCGGGCACGACCTTCATTTTTACCAACTACCTATCCAAGATCAGCACCGAGTGGAAAGACAAAGTCGGCAGTGCCACCTCGGTGTCCTGGCCGGCCCCCACCGGTGCCGGCGGCAAGGGAAATGAGGGCGTCGCCTCCTTCGTGCAGCGCCTCAAGAACTCGATCGGCTACGTCGAATACGCTTACGCCAAGCAAAACAAGCTGACCTTCACGCTGCTGCAGAACCGGGAAGGCCAATTTGTCGCCCCCGACGACAAGAGCTTCCAGGCTGCGGCTGCCGGCGCCGATTGGAAAAACGCGCCCGGCTTCTACGAAATCCTCACCGACGAGCCGGGCAAAGCGAGCTGGCCCATCACCGGCGCGACTTTCATTCTGATGCACAAAAGTCAGGCGAATGCAGAAAAGGCGAAGGAAGTGCTGAAATTCTTCGATTGGGCCTATCAGGACGGCGACAAGCTGGCGCTAGCTCTGGACTACGTCCCCATGCCCGACGCGGTGGTGAAGCTGGTTCAGGCGGAATGGAAAAACAAGATCAAGGACGCAAGCGGCAAGCCGGTCTGGTAAGGTTTCCGGCAAGGGCCGCCCGGTAAAGCTAAAATGGACGCCGTTGACCACACATTCGAGGCCACGCAAGCGGCCTCTCTAACACCACGCATGTCAAGCGGCATTCCCGCAGCGCTCCTCAGGCGGCAGCATCTGTCTGACCTGGCGTTTCGCACCGTCACGAGGATGTTTGCCTTCCTGGTGCTGGCATTGCTGCTCGGAATCCTGATCTCGCTCCTCATCGGCAGTTGGCCCGCGATCAAGGCCTTTGGCCCCGGGTTCCTCGCCAGCCATGAATGGAATCCCGTGACCGAGAAATTCGGCGCGCTGGTGCCGATTTTCGGCACCGTGGTCACATCGTTCATCGCGCTCCTGATCGGTATTCCGGTGAGCTTCGGTATTGCCGTGTTTCTGACCGAGCTGTCGCCGCTGTGGATGCGCCGCCCCATCGGCACTGCCATCGAGCTGCTCGCGGCGATCCCCAGCATTATCTACGGCATGTGGGGCCTGTTCATTTTCGCTCCCGTCTTCGCCGACTACGTTCAGCCATGGATGATCGAGTACCTCGGCCCGGTCTGGTTCATCGGCCCCCTGTTCAAGGGCGCGCCCCAGGGCATAGGCCTGCTCACGGCGGGCCTGATACTCGCCATCATGGTCATCCCTTTCATCGCCGCGGTGATGCGCGACGTGTTCGAAGTGGTGCCAGCCATGCTGAAGGAATCGGCCTATGCGGTCGGCGCCACCACCTGGGAAGTGGTCTGGAACGTGGTGCTGCCCTACACCAAGATCGGCGTGGTCGGCGGCATACTGCTCGGCTTGGGCCGCGCGCTGGGCGAAACCATGGCGGTGACGTTCGTCATCGGCAACGCCCACAGGCTGGGCACCTCGTTGTTTGCCCCGGGCAACAGCATCGCCTCGGCCCTCGCCAACGAGTTCACCGAGGCGGTAGGTGACTTGTATACCTCTGCGCTGATAGAACTCGGACTGATCCTGTTCCTGATTACCTTCGTGGTGCTGGCCCTGTCGAAAATCCTGCTGTACCAGCTCGCCAAGCGCGAGGGAAAGCTGACCTAGCACATCCATGGACAAAGCAGCACTCTATCGCCGCCGGCGCATCGTCAACTTCATCAATCTCGGCATATCCATGCTGGCGGTGCTGTTCGGCCTGTTCTGGCTGGTGTGGATCCTGTGGACCCTGTTCGCGCAGGGACTCGCCGCCATCAGCCTTGCCATGTTCACCCAGACCACGCCGCCGCCGGGCAGCGCGGGCGGTCTCGCCAATGCCATCTTCGGCAGCTTGCTCATGTCTTTGCTCGCCACCCTGATGGGCACGCCGATCGGCATACTCGCCGGCACCTATGTGGCCGAATTCGGCCGGCGCGGCTGGCTCGGGCCGGCGACGCGCTTCATCAACGACATCCTGCTAAGCGCGCCATCCATCGTCATCGGGCTGTTCGTCTATGCCGTCTATGTGGCCAAGGTCCAGCATTTTTCCGGCTGGGCCGGCACCTTCGCGCTGGCGCTGATCGTCATACCGGTGGTGCTGAAGACCACGGAGAACATGCTGCGGCTGGTGCCCGACACCATGCGCGAGGCCGCGGCCGCGCTGGGCGCGCCGCAATGGATAGTCATATCCTTCGTCACCCTGCGCGCCGCGCGCGCCGGGATCATTACCGGCGCACTCCTCGCGATCGCGCGCATCAGCGGCGAAACCGCCCCGCTGCTGTTCACCGCCCTCAACAACCAGTTCTGGTCCGTCAACATGGACGCGCCCATGGCCAATCTGCCGGTGGTCATTTTCCAGTTCGCCATGAGCCCGTACCAGGACTGGCAGACGCTCGCCTGGGGCGGCGCCCTGCTGATCACGCTGAGCGTATTAACGCTGAACATCGTCGCGCGCGTCGTGTTCGCGCGGAAATCCACGCTCGCCTAATCAACCCGCCACCCCAAAAAAAATATAGACATCCTCAGCCAGAAGCCGAATATGGACACCGCCATCCGGACGCCGCCTGCTGCAAGCAAAATCAGGGTGCGTAAGCTGAATTTTTACTACGGCACCTACCAGGCTCTGACGAACGTCGATCTGGAAGTCGCGGAGAAGCGCATCACCGCCTTCATCGGCCCCTCGGGTTGCGGCAAATCCACGCTGCTGCGCACTTTCAACCGCATGTACGACCTGTATCCTGGCCATTACGCGACCGGCGAAATTATCCTTAACGGCAACAACATCCTCGATCCGAAGCAGGATGTGATCGCCTTGCGCGCCAGGGTGGGCATGGTGTTCCAGAAACCGACGCCGTTCCCGATGGCGATCTACGACAATATTGCCTT
>JACRAS010000109.1 GCA_016234705.1 Betaproteobacteria bacterium | reverse complement strand
TTCATCAGCGTGATCGCGGGCGGATTCGGCACTGGTGGCGGCACTCCGGCGGCGCCAGCCGGCGGCGCGCAACCCGCGGGCGAGGTCAATCCGATCCTTGCAGCGGAGACGGCGGAATTGTTGCGCGAGGCCAAGAACGTGATCATCGTGCCGGGCTACGGCATGGCGGTGGCGCAAGCGCAGCATACGGTGTATGAGATCACCAAGCACCTGCGCGAGAAGGGCGTCAACGTGCGCTTCGGCATCCACCCGGTCGCCGGGCGCATGCCCGGCCATATGAACGTGCTTCTGGCCGAGGCCAAGGTGCCTTATGACATCGTGCTCGAGATGGACGAGTTGAACGCGGACTTCCCCGATACCGATGTCGCGATGGTGATCGGCGCCAACGACATCGTCAATCCGTCGGCACAGGACGACCCGGCGAGTCCGATCGCCGGCATGCCGGTGCTCGAAGTGTGGAAGGCCAAGACCTCGATCGTGATGAAGCGCAGCATGGCCTCCGGCTACGCCGGCGTCGACAATCCGCTCTTCTACAAAGACAACAATCGCATGCTGTTCGGCGATGCGAAGAAGATGCTGGATGAAGTGCTGGTTGCGCTGAAAGCCTGAACGCCCGATCGAAAAGAGTGCGTTGTCGAACTTTGCATGACCCCGGGGCACGCGGACGCGACAACGCGCATACTGAAAGTATCCTTGTAAATTAGATGAATGACATCTAAAATACAAGGCTATGTACCCCCGACTCCTGGATAGTCGATCAGGCGCCGGGCATTGAACTGCTTGAGCCTTCGATCGCGCGCGCAGGCTTCGAGCAGATCATCGGCGGCACCCCTTGAGATCATGCTCCAATGGCCGTGCGTCTCACTTTCCCGCGAGCATGGCAACACTGTGTCCCAGGCATTTCTCGTTTGGCGTGAAATCGACGTCTGCGCGGCCCTCAACGCCGTGGCCGACGGTATCTGCCAGCGGTGGGTGGCCGGGCTAAGAAAATGATGCGCCCCGGACCCGACACGGGTGCGACGCCGCTGCGAAACCGCATCGTCACCGTCGTTTCCGCCACCCTGGGCGCTCAGGTGGTGGTCTCCGGCGCCAGCGCGCTGTTGCCCACCATCGCCCCCAAGGTGGCGGCCTCCCTGCAAGTCTCTCCCGCGCTGGTCGGGTACTATGTCACCCTCATCTACGCCAGCGCCATGGTCGCTTCGCTGTTCAGCGGCAACCTGGTGCGCCGCTGGGGAGCGGGGCGGGCCGCCCAGGTGGCACTGGCCGTCATCGCCGTTGGCAGCCTGCTGTCGGCGATTCCTTCGCTGCCGGCCATGGCCCTGGGGGCTCTGGTGCTGGGCAGCAGCTACGGCCTCATCACTCCCGCCAGCTCCCATCTGCTGGCGCGGTTCGGCTCGGCCGGCTCGATCAATTTCATCTTTTCCATCAAACAAACCGGGGTTCCCGTCGGCGGCATGGTGGCCGGCGCAAGCGCCCCCGCTATCGCCTTGGCGCTGGGCTGGCAGACCGCGTTTGGCATCGCTGCGGCGGCGGCCATGGTCGCAATTGCCCTGCTGGAACCCTTGCGCAGAAGCTGGGATACCGACCGCAATCCCGGCATCGGGCTGCTGCAAAACCCCTTCTCCGCTCTAGCCCTCGCCCATGGCATTCCGGTGCTGCGCTGGCTCATGATCATCACCACCGCCTATGTCGTGGTGCAAGTTTGCCTGACCACCTTCCTGGTTACCGCACTGGTCACGGAAGGGGGTTTTTCGCTGCTGCAGGCCGGCGCCGTGTTTTCCGTCATGCAACTGGGGGGAGGAGTGGGACGGCTCGTCTGGGGATGGGTCGCCGACAGCCTCGGCGATGGGATCGCGGTGCTGGGGTTCATCGGGGTGCTGATGGCCGCAGCCAGCCTGGGAACGGCGTCGATCACCCCGGACTGGTCCAAACCGGCCATCTACGGCTTATTCGCTGTCTACGGCGCCACGGCCATCGGCTGGAACGGGGTCTTCCACGCCGTCCTGGCCCGCCATTCTCCAGCCGGCCAGGTCAGCGCCCTATCCGGAGCCTCGTTGTTTTATTCCAGCGTAGGCATCCTGCTGGGGGTACCGGCTTTCACCGCCCTGCATCACGTCCTGGGGAACTACGGGCAGTTGTTTGGCTTGATGGCGCTGGTAGCCTGCGCCGGGATCGCGGCTTCATGGCTAGCCTGCAAAAACCTCGCCGTTGCCGCTAATTCAAACTCGCCCTAAAGGCCAACAGATGCGCGGCTTTGCTTGCCGGTGAGTGCGTCAGACAAGGAGGCCGTCCCCCGAGCGAGAAGCCTGGGCGGTGCAAACCGGCGTCAGCCGTTATTCGCAGCCGCCCAAGCGTGCGATAATCTCGGCCAGAATCGAAGCCGTTCGCGCCGCAAATGGGGGGAGAAAAATGAGTCACGCACGCGCTGCGGCAAGGCTGCTGCGGCCGGCATCCATCGCCGCGATGTTCCTGTATGCGTGCGGTACGGCGCTCGCGGCCGACGGCACGACCGGCCCGGCCGTGTTCGGCATCCCGGCCGATTTCATTCTGTTTGCGCTGACGTTGCTTGGCGTCGCGCTGTTTCACAACCATACGCTGCGCGTTGGATTGACCGGCCTTGCCGTCATCACCGCGTACAAGCTGCTGTTCACCGGTTTCAAGACCGGTCCCGGCGTCGCAGGACTCGTCTCCCATCTCGGCCACGAATGGGTGATCCTCACCAACCTGCTGGGACTGCTGCTCGGTTTCGCGCTGCTGTCGCGGCATTTCGAGAAGACCCACATTCCGGCAGTGCTGCCGCGTTTCCTGCCGCACGACTGGAAGGGCGCCTTCATCCTGCTGGTGATGGTGTTCGTGCTGTCTTCCTTCCTCGACAATATCGCCGCGGCGCTGATCGGCGGGGCGATGGCGCATACGCTGTTCCGCGCCAAGGTGCACGTAGGTTATCTTGCTGGCATCGTGGCCGCGTCCAATGCCGGCGGCTCGGGCAGCGTGGTGGGCGACACCACCACCACCATGATGTGGATCGCCGGGGTGAGTCCTGTCTCCGTGTACCATGCCTATGTCGCCGCGGTAGTGGCGCTGGTGGTGTGCGGGATTCCCGCGGCGATGCAACAGCACAAGTATTCGCCCATCATCAAGCACGAGCACAGCCATATCCATATCGACTGGCTGCGCGCCGGCATCGTCGCCCTGATTCTCGTCTTCGCCATCGTCGCGAACGTGATCGTCAATGTCCGTTTCACCGACATATCGGATAGCTTCCCCTTCATCGGAGTGGCGGTGTGGATTGCGATCCTGCTGAGCGTGCCGCTGCGAAGGCCGGATTGGGAACTGCTGCCGGAGGCCGCCAAGGGCTCGATTTTTCTGCTGTCGTTGGTGACTTGCGCCTCGATGATGCCGGTGGAGTCGCTGCCGGCCGCGTCCTGGCAGTCCGCTTTCGGCCTGGGCTTCATCTCTGCCGTGTTCGACAACATCCCGCTCACCGCGCTGGCGCTGAAGCAGGGCGGGTTCGACTGGGGCATGCTCGCCTACACCGTGGGCTTCGGCGGCTCCATGATCTGGTTCGGCTCCAGCGCCGGGGTGGCGCTGTCCAACATGTATCCGGAAGCTAAATCGGTCGGCAACTGGATCAAGCACGGTTGGCACGTGACGCCCGCCTACGTGGTCGGCTTCGCCGTTCTGATGCTGACGCTGGGCTGGCAGCCGACGCCCAAGCGCGGCGACCTGCCTGCGGCGAGCGTGCCCGCTGCCACCGCGCCCGCAGCGGCTGCGCCGGCGGGGATGGCAGAGCCAGCCAGCGATACCGCCGAATTGCTCAAGAAGGCCTACTAGCGTAAGGGCCTTTCGACCGGCACGCTGGACTAGGCGTTTTCCCCGATTAACCCGGGTTCGCGCTTGCGTTGACATGACACAATGCATTGATCTTGGGCGGCCGTAGGTATAGGATTTACTCGTTTCATAGAGTATCCGGGGCGTTATTCCGGATTGTGAAATGTTCTGCCGGTGAACCGCAGTTTGCGGCCGGCCATTCCAATTTTTTGCACGCCATCAATTAGACATTTAATCCGAAGGAGGGGAAATGAGCAAAGACCAAACTAAACCGTTGTCGCGCCGCAAGTTCCTTACCGGCGCCGCCGCAGCGACGGCCGGGGCCGCGACGCTGGGCTTCCCGATGATCGCCAAGGCGCAAGGGCCGATTTCGATGCGCTGGCAGAGCACCTGGCCGTCGAAGGACATTTTCCACGAGTTCGCGCTGGACTTCGCCAAAAAAGTGAACGACATGACCGGCGGCGAGCTCAAGATCGAGGTATTGCCGGCGGGCGCGGTGGTGCCGGCCTTCGGCCTGCTCGACGCGGTGTCGAAAGGCACGCTCGACGGCGGTCACGGCGTGCTGGTGTACCACTACGGCAAGCAGAATGCCCTGGCTCTGTGGGGCTCGGGTCCGGCCTTCGGATTGGACGCGAACATGCTGCTTGCCTGGCACAAGTATGGAGGCGGCAGGGAATTGCTCACCAAACTCTACGCCTCGATCGGCGCCAATGTGGTCTCGTTCCCCTACGGGCCGATGCCGACCCAACCGCTGGGCTGGTTCAAGAAGCCCATTACCAAAAACGAGGACTTCAAGGGCTTGAAGTTCCGGACCGTGGGTATTTCGATTGACGTGTTCACCGGCATGGGCGCAGCGGTGAATGCGCTGCCCGGCGGAGAAATCGTGCCGGCGATGGACCGTGGCTTGCTGGATGGCGCGGAATTCAACAATGCGAGTTCCGACCGTCTGCTAGGATTCGCCGACGTGTCCAAGGTGTGCATGCTGCAGAGCTACCACCAGAACGCGGAGCAGTTCGAGATCATGTTCAACAAGACCAAGTACGACGCGCTGCCGGCGAAGATGAAGGCGATCATCGAGAACGCGGTCGAGGCGGCTTCGGCCGACATGTCCTGGAAGGCGGTCGACCGCTACTCCAAGGATTACATCGAGCTGCAGACCAAGGACAAGGTGCGCTTCTTCAAGACGCCGGACTCGATGTTGCAGAGCCAGCTCGTGGCCTATGATGCGGCGGCGGCCAAGCGCAAGGACAACGCGCTGTTCAATGAAATCGCCGATTCGCAGAAAAAGTTCGCCGAGCGCGCGGTGCGCTGGGATCTGGACACCAACGTGAACCGGCGCATGGCCTACAATCATTATTTCGCGGCCAAGAAGCCTGCGGCGAAGAAGTCCTGACGCAAAGGTACGATCGCGACAAGACACCATCCGGCGACCCCGGATGGTGCTTTTTTTTCAACGCCGCCCGGAACGCGGCGGACATGGCGCAATAAGATAACGCGTGTAACCAGAGGTTTCGACATGCAGAAACTATTGCTGTTCGTGGACAAGATAAGTACCTGGGTGGGGCAGGCCTTTTCGTTCTTCATTGTCGCGCTCACACTGCACGTGACCTGGGAAGTCTTCTCGCGCTACGCGCTCGATGCGCCGCGCGCCTGGGCATTCGACGTGATGATCATGTTTTACGGCACGCTGTTCATGATGGCCGGCGCCTATACGCTGTCCAAGAACGGCCACGTGCGCGGCGACGTGCTGTACGGGTTCTTGCAGCCGCGGACACAGGCCGGGCTTGACCTGCTGCTCTACATCGTGTTTTTCATCCCGGGCGTGATCGCGCTCACCTACGCAGGCTACTACTACGCGGCCGACTCCTGGCGCATCAACGAGCACTCCAACATCACCTACGAAGGCCCACCGGTCTATCCCTTCAAGACCGTGATCCCGATCGCCGGCGCCTTCCTGCTGGCGCAGGGCATCGTCGAGATCATCCGCTGCATCGTCTGCCTCAGGGATGGTGCGTGGCCTTCGCGCGCGGTGGACGTCGAGGAAGTGGACGTCGACAAGCTTAAGGCGGAACTGCACGTCAAGGACGAGGACATCGCGCGGCTCGACCAGTATGTCGTGCGCCGGGTGGAAACCAAGTGAAAGTGCGCAAAGAACTCTGGTTCGGCCTCGGGTTCATGGCGTTGCTCGTGATTCCCGTGCTGGTCCTCATGCCCTGGGGCAACATGACCAACGGTCACCTCGGCCTATTGATGCTGGCGCTGATCGTGGTGGCCATCATGATGGGCTTTCCCACGGCGTTTACGCTTATGGGCATGGGGGTGTTCTTCGCCTGGCTGTTCTACCGCAACGTGAATCCCGCCATTGCGGTCCAGCAGGTGCTCGACCTGTTCGTGCAGCGCACCTACGGGGTGATGTCGAACGACGTGCTGATCGCGATCCCGCTGTTCCTGTTCATGGGCTATTTGGTCGAGCGGGCGCAGTTGATCGACAAGCTGTTCCACAGCCTGCATCTGGCCACCGCGCGCGTGCCGGGCTCGCTCGCGGTGGCGACGATCGTCACCTGCGCGATTTTCGCCACCGCCACCGGCATCGTCGGCGCGGTGGTGACGCTGATGGGGCTGCTCGCCTTTCCGGCGATGCTCAAGGCCGGCTACAACGTCAAGGTCGCGGCGGGCGCGGTCACTGCGGGGGGCTGCCTCGGCATCCTGATCCCGCCCTCGGTGCTGCTGATCGTCTACGGCGCGACGGCCGGCGTCTCGGTGGTGCAGCTCTACGCCGGTGCCTTTATTCCCGGCATAATGCTGTCTAGCCTCTACATTGGCTACGTCATCGTGCTCGCCAAGTGGAGGCCGGCGCTCATGCCGCCGCTCTCGGAGACCGAGCAGCGCGTGCCGCTGCCGCCTTTCGCGCAGGCGCTGGCGCATCACGGCAGCAATGCATTGACCGGCCTGTGGCGCGGGTTGAGCGGCGGCGGCGCGGGCATCGCGAAACGCGCCGTGGCCGCGCAGTTCTTGGTGACCCTGGTCCCGGCGCTGGCGATCGCCGCGGTGCTGGGCACGGCCTATTTGATAGCGACCGCGCCGGCGATCGAAGCCAGCACCGCCGGCCTGGTGGAGGCGGGGGGAGAAACCGCGGCCGACATCAAGGAGGAATCCGTGGGTCTGATTGGCGCTGCGGACGCAGAGGGAGATGCGGAGGAAAAACCGCAGGCGCTTTCGGCCCCGCCCGGCGCGGAGGAAGAGAAGAAGCCGGCCGCGGCGGAAACGCCCGGCGCGTCAGGCAAGCCGGTCGAGGCGAAGGCTGCGCAGGCTGCGGCAGCCGCAGCCGAGCGCCTGCCGGTTCCTCTCTGGTACTGGATCGTGCTCGCCATCGGCATCGCCCTCATCGCCCTCATCTACCGGCTCTGGAACTGGGAGCGGCTGGAGGTGTTCAAGATGCTGCTCAGCTCGTTTTTTCCGCTGGCGCTGTTGATCCTCGCCGTGCTCGGCTCGATCGTGTTAGGGCTGTCGACGCCCTCGGAAGCCGCCGCGGTCGGCGCGTTTGGCGGGTTCTTGCTCGCGGCAACCTACCGCTATACCGCGAAATACCGCGAGGCCCCGGGAAGCGGTCCGTTCTCCGCCGCGGTGTTGGGCCGCTCGGTGAGGGAATTCGGAACCATCATCAAGGAATCGTCTTTCCTCACCGCCAAGACCAGCGCCATGGTGTGCTGGCTGTTCGTCGGTTCCGGGATCTTTTCGGCGGCGTTCGCGCTGCTCGGTGGACAGGAGGTGGTCGAGAAGTGGGTGCTCTCGCTCGACATGACGCCGGTGCAGTTCATGATCCTGGCGCAGGTCGTCATTTTCCTGCTCGGCTGGCCGCTCGAGTGGACCGAGATCATCATCATTTTCATGCCGATTTTCATTCCACTGCTGCCCCACTTCCATATCGACCCGCTGTTCTTCGGCCTGCTGGTGGCGCTGAACCTCCAGACCGCGTTCCTGTCGCCGCCGGTGGCGATGGCGGCGTTCTACCTCAAGGGCGTCTCCCCCCCGCATGTGACGCTGAACCAGATTTTCGCGGGTATGCTGCCGTTCATGGGGATCCAGGTAATCGCGCTGATCCTGCTTTACTTGTTCCCGGGTATCGGCTTGTGGCTGCCTACCGTGCTCTACGGGCGCTGAACCCGGGCGGCGAATAGGGCGGCAACCCGCGCGGTTGCGTTTTTCTTGTTTAAGGACCGCCCGCGACCGAAGGAGGGGTTGGGGCCCTCCACCCCACCCGGACCTTTCGCGGGCTGTCTCAAAGCTCGTGCCTCGCGTTGCGCCGTGTGCCGAGGAATTGGCATATTCTGAAGTAAAATCGATTGGCCAATACCTGAACGCAAACACATGACCCAACTGATCGAACAACTTAATTCCATCGTCGGTAAAGCCGCGGTCATCACCGATCCGCAGGAAGTAACGCCTTACGCCACCGACTGGCGCAAGCGCTATTTCAGCATGCCGCTGGCCGTGGTGAAACCGGCCAGCACGGCGGAAGTTGCCGCGGTGGTGAAGCTTTGCGCAGCGACCCGAACCGCCATCGTGCCGCAGGGCGGCAACACCGGCCTGTGCGGCGGCGCGACGCCCCTGGCGGCGGAAGACGCCGGCCGTTTCGTTTCGAGCGGCGCGCAGATCGTGCTCAAGCTCTCGCGCCTGAACCGCGTACGCGCGGTCGATCCGGTCAGCAACACCATCACCGTAGAGGCCGGCTGCGTACTCGCCAAGCTGCAACAGGCGGCCGCCGCGGCAGGGCGCCTGTTTCCGCTGTCGCTCGCGGCCGAAGGCAGTTGCGAGATCGGCGGCAACCTCTCCACCAATGCCGGCGGCACCGCGGTGCTGCGCTACGGCAATGCGCGCGACCTGGTGCTGGGCCTTGAAGTGGTGCTGCCCGACGGGCAGATCTGGGACGGCCTGCGCGGCCTCAGAAAGGACAACACCGGCTACGACCTGAAACAGTTGTTCGTCGGCGCCGAGGGGACGCTCGGCATCATCACCGCGGCGGTGCTCAAGCTGTTTCCGCGTGCGCGAGCCAAGGCTACCGCGCTGGTGGCGCTGGAGAGCCCGGCCAGGGCGCTGGAGCTGTTGTCGCACCTGCAGGGCGCGTGCGGCGATCGGCTCACCGGTTTCGAGCTGATGTCGGCGTTTTGCCTGTCGCTGGTGGCAAAGCACTATCCCGCGACGCGGCTGCCGTTCACACAGGTCCATCCGCAGTACGTGCTGCTGGAATTGTCCGATACCGCGAGCGCAGAAAACCTGGACGCTACTCTGCAGGAAGCACTGGCCAAGGCGGCCGAACGCAGCCTGGTGCTCGATGCCGCGGTGGCTGCGAACGAGGCACAGGCGGCAGCGCTGTGGGCGCTGCGCGAGAACATCCCCGAGGCGCAGGTGCACGAGGGCCAGCAGATCAAGCACGATATCTCGGTGCCGATCTCGCGCATCGCCGAGTACATCGCCGTCACCGACGCCGAGCTTGAGCGCGCCTTCCCCGGCGTGCGCATGGTCACCTTCGGCCATCTTGGCGACGGCAACCTGCATTACAACATCGCGCCTCCCGCAGGCGCGGACGAGGGCGCCTTCATGGCGCGCGCGTCCGAAGTGAGCCGCGTGGTGCACGACAGCGTCGCGCGCTTTTCCGGCTCGATCTCGGCCGAGCACGGCCTGGGGCAGTACAAGCGCGACGAAATCCTGCGCTACAAGTCGCCGCTGGAGATGGAGCTGATGCGCAGGATCAAGGCGGCGCTCGATCCGCGGGGGATTATGAATCCGGGGAAAGTGCTCTAGTAGCTGTGAGCATTTTGCTTGCATTTTGATCGGTTATCGATCAAAATGCAATAATGCTAGACCGAAAGCTCCTCGCTGCCCTGCGCCGCCGGCTTGCCCTGCAGCCGGCGGCCGTGTTGCTCGGGCCGCGCCAGGTCGGCAAGACGACGCTGGCGCGGGTGCTGGCGGCCGAGTATCCCGATGCGATGGTGCTCGATCTGGAGCGCGAATCGGATCGGGCGCGACTCGCCCAGCCGGAAGCCTTCTTCGCGCGCCATCGTGGGCGGCTGGTGGTGCTCGACGAAGTGCAGGCGCTGCCGGAAATCTTCTCCGTGCTGCGCCCTGAAATCGATGCCGACCGCCGGCCGGGGCGTTTCCTGCTGCTCGGCTCGGCGAGCGGGCGGTTGCTGCGGCAAAGTTCCGAGTCGCTGGCGGGGCGCGTCGCCTATCTCGAACTCGCGCCGCTGCTGATCGAGGAAGTCGGCGCCGCTCCGGTGCCGGCATCCAGCCTATGGCTGCGCGGCGGCTTCCCGCCGAGCTTCACGGCGAGGGACGACGCAGCCTCTTTCGCCTGGAGGGGCGACTTCATCCAGACTTTTCTCGCGCGCGATCTGCCGCAGCTCGGCGTCACTGTTTCCGCGGAGACCCTGCGGCGTTTCTGGCGCATGTGCGCCCATCTGCATGGCCAGTTGTTCAACGCCTCGCAACTCGGCGCGGCGCTCGGCGGCGTCGCCCATGCGACGGTGGGCCGCTACCTCGACCTGTTCGTCGATACCCTGATGCTGCGGCGGCTGGAGCCGCACTTCGTCAATGTCGGAAAACGGCTGGTCAAGTCGCCGAAGGTCTATGTGCGCGACAGCGGCGTCCTGCATGCCTTGCTCAACATCGCGACGATCGACGATTTGAGCGCGCATCCGATCGTCGGGCAATCGTGGGAGGGATTAGTTATCGAGCAAATCGTTGGCGCCGCACCGCCGCTGGCGCAGTTCTCCTTCTATCGCACGGCGGCAGGGGCGGAGATGGATCTGGTGGTGACCGAAGGCGGACGCAGCATCGGCTACGAAATCAAGCTGTCCAATGCGCCGAAGGTCGGGAAGGGTTTCTGGCATGCCTGCGAAGACCTCGGCGTGGAGCGGGCCTATGTCGTCGCGCCAGTCGCCGAGCCCTATCCGCTGGCGGAAAACGTCGAAGTCATTTCGCCGCTGATGCTGGCGAGCGCCGCGGCAGCTGTCTGACGTTGCAATCTTGTATAAAGGCCACCCCAATCCGCCCTTGCTTTTATCTTTAGAGCGGCTGCCGGCCGCAACCAAAAACATTCGCGCGGATGTGACAATTGTTGCTGAGTAATTGCATAACCCAGTTTTCCG
>JACRAS010000108.1 GCA_016234705.1 Betaproteobacteria bacterium | reverse complement strand
TCGCGCCCGCGGGCACGCCGCGCTCGCACATCGACAAGCTCGCACAGGCGATGGCGCAGGCCATGCGCCGTCCGGAAGTGGTGCAGCGCCTGACGAGCCTTGGCATGGAGCCGGTCGGCGGCAAACCTGAAGAGCTCGCAGCAAGGATGCGCGAGGACATGGAGCGCTATGCCCGGGTGGTGAAGGCCTCCGGCGCAAAAGTCGAATAGCGGTCGAAAGCGCAAACAAAGGCAGATGAATTGCCAGACGGTCGAGTGGGCGGGCGCCCGGACGGCAGCGGCGATCGACGAGCTGGTGCAGGACGGCCGTGTGCATTCTGCAATCTATACCAACCCGGCCATTTTCGAGCTCGAGCCGAAGCTACTCTTATGAACTGGCGCATCCCCGAGGTGCACCAACGCTACACGACTCGCGGCACCATCCTCTTTGCGCTGGGCGTCCGGCTGGGCAGCTAACCGATGGACGAACGCTAATTGCGTTTTGTCTACGAAAAGAACCTGCTTGTGCTTCAAATGTGGATCGACCTCTTGAATAGGCCCGGGACATGATTGGAAAAAAGGCATGAGAAAGGGATCCCGCCCAAACGTGCAGGGTGTCTGCCAGCGAGACGGCGCCTGCTATGTCTCATGCCCCTTCGCTGCCAACTGCTGGAATGTGCGCAGGTAATCTGTGAGTTTGATTTTTTGTGGGCAGAACTTCTCACAGAGCCCACACAGGTTACATTGCATGAGCCCCTCATGCACGGCCTGCGTAACCCGATCCATCTTGTCTTTTGGATCAAGATGCCGCAGTGCAATTTGGATCCAGACCGCAGGCCCGCTAAAGCGCGTTCCTTCTTTTTCATTCAGACAGGGACAAATGACATTGCAGCAGAGGCACTCGTTGCACCACTGCAGGTTTTCTTCAAGGAAGAGGAATTCTTCCGGGTCCATTTTTGGAATATCGGCTGAGGTTTTCAGGAGGGTATCCGTTTGCACTTGCGGCCGGGCCGCAAGAATGTTGTCGTTCATTTTGCTCTTGTCGACCACCAGATCACGGATTACCGGAAGCCGCCTCAATGGTTTAATCGTAATGGTGCCTGGTGCATCGATCGGTGTAAAACAGGCCAGTTTCGGCTTGCCGTTTACCAGGACCGCGCACCGGCCGCAATAACGGCCGCGGCAGCCATAGTCAAAGGCCAGCGGATCGTAGTTTTCATAGACATGGTTGATCACCTCCAGGACGGTCAAGTGCTTTTTCCAGGGCACCTCATACTCTTTGTGGTGTGGTTTGCTGTCTTGACTTGGGTCATAACGATAAATCTTCGCCTTGACAGTACCCAAAGTACCCGATTGCGATCTTCCCTTCTTCAAAGTACCCAATTGCAATCCTCCGTTCCCCAAGCCGGACAAGCCGGAACCAAACAGGTCAAGGCAATACCGAAACTTATACCTAGTAGCGATGAAATTGGACAGGATCTCACGGATGAATTATTCACGTTTCCCCCCCTCGAAAGAAGACTTTGCATTGATCCTAACGTTGGCTGGGACGCGACAATCATCTTGGCCGACAGCTCGCCCATCGCGCTCAGCTTCGCTGCCCGCTCGGACATGTCAAAGAATCCGGGCTGCGTCTTCATCGCATTCGCGCCTCATGGCGTTTCTTATTCAACGCGCCTATAACCACCCCGCTTACATTGACCGCCTAGAATAGATGCAATTATTAGAGGTGTCTTTAACAGGAAGGGACTGGTCTTGCTTCCAGCACCATCTCACCTTCCTGGTTTCGGATGTAGATGTTTTTGGACCAGACGTCGTCGTTCCTTTCGGGAAAGTCAGAGCGAATATGCGCCCCTCTAGTCTCTTCCCGCATCAACGCGGCCCTGGCACTTATCTCAGCCACAACCAGCATGTTGATGACTTCCAGCGCGTGCCGGAGCTCCAGGTTATAGACCCGCGTCTTGGAGCGAACGGCCATGCGCGGCAATTCTTCTGCCCGGATTCGGCACAGTTCTTCCAGGCAGCTGTTTAGTCCCGTGCCATCCCGTTCGGGACCCATTCCATTGAACACCGCGGCCTGAATCTGATGCATGACAGCAATCGCTGTCACAGGGTTTTGGGGCGTACTGTTCAGCAATGCAGAGATCCGTTCTACTTCACGATCCACCTGGCACGCATCGAATGGAGGCGCTGCCCTGTCCCGGGCCAATTTACCGGCCCTGTCCGCGGCCAGAAGGGCTACGCCAAAACATGACATCCAGGAATTGCCGCCCCGGACCCCCCGGGAACCGCCACCCGGCGCACAAAACAACCGGGGCAGCGTGGTCTCTGCGCGGGTATTAACTGAAGGATAGCCACAGGTTTCGTACCATTCAAAAACGACTTCCACGGGTTTCTTTAGCCAGTCGTACCCGAAATCGGCCTTGACATGTTCCAGATTGCGCCGGTAGTAAATAGCAATGTTCTCGTACGGGATGGCCTTCAAATCAATATAGAGACCCCCATTGGGCGATCCTTTGCCTTTTCGAATGTGCTGCACGGCGATGCGGTTAAAGAGTCCCCGTGTCATCTTGTCGATTGGGATATCGTTGAAGAAGAGATGTCCGTCCTTATCCTGCACATAGCGATAATGGATGGCGTCCGCGCCGACCGCGCCAATCGTTGCGGCGATCCCTTCGGGATAGATTCTGATCAGGTCGCTGACCCAGAATTCCATGTCTTGCAGTTCTGCTCCGTGCCTGTAGGCCAGCGCATGCCCGTCACCCGTGCATTCGGGCTGGGTAATGGACCTGGCACCAACTGTGTGCCAGCCATAGGTCCAGGCAAAAGAGCCGGGGGCGAGGATCACAGCTTTTGCGCGAAACACGTGGATCGCCCCTGTCGGGATGTGGAGTCCCATTGCTCCAACACATTCCCCATTGCTGGTCAAGAGCTCGGTGATCATGAGGGAATCAAACACCGCTACGCCGCGCTTCTTTACTTCTTTCGCGTGCTGTTTGGCAAAATACCCTTGCAGCTGCTTGGCCCCCGCTTCATTGGTAGTCTTCAGGTACAACTGTCCATCGGTGTTGCGCTTGAGGATAGAGCCCCACATCTCGGTTGCGACAAGGGGGCCTCTGCGATAGGAAGCTTGGATGAACGCTTTCACCAGGGCCGGGTTGCACATTCCTTCCCCGCCTTCCAGCCACGACCGGCAGAATTCATCGGGGTTTTCGATTTCTCTGATCCAATGGTCCCAATTTATGCCAGAGGCGCCGCTAAAGCCAAAGGGTCCCTTATCGACCAGTGCCACAGCGACCCCTTGCTCCGCAGTTACTGTGGCAGCTGTCAGCCCCGCTACCCCTCCCCCGATTACCAGGACATCGTAACTATGGGTCGTAAGATGATCTGGAATGGTTTCCCCCCTTTTTCTCGTTTTTAACCAGTAATTGCGCTCTAATCACATCCGTCCGGAAGATTTATTGCTCGCTTGGCTGTAATTCAACGATGACGCGGGTCTTTGCGGACGATAAGAAATTCAATCCCGCCTCATTTCGCGCGTCGGGCCGATGGCAGCGGTTTGCTGCTGATTTAGCGCCGCCGAGCATCGCGCCCATAGGATTTTGCGCCTGCCCCCGGCCGATTGCAATGCCGGTTTGGTCGAAATGGCGCGAATTCCGAGACGCGCGGGTCAATCGAGTGGTAACGCAAGATCCTCAAGGGCTTCAAGTAGGGAGTGCAGCGCTATTACAACGCCGCCTCTGCACGAAGAACGAAATATCTGAGGAAGCTTACCTTACAGGCGGCGCCATTCGCCTCTACGAAAGAAAAACCGGGGCGCCAGGTAGCGGCGCTGCTGGGGGGCCTGCGCAAATCGGGCTGACACGCGCTAATCCGAAAAGGGTAGCGGTAAGAAAATTTCCCGGCTGACCCCCGGATTGCCGGAGGCGAGCAGATAGCCGTTTTGTCTGCACAGGCGTATGCTCGGATAAACGAGGGATACTCTGATAAAGGAGGAGGGGAAGCGGATGGCGTTGATCTTGACTAATGAGGATGTGGAACAGATCCTAACAATGAAGGACTGCATAAATGTCGTCGAGGAAGCTTTCATTGATCTGGGACGAGGACTGGGTGTAAACATTCCGCGGACGGATGTTCTAATACCCAGCCCCAGGAGCGGAGGACTTACTTACTATCCTAAAATAATGGCCGGAGCGACCCAACGATCGAGAGTATTTGCCGTCAGGATAAACTCAGACTTATGGGCTGATGACACTGAGAGGATGGTCCGAGTTTCCATAGAATCAGAGGCGCAAAACAAATTTTGCGCTCTGGTGCTGTTATATAGCATCGATACCTGCGAACTCCTGGCAATATGTCATAGCGGCTTTATCCAGAGGATGCGCGTAGGGGCCACGGGCGGTATTGGCGCCAAGTACCTTGCGCGTAAGGACGCTACAACGGTTGGGCTCATCGGTTCAAGCTGGCAGGCAGGCGCACAGCTCCTCGCGCTGCATGAGGCTATGAATATTACTCATGTAAAGGTCTACAGCCCCAACAGGGAACGGCGTACCAGCTTTGCCGAAGAGATGAGCAAAGTCCTTGGGGTTCAGGTCCAGCCGGTAGATACCGCCAGGGAATGCGTGAAGAATGTCGACATCGTCGATCTGGCGACCAGCGCGCGGGAGCCTGTTATTGATGGTAAGTGGTTGGAGGAAGGCGTACATGTGCATTGCATCCAGCCTATGGAACTTGACAATGGGACATTCCTGCGCAGCAATGTTGTCGTTTCCAATGTGAGACCGTTTGGCAGCGCGGGTGAATATCCTTATATTCAGGTTTTCAATATGGGCGAAGTATCCAGAGAGCGGCAAAACATCCCAGGCACCCCGCACCTTTCGGTCAATTGGAATAACACACCCAGCCTGTCAGAGCTGATTCTGGGACAAGTAGAAGGGCGAACTGCCGATAATCAGATCACACTCCACCTCAATAATGTCGGTGTAGGCATTCAGTTTGCTGCGGTAGGAGCAAAGGTGTATGAATTGGCAAAAGAGAAAGGGGTGGGCAAGGAAATCCCGAGAGAATGGTTGTTACAGACAGTGCAAGGTTGACATGGAACCACAGTCAGACCTTCGGCGACCTGGTGAACTTCAATCCGCGCGTGCATGTGCTCGCCGCCGACGGCGTGTTCGGGACCGACGGGGTGTTCGTCGAAATGGCGAGGATGCGTATCCATGCCTCCGAAGACAGTCTAATCGTCAGCCTTCGCGCCGGACTCCTTGATGATCAGGGCCCACATCCGGGTGTCGGAGACGATCCTCTCGGCAAACTCCTGCGGCCCCGCGGCGATGACGTCCATGCCCTGGGTAAAGCGCTCGGTGGCCTCCTTCGACCGCAACGCCTTCGCCGCTTCTGCATGCAGTTTGTCGATGATCGATCGGGGCGTGCGCGCAGGGGCCATCAGCCCGAACCACGCATAGATTTCGAAGCCCGGCAAACCGGACTCTATGAGCGTCGGCACCTGGGGTAATCCTGCGTATCGTTTTGAGCTGGTCACCGCCAGCGCCTTCAGCTTACCGCCCTTCACAAGAGCCTCCGCCGCGGGCACCCCCCCGAACATTGTCTCGACCCTTCCGGCCATCACTTCGATTGCCGTTGGGCCGAACCCTTTGTAAGGCACGTGAACAAGGCGGATGCCTGCAAGCTTGTTGAGCAGTTCCCCCGCCAGGTGGTGCTGGCTGCCAGGGCCGATTGAGGCGAAATTGAATTTCCCCGGGTTCGCCTTGGCGAGTGCGATCAGCTCCTGCACCGAGTTCGGCGGGAAGCTCGGCGCAGCAAGCAGGAACAACGCGATGGAGGTCGCAAGCGTGACCGGCGCGAGATCCTTCACGGGGTCCAACGGCAACTTGGTGAAGAAACTGGGATTGATCACGATCGGCCCGTCCGAAGTGAACAGCAGGGTATGTCCATTGGGTTCGGCCCTTGCCACCAGCTCGCTGGCGATGTTTCCGCTCGCGCCGGGGCGATTTTCGACGATGAACGGTTGTCCGAGCGACTCCGAGAGCTTCGCGGCCAGTAGGCGCGCCACTAGGTCAGCGACGCCCCCGGGCGGGACGTTGACCACAATCTTCACCGGCTTGGCGGGGTAATCCTGATCCCCCTCGGCGGCCAGCCCTTGCAGACATATACCGAGTAGTGCGGCAGCCACTATCCATGCCCCGAATTTCATCCTGCACCTCCTCGTGAATGTGCGCGCCCGATTAGCGCGAAAAGCCGCCTGTTATGATCAACCGTCCTCGCGGAATATGTCAATGACTTTGAGACACCTTGGATAAGACTCGCCCGATCCAAGACTCGCCCGATCCTTGCGTGTCGCGCGCCGACGGTCTAGAATCTGCCGCAGCCTTTGCGCGGGACGGTGAGCATCTCGGGCATGATCCTGTTCATTATTGTCGGCGCGACGGCCTTCTCGCAGATTCTCTTGTTTTTCCGGCGCCTCGAACGGGCTGGTGGAGATCATCACCGAGCAGAGACTGCCGCAGCCGCCGGGTTGAAATTCGAGGCTCGAGGGGTCGCGGTGCGCGGCGGTCCGGCCTTCATTCTCTAGGAGGACGTATGGAGCGGTCATTCGAGGCCGAGGTCGAACTGCTGAAGCTCGGCCGCGGTCAGGCATTCCACGGCGAGGGCATCCTCGCGGTGACCAAGGCGCTGCTGCAGTCCGGCGTGTCCTACGTCGGCGGCTACCAGGGCGCGCCGGTGTCGCACATCATGGACGTGTTGAGCGACGCGCGCGAGATCATGGACGAGCTGGGCATCCACATCGAGACGAACGCGTCCGAAGCGGGTGCGGCTGCAATGCTCGGCGCCTCGATCAACTATCCGATGCGCGGCGCGGTGGTGTGGAAATCGACCGTAGGCACCAACGTCGCCTCCGACGCGTTGTCGAACCTCGCCTCGGCGGGAGTCAAGGGCGGCGCGCTCATCGTGATCGGCGAGGACTACGGCGAGGGCGCCTCGGCCATCCAGGAACGCTCGCACGCTTTCGCCATGAAATCGCAGCTATGGATGCTCGACCCGCGGCCCAACCTCCCGACCATCGTGCACATGGTCGAAAAAGGTTTCGAGCTGTCCGAGGCATCCAACACCCCGGTGTTCCTGGCGCTGCGCATCCGCGCCTGTCACTTGCATGGGAGCTTCGAGGCGAAGGACAACAGGTCGCCGCTCATTTCGCGCAGGCATTTGCTGCAGAACCCCGACTTCGACTTCGGCCGCGTCTGCCTGCCGCCCTCGACCTACGCCCAGGAGAAACACAAGACCGAAGTGCGCTGGCCGGCCGCGGTGAAGTTCATACGCGAACACGGCCTGAACGAATTCTTCGCGGGGGCCGGGACGCAACCGAGCGACGACGTCGGCATCATCTGCCAGGGCGGCCTGTACAACGCGACCATCCGCGCGCTGCAGCAGCTTGGGCTGTCGGACAGCTTCGGTGCGACCAAGATCCCCATCTACTGCCTCAACGTCACCTATCCGCTCGTCCCCGAGGAAGTCATGCAGTTCTGCGCCGGCAAGCGTGCGCTGCTGATCATCGAGGAAGGACAGCCGGCCTACATTGAGGATGCGGTACTCGCCATGCTGCGCCGTCAGGAAGTCATAGGCGCCAAGGTTCACGGCAAGGACGTGCTGCCCTCGGCAGGGGAGTACACGAACGAGGTGGTGCTGACCGGAGTTGCGCGTTTCGTTGAAACTTCCGCACCGCGGGGGCTGGACACGGCCTACATCCCGAAGGTCCACCAGCGGCTAGCCGCGGCGAAGAGCGCGGCCGCGGAGCTGCTCGGCGCGCCGATTCCTCCGCGGCAGCCCGGCTTCTGCGTGGGTTGTCCGGAGCGGCCGGTGTTCTCGGCGATGAAACTCGTCGAGCGCGAAACGGGTGCGTTCCACATTTCGGCCGACATCGGCTGCCACACCTTCTCCGCGCTGGCACCCTTCAACATCGGCAACACCGTTCTCGGTTACGGCCTCGGGCTCGCATCGAACTCGGCGGTGGATTCGATGTTCGGCAGGCGCACCGTCACCATCATGGGCGACGGCGGCTTCTGGCACAACGGTCTTACATCAGGCGTGGCGAACGCCGTGTTCAACAAGAACGACGGCATCCTGCTGATCATGAAAAACGGCTATACCTCGGCCACCGGCACGCAGAACATCCCCTCCTCGCCCCACCAGACCGAGTACAAGTCCCGCGACATGGGCATCGAGAAGACGCTCGCCGGCCTCGGCGTGAAGTGGATGAAGACCGTTCACAACTACCGCGTCTCCGACATGGCGAAGACGCTGAAGGAGGCGATGACCAGTTCCTTCCAGGGACTGAAAGTGATCATAGCGGAGGGCGAATGCCAGCTCGAGCGCCAGCGCCGCATCCGTCCGCAGAACGCCGAGCGGCTCGGGCGCGGCCAGCGCGTCGTGCGCGAGCGCTTCGGCGTGGACGATGATACCTGCAGCGGCGACCATTCCTGCATCCGGCTCTCCGGCTGCCCGTCGCTCACCGTGAAACCTTCGACAGACCCGCTCAAGCTGGACCCGGTGGCGCATGTCAATAACGGCTGCGTCGGCTGCGGGCTGTGCGGCGAGGTGGCGCATGCGGCGATCCTGTGCCCGTCGTTCTACCGCGCGGAGATAGTCCAGAACCCCGGAGCATGGGACCGTTTTCTGCACCTTGTGCGCCAGACCCTCATCGGCTGGCTTCAGCCGCAGGAAAGGAAAGCCGCATGAATACGAGCGCACTCCCCGACAGACCGGTTACGATCCTGATTGCCGCGCTGGGCGGCGAAGGCGGCGGCGTGCTCGCCGACTGGATCATCGCGGCCGCCGCATCACAAGACTATCCCGTGCAGAGCACCTCGATCCCCGGCGTGGCGCAGCGCACCGGCGCCACCACCTACTACGTCGAACTGTATCCGGCGCATATCGCAGAGCTCGGCGACCGGCGGCCGGTGATGGCGCTCACCCCGGCGCCCAGCTATGTCGACGTGATGATTTCCTCCGAGCTGCTCGAGGCCGGGCGCGCCATGCTGAACGGCTTCGTCACGCCGGAGCGCACCACGCTCATCGCCTCGACGCACCGCATCTACACCGTGGCCGAGAGAATGCACATGGGCGACGGCCGCTTCGACAGTGAGCGCATCCTCAAGGCGGCGCAGACGATGGCCAAGCGCGCCATCCTGTTCGACATGCAGGACTTGGCCGAGCGCTCCGGAACGGTGATCAGCGCGGTGCTGTTCGGCGCGCTGGCCGGCTCGGGCGTGCTGCCCCTGCCACGGGCCGCATGCGAGGAAGCCATCCGCAAGGGCGTCCAGGGCGCCGCGGCGAGCCTCAAGGGGTTCGAACTTGGTTATTCTTACGCGAGCGGCGAAGCCAAGCAGGCGACCCCCGAAGAGCTGAAACGCTGGCGTGCGGCGCCCTCCGAGCGCGTGCGCAAGATCTTCCCCGCCGAGGCGCATCCGATCCTCGAAGAAGGCGTCGCCCGCTTGGCCGACTTCCAGGACCGCGATTACGCCAGCCTCTATCTTGATCGCCTCGAGCCGATCGCAAAGCTCGACCGGGAACAGGGCGGCGGCGCAAGCGGATATAAACTCACCTGCGAAACCGGCCGTTTCCTCGCGCTGTGGATGAGCTATGAGGACCTGATCCGGGTTGCCGACCTGAAGTCGCGCCGCAGCCGGTTCGAGCGCGTGCGCGCCGAGGTCGAGGCGAAGCCGCACGAGCCCGTGCACATCATCGAGTATCTCAAGCCGGGCGTCGAGGAAGCCGCAGCCGTGCTGCCGCCGTTTCTCTCAAAACGGCTGCTCGCCTGGACCGGGAAGCGCGGGCTCACGTACAAACTCAATGTCGGGATTTATGTCAAGAGCACTGGCGTGATCGGGTTTCTCATGTTGCGGACGCTGGCGGCGCTGCGGCCGCTGCGGCGGATGAGCGCGCGCTATGTGGAGGAGCAGGCCCTCATCGAGCGCTGGCTGCGCACGGTCAGCGATACCGCCGGACGCGACCTCAGCCTCGCGCTGGAGATCGGGCTCTGCGCGCGGATTATCAAAGGCTATGGCGAGACGCACCGGCGCGGCAAGGCGAGCTTCCTGCGAATTCTCGACACTCTCGTCGATGGCAGCACGCTGGACGACCGCGCGCGCACTGCCGCCATCAGCAAGGCGCGCGATGCCGCGCTCGCCGACCCCGAAGGCCGCGGCCTGGAGAATTCGCTGGCAACGCACGGCATTGCAGCGCTGCCCCCGCAGCCCAAGCCCATCCGGTTCATGCGCCGCCCCCCGCCGGATCGCAGGGCCGCCTGAGGATCTGCGCCATGGAAATCTCCATTCACGAAGAAATTGAATCGCTCAAGCTCGGTGACGGCGAGGTCTTCCACGGCGAGGGCATCCTCGCGGTGACCAAGGCCCTGCTGCGACTAAGTCCGACAGGCTCCTAGCGCCCCGTCCAGCGCGGCGGGCGCTTGTCGTGGAACGCGCGCACGCCTTCCCTGGCGTCCTCGCTCGTCACCAGCACGCTCGAACCCAGGCGCTCGAGAATGCGCCCCGTAGTGGGATCTTGACCGCGGGAGGAGTTCATAACGTGCTTGACCATGCCGACCGCCAGCGGCGCCTTGCGCTTTAAGGTTTGGGCAATCTCGCGCGCCTTGGTCATCAGTTCGGAGGCCGGGACGACCCAGTTCACGAGGTTGATCGCTTCGGCCTTCTGCGCCGTGACCAGCTCGCCGAGCATGGCGAGCTCCTTGGCGCGCCCGAGTCCGACCACCTCGATCAGGCGGCAACAGCCGCCCGAACCCGGAATGATGCCCGCGTTGACCTCGGGCAGCCCGAAGCGGGCGCTATCCGCGGCGATGCGAAGATCGCAGGAGAGCGCCAGCTCGAGCCCGCCGCCGGCGCAGGTGCCGTTGATCGCGGCGATCACCGGTTTCTCGAGATACTCCAGTTCGTCGAAGAACCGGTGCGTCACCCGGCGCGGCTGCACCCGCATGACCGGAGCGAACTCCTCCATCTTGAACCAGCCGAAGTCGGCTCCAGGAGAGAACGCGCGTCCGGCGCCGGTGAAAATCAGCGCCCGGATGTCCGCGCGCTGATAGACCTCGTCGAGCGCACGGCTCATTTCATCGATCATCGTGCCGTTGAACGCGTTGAGCTTTTCAGGCCGGTTCATCGTGAGCGTGGCGACGCCATCGGCCACGTCCCACAGGATGGTGCTGTAACTCATGTCTACTCCCGGGTGTATTTTCTAGAGAAACTTGCGATTGAGCTTTTCGTCCGGCACCTCGAGCCCCAAGCCCTCGAGCAGCGGCCGCACTTCACCGATATACGCCTGGCGCATCTCCTCGTTGCCCTGCTTCTTCAGGCCCCAGCGGATGTAGGCTTCCTCACGCTTGGAATCCGACCGCCCGAACATGTCGAGGGCGACCGGATACCACTTCGCCAGCAGGCGCTGCGCATCCGCCTTGCCGGCCGGCTTCTCGCAGATCGCGCGCAGGTGCACATAACCCATGCCGGTATGGCCGATTTCATCTTTCTCGATCTTCGGCACGATCCTGGCGAGCGGCAGATAGCTGCATCCGCCCATGTTGCGGTACTGGTAGAGACCCACCCGGTCGGTCAGGGTGTTGAGCAGCGCGACGTCGGTCCAGGTCTGGAACGGCGTCGCGGCGAAATAGATCTCGCGCGTGTGGCGGTAGTCTTCCGCGGTCAGCGTGACGCCCAAGTCCCTCCAGATCTTGTAGAACAGAAGGCCGTGGTGCAACTCCTCCGCGTACAAGCGCGCAATCCGCACGCGATCCTCCGGGGTAGGCGCAAGATCGATGACGCCCTTGATCCAGTCCGTCTCCGGGAATAGCAGGCTCGTTTCGGTGTCGGCCGCCACCTTGAGCACCTTGTACAGAAGCTCGCGATATTCGTCCGGCAGGGAATCGGCGGCCTCGTACTGCCGCACCGTCGCGGTTTGGTTCATTTGGTTCATGATGTGCTTGCCTCCTTCTGTTCGATTTGCTCAGCAGCCCTTGAACGCCGGAGCGCGCTTTTCCTGGAACGCCAGCGCGCCCTCCTTGAAGTCGGCGCTGCGGAACGCTACGCCGCCGCAGGTGCGCTCGAGCGCGAGCCCGCCGCCGAGTCCGATCTCGAATCCCTCGTTGACGCACTGCTTAATCAGGCCGATGGTGAGGGTCGCGCCCTGGGCGAGCGCGCGCGCATATTCGACCGTCTTCGGCATCAGTTCGGCCGGCTCGTGCACGCGGTCCACTAGGCCGATGCGCAGGGCCTCGTCCGCCCCCATCGTCTCGCCGGTGATCATCAGGTGCAGCGCACGGGAGCGCCCGATCAGCCTGGGAAGCCGCTGCGTGCCCCCCATGTTGGGGACGGCGCCGATCTTCGCCTCGACCAGCCCGAGCCGCCCCTTGCCCCGCGCCATGAAGCGCAGGTCGCAGGCGAGCGCCATCTCCAGCCCCCCGCCCATCGCATGGCCCTCGATCGCCGCGATGACGATCTTGGGCAGGCGCTCGATTTTCTCGAGTGCCTGGTGGCCGACCAGCCCGAAGCTCGTGATCGCCTCGGGCGTAACGCCGAGGAAGGTGGTGATATCGGCGCCGGCGCTGAAGAAGCGCTCGTTGCCATGGACGATCACCACCCGCGCCTCGTCACGGAAGCGGACTTCCTCGATGGCGGCCTCGAGGTCCTTGAGAAAATCCAGGTTGTATGCGTTCGCCGGCGGCCGGTTCAGCTGCACGAACGCGAGGGGAGCGTCTATTTTCACGCTGACCAGAGTTCCCATTTTTACTTTCTCCTATCGGTGATTCACTTTCGGTTATTGAAACACGCGCGGCAGGTTGGTTTGCACTCCGCGCAACGAAGACTCACGTTAGCGGGTTGCCATGGTAAACGATCGGTGCGGAATTTCAAAGCGTTTTCGCGACCGTTCCGCCTGACGCGCTGAAGGGGATTACCCCTGCTCGAATAGTGGCTTTGCTTGGATAACCGTGCTGCTGATTCCAACACTCGCGCCGTCATAATCCGAACCTGCTCGGCGTGGATTCTTACGCTTCTATTGTTGAACAAGAGCGGTTCAGGATGGCGCAGGTCCTTTGACGGGCAACCCATCGGAAGAGTACATGAAACCGATTCGATTCTCGGTGTTCAGGATGAAATTC